>CAYMYR010000013.1:0-56449 GCA_964394715.1 uncultured Smithella sp.
CTCGATAACAAGTTGGCACAGTTGGCTGACGGACTGCATATTAAATATAAAAATTTATAATCCGTCACTAAAAAGCGATCACCGCTTCGCAGCTCCAGCTTAGCTTTTCATTCGGCTAGCATTGATAAAGGAGGCATACGTATGGACATGTGGAAGTTTTTTAACATCACGCATCGGGAGTGCATTCTCTGCAATCCGATGAGCCTTGAGAAACTTGATCAGCTTATCACCCTTCTGCCCCTGAAACCCGGGGCACGCGTACTCGATATCGCCACTGGAAAGGGCGAGTTCCTCATCAGGCTTGCAGAGCGGCACAGACAAATGACAGGGACAGGAGTTGATTTCTCTCCCTACTGCATTGCTGATATCCAAAAGAAGCATCGAGAACGTGTTCCGGATGCTCAACTCCATTTCCTGGAGATGGACGGGGCCAAGTATGTCCCGGAGACCTTAGAGAGCTTTGATCTGGTGGCCTGCATCGGTGCAAGTTGGATTTGGGGGGGGCATCGAGGGACGTTGAACGCGCTCAAGAAGATGGCCTCCCCGGATAGTTGGATTGTTGTGGGAGAGCCCTACTGGCGGCATGAACCGGAAAATGAGTATTTAGAAGCAATGGGACTGACACGGAACGACTTCGGAACACATTATCAGAATGTAGAAATCGGGCGAGAGCAAGGATTGGAGGTGGTCTACACACTCGTAAGCAGCCAGGATGACTGGGACAGATATGAAGGATTACAGTGGTATGCTGCGGAAACCTGGGCGACTCGTCATCGGGACGACCCAGATGTGGAGACCGTGCTGAATCGAGTGCGAGATAGTAAGACAGCTTATCTGAGGTGGGGACGGGAAACGCTGGGGTGGTCGATTTATGTGTTCAGGAAAGGGTTGCATAGCACATTTCCAGTTGGCTAACGCACCTTCTTGGGCATGCCCATGAAGCGCCGGAGGAGAAAAGAGGCAGCACCGCCTCCAAATAAACCGTTTCACCGGATTGGCGGGAAAAGGCGCCCTCCCCCCGGTGAACTTCATGTTATGAAGTAAATAACCATACTAATTACCATATTATTATATTGCTTTACTATCGTAAGTCTGTCATAATATTTTTATGAAAAAAGCAACGTTTGAGTGGGATGAAGAAAAGAATAGAGAGAATCAATCAAAACACGGTGTTTCTTTCGCAGCAGCGCAGCATGCTTTTCTTGATCCTAATCGTATTATTGCGGAAGACACTACCCATAGCAGAGAGGAGGATCGGTATTATTGCATGGGGCGTGTAGGTGAAGGCATCTTGACCGTCAGGTTTACGTATCGCGCCAACATTATTCGCATTTATGGTGCGGGTTATTGGAGAAAAGGAAGAAAAATATATGAAGAGCAAAATAAAATATACTGAAGCACCCATGGGGCATTTGAGAGTTGTCAAAGATTTTCTTCCGCCCCCGGATAAACTGGTATTGAAAGAAGACAATGTTAAGGTAACTATTTCGTTGAAGAAATCCAGCATTAACTTTTTCAAAGACCAAGCAAAGACGCATAAAACGTCATACCAGAAAATGATTAGAGAAGTGGTTGATTGGTACGCTTCTCATTATCAAAAAAACGCATAACAAAATCACTCACGCCGATCGCTGCTTCGTGGCTCCGGCTTATTTTTTTCGTTGAACGGTCTGAGATGAGTAAATCTATCGAAAGAAACGGCAGCCTTATCGCAGTGCTCATCGGCCTGGCACTTGTGGCATTCATACCACGGATTGCGATCGCGGCTGTCACCCCTGAACCGGGATTACCGGAGGTACTGTCTTTTCGGCTGGAGGATGGTCGGCACCGAACCCCCGGACTAACGCTATCCTTTGCGTTGCCGGGAATGCTCGACTACGAGTGCCGGCGGATAGTATTTCGCGAAGATCGCCGGGATCGGGAAATCACCATTACGCTTCTCGGTGTGGAGCCTGCGAAAAACTACGGGAATTGCCGCATGGTCAAGGTGCCGTCGCCCATCCGGGAACGGATTGTACTTCCGCCTGAGCATGGAAATTACCGGATAGTCTTTGCCAGTAATGAACGGCGTGATGCCTACGCTTTGGCAGTCACCCGCGATACCGTTGCTCTTGAAGCCGAGGGAAGCCCCTCCTTCACAATGTGTGAGCAGACCGGCAAGCACATGCGTGTTGGCCCGCATTGGCTGTGGGTCGATTTCTCATTCCTGACTGACCAGTCGTTTCGAAAGATGAGCACAAAGCGGGATGAGGTACTCAGTGCACTTGCGGCGATTGGGGCCAAGACCTTTGCGCCGCATCCGGGGCGCTACCTGCTTGACGGTTTCGTGAGGCAGATTCCCGGTGGTCTGCGATCTGATGGAGATGTCAGGGAGGAGCACTTCTTCCTGTGGAACGGCAATTGGGAGGATTTGCGGAAGCTGGCGAGCCGTTACCGGAGGTACGCGAAGGTGGCCAACAAGCGTCCGGTCATGATCTTGTGGCTGAGCAGTCGTGACAACGTGGTATCGACCTCGGGAGGGTACTTGAATTCCAGCATCCAGCAGAAAGGCCCGCCAGACGTCCAACATGGCTTCCCACCCGACAAGCGGGCGCTTTCGGAACCGGCTAACAGATGAACGCCAAGGCGTTAGGAGGAAATTAAGATGAAGAAATATTTACTTATAATTATTGTGTTAATTATTTGCGGCTGCACCAGCCAGAATAACAGTGTTCAAGAGTTATTAAATGAAGGCGCCAACTTATTTCAAAAGGGAGACTATGATGCTGCAATACAAAAATACAATGAAGCCTTACAAATTGATTCAAATAATTCTGTAGGGTATAATTTACTTGGCATGGCTTATAGATTTAAATTTAACCAAACAGGTACTCAAGAATATAAAGACAAAGAAATAGAATTTTTCAAAAAAGCAGTTACGCTTGATCCAAAATTTTTGGTTGCACATAAAAATCTTGCAGCTTCTTTATATTATCAGAACAGAAAGAAAGAAGCCGTCCCTTATCTGAAAAAAGCTTTAGAACTTCAACCAAATGATCCTGAAAAACCGTTATTGCTGCAGTGGATCAATGAAGGGAAAAATGAGTAAGAAATCTGCAATAATGCTCCTGATCAGACACACAAGCCGATCGCCGCGTCAGGGGCGCTGCTCCGGCTTCGCTTTTCGTCAGGCAAATGAAACCATGGGAGGTGAATCATGAAAAGTCATATTTCACGGATTATCGTGTTTCTAATGTTGATTGCCGTTGCCGGATGCGCCACGGGACCAGGTACAGGGCGTAATATTAAGATCGGAGACATGCTGCCCGGTGAAATAATTTCCCTCAAAGATGGAACCAGGCTGACGTATGAGATTCAGTTCACTTCATCCGCTCAGGGAAGAGGAACCATGACGGCATTTAATCCGGCATCAAAAGAATCCTTCCAAGGCCAATACAGGGTGATTTTAACAGGCGGCGGCACATCGACAGGAGTCGTTAGAGATTCATGGGGTTGGACCTCGGGAACAGTGACAACTACGTCGGATCCCAAAGCTTCTGCCAGAGGATTCCTTAAAGGAGACAAAGGTACTGTTATTGATGTTTCTCTTGATCTCACACCCGTAAAAAGTAACGCCCAGGATGGCGTTTTCCTTTTCTTTTCCGGTCAAGGAACGGGAACTGACAACCACAGCGACCGTTACCAGGTTTATTTCGGATATTGATGGATGGATCGCTGCATCCGTAAAGGTTGGATTTTGCAAAAGATGTAATTATAGGGGGATGATATGAAGAAAGCAGGAAAGATCATTCAGAAAGCCATTATTTATGCGCTCATTGTGCTCATGACCGCAGTGCTGATCCTGGCAACCGTCGAGCTGGGATACTACATTTTCAAATATGTCACGGAATCCGATTATGCCATCATCAATCTCGAGCATCTTATGGAATTGTTCGGGGTCTTTATGCTGGTGCTTATCGGCATTGAGTTGCTCGACACCATCAAGGTTTACCTGAAAGAAAACGTCATGCACGTGGAGGTGGTCGTTCTGGTGGCCATTATCGCTGTGGCCAGAAAGGTTGTGGTGCTCAAAATAGAAAATATTGACGGACTGAAGATCATTGGAATAGCTTTTGTAATTATTGCTCTGGCCATTGCATATTACTTAATAAAAAAAATCGGCCTTATGGCATGTTCGTTTGACGACAACGAGAAAGACGCAATCACAGAAAAAGAACAAAATGGTAAACCACAAGATGCTCAGGCGCGATGATGATAAATTGCATAAAAAGCTAAAAAAGGGGACGGTTCTATATATTGACAACTTCAGCTGGTTATCAGCATGGCTTGGTTGGGTTCCCGGGGTTTGCTGAACAACAGGTGGCCGTAGCAGGCCAGCATCCGGCGTGGCATGTCAGCGAAGATGAAAAGGAGGGGTACCAAATGAAGGGATCGGTCTATGTGAAGGAAAGTCCGGACAAAGGACGGGGAGTCTATGCCGCACGGGTCATCCGAAAGGATGAAGTCATCCTGGAGTTCAACGGTCCGTACGTTAAAATCGAATCGCTGGACGGCATCCCGCGCGAGGTTCAGGATCACCTCTTCAACATCGGACCGGGGGAATATCTAATCGTCAGGGAACCCGGTGTGTATACCAACCATTCATGCGATCCCAATGCGGGCATCGTGCGGGATGTCTTGCTGGTCGCCATGCGGGATATCGGAAAAGACGAGGAAATCACGTTCGACTATTCGATGATCACTTCCGATGGCTGGACGATTGAATGCCGCTGCGGGTCTCCGTCCTGCCGCAAAATCATAGGAGACTACAAAAATCTGCCGGACGAACTCAAAAGAAAGTATGATAAGTACACACCGGACTGGATCAAGGCTCTCTGAAGATAATCGGGCCGTCAGACAACATGCTCAACTGGAAAAGTTTTGCCCAACCAGGCGCACCAGCGGACGCTATCGCGCCGCTGAAGCTGCAGCGTTCGATGAATAATATTGGAGCAATCTTCATGGGTGAAATTAGCTTAACTGCAATAAAGCTTTTATTTTTACTGGGCCTGACACTGCACAATATTGAAGAGGCGATATGGCTTCCATCATGGTCTCGATATGCCAAGAAGTTTCACGAACCTGTTGGCAGCAATGAGTTTATTTTTGCTGCCATAATAGTAACGATCATGGGCTATCTACTGACAGCAGTCGATTTGATCATTGGGACCCCGGGAGATCTCATCAATTACATATATCTTGGTTTTATAGGCATGATGGGAGCAAATGTTATATTTCCTCATTTGCTTGCAACCGTTGTGCTTAAAAAATATGCTCCGGGTTTATTAACCGGGATTTTATTGAATCTCCCTTTTTCCATAATCATTATCTATTGGCATCTTCAGAATGGAATTAAATTTAGCTACCTTATGGCGGCAATAGTAATTGTTGGGATTTTAGTGCTTTCATCGCTTAAATATTTATTCCGTATAGGCAGCAAACTGACTAATTACCAACAAATATAACCACGAAACAAGGATGATTCAGCAGACGCAAAAACCGCGCGGCTGATTCGCAGCGTTAGGGCTATGGGACAAAACACACAAAGAATAGCGAACGCATACGACAGCATTGCAAAGGAATACGCCGAACAGTTTTATTGTGAACACGAAAAGAAACCGCTGGACCTGAAAATGCTTTATAGGTTCTCGCAGGAGGTGGCGGGCAGGCAGCCAATCTGGGATTTTGGTTGTGGTCCCGGGCAAACTACCAAGTACCTGAAAGACCTTGGCATTGAAATCTCAGGGCTCGATCTTTCTGAGAAGCTGATAGAACAGGCAAGGCTTTATTACCCGGGCATAACCTTTGAAAAAGGGAATCTTCTCGATCTAGAATTTGACGATAATTCCATCGGCGGTGTTGTTGCTTTCTACGCTATCGTTCATTTCTCACAGGAGCAAATCGAGAAAGCATTCCATGAGATTTTCCGTGTGCTGCAGCCAGGAGGCGTATTTCTCCTGACCTGCCATATTGGTGAAGGTGTAATTCATCTCAATGAGTTTCTCGGCAAAGAGGTTGACATAGACTTTGTGTTATTTAAGACTGACTTCATTTCACAATGCTTAACAAAAGTAGGATTTGAAAGAATTGAGGCGATTGAGAGAGACCCGTATCCGGACGTGGAGTATCCGAGCCGAAGGGCCTATGTGTTCGCGAAAAAACCAGCAGGACAGGAACTGCCCTAATTGCCGAATGAACCGTATTGTGGCCATTATGGACTGCAACGAATAACGGCAATCCGGCACCAACGTTGAACGATCAAAAATAGAGGAATGGAAGGCTGAAAAATGCTTGAAGCATTATCAGTTTAACAATATCGGAGGATTTTGTTGAATGAACTAAAGAGAGGCGAAGCATGGAAAATAGAAAAGGCGAAAAAATAGGCTGGACCGCCGGCTGGATGGGAGGATTCATATGGGTCGCTGCACTATCTATTCTCTTCCTCTTTCAGGGGCAATATAAACAGGGGGTTTTGGGACTTGTCTTAACCGGCATTGCTATGATCTCCATTGTTTTCTTATCGCCATGGAGATTTCCATCAACGCCCTATTGGAAGCTAATGCTTGTACCTTATGGAATGTTTTTCTCTTCAATAGTCTGGTGCATATGGTCATACGGAGGACTCGAAGCGGCCGGGCTGAACTGGTGGAACTTATTATGGCTATTACCCCTCTTGACACCGGTTGGAATCTTGAGTCACAGAAAATGGAAAGATTCCGGCCAACAAAGCTCTCCGTCTCAAGCGGCAAAACCGCGCAGCTAAATTTGAGATTTGGAATTAAAATGTAATTATAAATAAGTCTATTGTAATTTTTTTAATACAAAGGATAGGACAAGTTGCCTTACATCAAGTGTTGAAGGATTAACTGATATTGCTCCGGTAAAACAGCCGGCAGACCACTAGTCACAGGCCCGGCAAAAAAAAGGCCGGAATGGTTATCGGTGCCGCCATAAGGAAGATCATGAAAAAAGCGATTGTGATTGGAGCCAGTTCCGGCATTGGACGTGAATTGGCCAAAATATTGGCCGTAAACGGTTATATTGTCGGCGTCATGGCGCGAAGAGTCCATTTACTCAATTCCATCCGCAACGAAATCAAGGGCAACTTCCTTGTGCAGAAAGTCGATGCGATGGACACTGAAACATCTATGGGGATTCTGATAAGCTTCATCAAAGAAATGGATGGAGTGGATCTTATCGTAATCAGCGCCGGCACCGGGAATGTTAACGACAATCTCGAGTGGAGTATCGAGCATGATACGATCAGAACAAATGTTACCGGATTTGCCGCATTTGCCAATGTTGCCATTCAACACTTCATTGAAAAAGGAGCCGGACATCTCGTCGGCATCTCCTCGATCGCCTCTCTGCGCGGAGGAAAAGAGTCGCCGGCCTACAATGCATCCAAGGCGTTTGAATCGAATTATATGGAGGGTTTGAGACAAAAGATTACGCGGCTGCATTTACCGATCATTGTTACCGACATAGTACCCGGTTTTGTAAAAACGGATATGGCCAAGGGAGAAGGCATATTTTGGGCGGCACCTGCAGACAAAGCAGCCATGCAAATCTACGACGCGATAAAGCGCAAAAAGACACATGCGTATATCACGCATCGATGGAGATTCATTGCCTGGCTGTTAAAGGTTTTACCCGCCAGTATTTATGAAAGGCTGTAAACACGTATAAAAAGACAAAGCACACAGGCGTGAACGGCGCTGGTGATCTACTGCTGATGTTTTCGCCATGATGACAGAAGAAGCGCGCAAAGATTTGAATAAAAATAATTTCAGTATTAAAGAACACACTATGAAAGACTACCAAGCACCCTGGAGCACATCCCTCATTGCCGTTTCATCGCTCTCAACGGTCCTGTGCGCAGGCATCGGAATTGTCGTTATTTTGAGTGGCCGAGGCACCATGCCATGGATCGCCTTACTTCCACTCGCCATTATTGCCGGTGGTGCCCTGTTCACCATTCGCGGATACACGGTCACACCCGATGCCGTTCTGGTCCATCGCTTATTCTGGAAGACGCGGCTGCCACTGACCGGCCTGCAGTCAGCACGGTTTGAGCCGGACACCATGCGCGGGAGCATCCGCATATTTGGCAATGGCGGACTGTTCTCTTTTTCGGGTTTCTTCCGGGATAAGGCCTTGGGCACTTACCGCGCTTTTGTTACCGATCCGCATCGGACGGTTGTGCTTCGCTTTCCCTCACGCATCGTGGTTGTTTCACCATCCACGCCGGAGGATTTTGTCCATGAAATTGTTATTGCGAAGCATACCGCTGACCAGGACGATTAAATCAACCCCTTACATGGGGGAAGTTTCAATATATTGACAGATCCGCATGGTTCTGGCACAGATCATTGCATCAAGCTGCAGTATCCGAACCCAAAAACGGCAGTCTAACAACTGCGTTATATTGCGCTTATATTAAATCTGGAGGAGGAGTCTATCATCATGACAAAGTGGGGCATAGGGCCAAAGTTCACCGTTTATGCAGTAATATATTGCCTTATCATGTATGGATTGACAATCTATCTTGATCCGCTTCTCAAGATTACAAGGACTTTAAACCTATCCTATCCGTCTCTGGTCATGACAGGAGTTATTCTCATTGTTTTGGGCATTCCGTTCTATCTGTCTTCCCTTATTTCCGTAATGCGTGCATTCAAGGAAGGCCGGCTTGTCACAAACGGAGTTTATGGTATGTGCCGCCATCCTGTATATGCGGCTTGGGTGGTATTTTTTGTTCCTGGCATAGCTCTGTTTATGGATTCCTGGGCGCTCTTGTCTGCTCCTTTTATCATGTACCTCATTGCAAGAGTATTGGTCGCGGAAGAAGATATTTATTTAAAGGAAATTTTCGGGCAAGAGTATGTGGCATATGAACAAAACGTGCCGGCCTTTCTGCCTTATGGCTGGCTTAAGAGAAAAACCACATAGCCCGTTCAATGCACTGGAGGGCACACAGACACTGGCGATGCCATCTTTAGCCAAACTACATTAAAAGGAGAAACCCTTGAAGCCCGGTAAGATCATTACCATACACCACCTCAACTGCTGCACAAACAGACCCATGGCAGGGAGATTTTTTAATGAACGGGTCCCCTGTAGAGTTGTATCCCACATTTTAGTTCTGGAAACGGAGAACGGACTGGTTTTGGTAGATACTGGAATAGGGATGGATGACATGAAATCTCCTGATCGATTGGGATTTATGCATATGATTAACAGGCCACGCCTGGACGAGAATGAAACGGCTTTAAAACAGATTGAGAAACTTGGATTTCGGGCGAAGGATGTGCATCATATCGTCATGACGCATTTGGACCTTGATCATACCGGCGGGATTCCCGATTTTCCAAACGCCACCATACATGTATTGAAAAGAGAACTTGAAGCCGCGATGAAACCAGGGAGTTTTAAAGAAAGAGAGCGATACCGCAAAATGCATTGGGCTCATTCGCCCAAATGGGAGACGTACGAAGAGAATTATGAAGAACCTTGGTTCGGGTTTGATTGTATTCGGGACTTAAAATGGCTTCCGCATGAAATCGTGCTGGTCCGCCTTCCGGGACACACAAAGGGACACTGCGGTGTGTCCATTCAAACGTCAAACGGGTGGCTGCTGCATGCCGGGGATTCATATTATTTTCACAAACAAATGGACAAATATCCAAAAACCCCTCTGATGGTAAATCTATTTCAACGCTTTGCCCATATTGACCATGAAAAAGCCATGGAGACAAAAAATAGAGTGAGGGAACTGGCTCTGCAACACAAAGATGAAGTTACTGTTATGTGCAGCCATGATACAGCGGATTTTGAATCTTTATCAAAGACTGATGTCAAGTGAAACGGCGGCAAAAAACATACTGTCGTCGATTGATATAAACAAAATCTGATCATGGTATCCACCGAACGGCTGAGACTGCCGGTGATGCCCACGTTGGACTCATTTTTAACGGATTGAGGAGATACACCAATGAATTGGTTGAGACTACTCATGATCATCCTGTTGGGAGCCGCCGGAATTACTCATGCGGCAAATCCCAAATGGGAAACCTACTCCTGCGAGTATCAAGACCTAAAAAAGAACATTTTATTGTCAGGCCGGTGCCATAAACAGGAAACCAAAATACATGGAAACTTCGCTTATATCCTTACCTGGCCATCAGGAAACAAGGTTACCGTTGAGTATGTTAACTCGCAGAGCGGAAACCATATCTGGAAAATCAATGGTGAGCCTGCCGCCGCGATAGAGTTGAATCGGGAAAACCTGAAAGGATTTTCACTCGATCTAAACCAGATAATAGAATGGCAGGACAGGCCGTGACTGTTCTACTTATTCACAACTGAACCCGGTTTATACGCTGAGCATCGCATTAAGCTGTGACGTTCACTCCCCAAACAGCAGATCAAAACCGTTGTTCGGCTTAATATGTTATAATAATTCATGAGTCGAAATGAAATGAAAAGTAATTATGCCACATGCGAGCGGCAATTTATAAAATCTTTCGATAAATCAATTGCTCGAAGCAAACAGGCGCTCATTAACCGTTATGGTAGTGAGCGCGCCGATTCGCTGATTAACGAAGCACGCCGGCAATATGAAGGGCTTATTCCTCAGATTCCATTTATAGGACATAAGAATCCTTTCCTCATTTTTCTTCTTCCCACAAGCCGGTATCTGGCAATATATCGTGTTCTGCAAAGAACGGGTTTAACCATTGAAGAATCAGGCCAGATTATTTATCAAATGAATGAATGTGAACTGAATGCTATCCCTGTTTTCTTGCGCCGAATTATCGGCCACCTCTGGTTTTCTCCATTGTATATATGGCGTTTGAAGAAGAGAGCAAAAGAGTCTCAGGAGCGCAAGTATCCCGGTGGCTATGTGCTTGATTTTGTCAAAGGAGATGGACGGTCATTCGATTATGGTTTGGATTACATTGAGTGTGCTGGCTGTAAACTTCTTAACCAGCAGGGCGCACCGGAACTGGCGCCTTTTCTGTGTAACCTTGATAAATCTTCCAGTGAAATATTGGGTTGGGGTTTAACCCGCACAATGACGATCGCCAAGGGGTATCAGAAATGTGATTTTCGTTTTAAAAAAGGCGGTAAGACGAATATAGAATCCTGAAAATGTTATCCTTAAAGCCGAAATAAGGCATGTGGACGGACGCGGCCTGACTGAAACGTTGATGCGTACCAGTTACTGCAACAAAATGAAAATGGAAGACGGCAATGTTTAAACATCTTGAAGAAATCAATACCCCTCCGGAACCATTCCAGTTTTATACCGCAGAATATCTCTGGACGGATGAACACACCTCTGAGCAGATGCTCAAGTTCCACCTGGATGGAGAAATTGATGTCTCATCCCGCAACGCTGCTTTCATCGATCGCTCCGTAGATTGGATGGTTTCCCATTTCGGCATCAGAGCCGGCATGAAGATTGCCGACTTCGGCTGCGGCCCCGGCTTATATGCCACAAGGCTGGCTCGAAAAAATGCAACCGTTACCGGTATAGATTTTTCAAACCGGTCAATTCAATATGCACGGGAAACGGCTGCCAGAGAAAAATTGCCTGTTCATTATATACACCAGAACTACCTGGATTTTGAAACTGACAACCGCTTTCATCTCATCCTGATGATCATGTGTGATTTCTGCGCCCTCAGCCCCGCTCAGAGGATAACAATGCTATCCAAATTTCATCGGTTTCTTGAGCCATCCGGTTCGGTTCTACTTGATGTGTATTCGCTGAATGCATTCAATGAACGGAAAGAAAAAACTCTGTGTGAACCTAATCTCCTCAATGGTTTTTGGTCTCCTGAGAAATATTACGGTTTTCTAAATACCTTCAAGTATGAGAAGGAAAAAGTGGTTCTTGACAAGTACACGATCATTGAGGCTGAACGCACCCAGACAATCTACAATTGGCTGCAGTATTTCAGTCCTGAATATATAGAAAGGGAGTTTTCCACCTGTGGTTTTGCCATCGAAAGTTATTTTACGGATGTCGCAGGAACACCCTTTTCATCGCAAAGCAGAGAATTTGCAGTTGTTGCAAAGAAACGATAGTACATGTTAAATTCATGGAGGGCTTTCAGCCGACACTGATTTACGCATTGCAGAAAGGAAAACGGACAGAACGATGATCGCTTCATCAATGAAGCTCCCCGCGGCAAAACGCGGGGCATCTTGAAAAGCAAGGAGGCAACATGAAGGAAGAAGTAAGATTCATGAATCCAGGCGCCGAGCTCTATACGCCTGAAGGTTGCTTCGTCAATGAGCTTTCAAATATCGATGCGGACCCGGAAGCCTCTATTGCACAGGCACGAGTCGAACCGGGAAAAACCACAAGATGGCACCGCCTCATTGGGACGACGGAACGATACGTGATCCTTTCCGGCGAAGGAATGGTGGAAGTCGGCAACATTGTCCCGCAGCGCGTTGGCCCCGGCGATGTCGTGCTCATTCCACCCGACTGTCGCCAGCGCATCACGAATGTGGGTGGCACTGACCTGTTCTTTCTGGCCGTCTGTACACCGCGCTTTCAACCGAAGGCCTATGAAGACATTGACCCATCGTCAATGACGCACGATAGTGAGATCTGATCCGAGAGCCAACCGGACTGTCTTTTGCAGGCCGCTCACCTGTAATATCAGTCAGGAGAAAGGAGACAAAAGATGAAAAGCAGAGCGAATATCGCAACGGAAAAGTTTTTAAGCGGATACAATTGAGCCCAGTCGGTACTTTACGCTTTCCGGGATGAAAGCGATTTACCGGAGGAAGTGGCTCTGAAGATCGCATGTGGTTTGGGTGCCGGCATGGGGCGAAAAGAGGAAATTTGCGGTGCTGTAACAGGAGGCATCCTTGTTCTGGGAATGCGGCACGGCAGAGGAAGCAAGGACGACCGATCAGCTACGGATTTAACCTACCTGCAAACAAAAAAACTCATGGAAGAATTTGCGAAGAAACATGGCACATACATTTGCCGTCAATTGTTAAATGGTTGCGAGTTGACAGCGGAGGAAGGCCAGAAAATCTTCAAGGAAAAAGACATGAAGAACAAGGTATGTGTTCCTTGTATCCAGAGCGTGGCGGGTATTTTGGAAGAGATCATAAAAAAATAAAGCACTAAAGGACGCCAGAACCAATCCCTGTAATTTTTTACGCGGACAAGTCTCCTGTCATGTACGCACCTCGCTGCCGACAACGGCAAACCCGGGAGATACGGATCGGCTCGCTTTTTCAATAGTTTAACCGGAGTCAAACAGCGTGCTGGCGAATTTTCCCAACAAGATTGCCTTGACACACAGGTTCCCGTTTCCTATACTTTATTACAATGATTCGTTGAAAGGTGGAATCCGGTGAAAAATTTAGTCATTTTATCAGGTGGTTTTGATCCCATTCACATGGGTCATGTGTATATGCTTGAGGCCGCATCCTTAATCGGGGAGATTGTTATTTGCTTAAACAGTGATGACTGGCTGACCCGAAAGAAAGGAAAACCTTTCATGTCCTGGATAGAGCGTGCAACCATTGTAGGCAATATGAAATATGTTATCGACGTGTTGCCGATGAATGATGATGATGACACAGCCTGTGACGGCATTAAAAGCGCACACAGCAAATACAAAAAGCAATATGACTGGATCTATTTTGGCAATGGCGGCGACAGAAACCCCACAACCGTACCGGGCAAAGAGCAGGAATTATGCGAAAAACTGGGCATCAGATTGCTTTGGGAACTGGGCGGCAAAGCGAAGGTCCAATCCTCAAACTGGTTTCTTGATAAATAAATTTGATGATTTAAGGTATGAATGCTCTTGATAAGACAATCAAATCATTGATCAATTACAGATAAAACTGCATAACCTATCATTAGGCCAGCAGAACTCACCCCTGATTCGAATCGATGCTCGAATCCCGGTAAATTCAATAGGAGTCTCCAATATTTTTATGATTGAGTTTCATTCCTGCATGAGCTAGTATTAAAAAACGGGCCGGCGATGTGCAAACTATGCAAGGCACAGGAAACTGTTTTTTACGATGGCCGGAACTTTTTAGAATGTTGTTCATTTTCTTACAGTCCTCAATGACACCAAGTCAGTAAAAGAATGACAGGCAAAAGAACATGACGGGGCGTATCTTAATTGTCGATGATAATCGGGAAAATCTCTCTTTGTTGGAAAGCGTGCTGACGGCAGAGGGCTTCGATGTAATTCTGGCGGAAAATGGTAAAGACGCACTGGAAAAAGTCCGCCTCAGCCCGCCTGATCTGATTGTTTCGGATATTCTGATGCCGGTGATGGACGGATACACCCTGTGCAGAGAATGCAAATCCAATGATCTTCTCAAATCGATTCCCTTTATCTTTTACACAGCTACCTACATTGATTCCAAAGACGAGGCATTTGCTCTGGGCCTCGGAGCGAAAAGGTTTCTCAGCAAACCGCAGCTGCCTTCTGTGATGATAGAAGTCATTAAAGAGGTCTTGGAAGAAAACAGATCATCGGGGCAGGCAAGGAAGGAACCTGCGGGCGACAAGACGGAATTCTTCAGGGAATATAACGAAATTCTTTTCAAAAAACTGGAAAAGAAAATTCAGGACCTGGAGGCAACAAATCAGCAGTTGCGGCTGCTGGGTAAAGAGTTGCAGACAAGCGAATCCCGATTGAAATCCATCACCCAAAACATTCCCGGCAGTATGATTTATCAGGCGATTATAAAACCTGACGGTGAAAGAAAGTTCACCTACGTGAGCGATTCAGTAAAAAAATTGCACGGGATAACCCCTGAAGAAGCTATTGCCGATGCAACTAAAATATACGGCAGGGTCCACGAAGATGACATTGCCATGCTCAGACAAGCCGAAGATCAAGCGCTAAGAACATTATCTACTTTCAAGACGGACGTACGGGTAAAGGATCCATCAGGTGAAATGCGGTGGTCCTCCCTCACATCAACCCCCGCTTTAATGCGAAATGGTTCGGTATGGTGGGACGGAATTGAAACGGTAATCACCGAACGCAAAAAAGAAGAACAAAAGCAAAAAGAGATCGGAGAAAAATACAGGTTTCTTGCCGAAAACATGAACGATATTTTATGGATCATGGATCTGGACTTGAAAACCACCTATGTCACCCCTTCCATAGAAGCTGTTCTGGGATTTACCCCGGAGGAACGGATGAAGCAAAGCGTCCAGGAACAGTTGACGCCGGATTCCCTGTTGATTGCCCTGAAAGCTCTGGACAGGGAAAAAATCCTTGAAAAGCGCGAAAATACTGATCCGAACAGAAAAGTCAGCCTTGTGCTGGAATACTATCATAAAAACGGCACAACCCGATGGCTTGATGCCATTATCAGCGCGATTCGGGATGAACACGGTGTATTGAAGGCTATTTACGGTGTTTCCCGCGATATTACAGAAAAAAGACAGGCGGAAAAAGAACTTATCGAACGCGTCAAGGAATTGAATTGCCTTTATTCCATTGCCGATTTGATTGAAAAAAGCAGTTCATTGCCGGATCTTTTCCAGAGCGTGGCCAATCAATTGCCCTCCGGTTTTGTGTACCCCGAATATGCCTGCGCAGGAATTTTTTTCAAAGACCGGGAATACAAAACCGATAATTTTCAGGAAACAACATGGAAAATATCTTCAACCCTCAAGGTACGGGGAGAAGCCCTCGGCTCATTAAATGTTTTTTACCTGGATGGAATTCCCGGTACTGAAAATACAGCCTTTTTGACTGAAGAACGCAATCTTATTAAATCTGTTGCGGAACGCCTGGGAAGAGTCATTGAACGCAAACAGTATGAAGAAGAACGGGATAATCTGATCTCAGAACTTCAGCAGGCCATGTCAGAAGTCAAAATGTTAAGCGGCCTGCTTCCCATCTGTGCTTCGTGTAAAAAAATCCGGGATGACAAGGGTTCCTGGAATCAGATTGAATCCTACATCCAGGATCACTCCGAAGCGGAATTCACCCATGGACTATGCCCGGAATGCGCAGAAAAATTATATCCGGGATTTCTGAAGGGGAAATAGCCGCCACCGGCAAACCATGCATATTCATACATCTCACCTTTGCAGGCGTCATGATTTTTTTCCCACAAACCATTTCTCTTCTATGCCTCTGGCATTTGAAGCCTTAATTTCAACAGCAAATCCGGCATCCAACATAAGCCCGGCAATTTCTTTTTCCTGACGGAAGAAGGATTTTGTGTTCGTGAATTTTAAGCGGATCATTTCAATCCAGCGCTTCCAGGGCACTTTTTGAGCTGATGGAACCGTTGCACGAATCACGAGCGTCCCCTTCGATTCCAGTTTTTCATGAATCCGCCCCAACACTATACGCAATTCTTCATCATTGATGTAATGAAGCATATCCAGCATGGTAACATAATCGACGCTGCCTTCTATTTCAGGCAGGTCCGGCGCCAAACCCGCCTGCACAAACCCTCGCTGACCGATAGCACGGTTGGCAATCAGCACCCTTTCCTCGTCCGGCTCCAGACCGAACACCCTGGCCTGCGGATGAATTTCCAGCAGCCAGGCAGCCGGAATGCCGTATCCGCTGCCGATATCGATGATCCGGTGGGGATTTTTTACATAATGATGAAGCTCACCAAACATCGGGTCCGTCATCATCTTGCAGCGGGCAAAGACTCGCGGATAACCCGGCAGATGCCGGTAGCGTAAGAGCGTTCGCCGAATATGCTCTTTCGACCCAATGACAAACTTGCCTTCAGGATCCGGAACCGGAGCAAATATTATCTCAAGCCCAAAAGGTATAATTAAAAGGGCTCCGATCAACGAATAGCCAATACCCAGAAAAGAAACGATCCCGATGCTCTTTAAGAGCGCATGACTGGCAAACATCAGGACGCCAAAACCGATCAATGTGGTGAACGCCGACAGAAAGATTGCAAGGCGGATCGTCCGCATGGCCGGATGCCTGTCGTCGTAACAGCGCTGATAAGTCCGGATATAATAAATGCAGTAATCTATCCCCATACCCATAATGATAATCCAGAGCATGATTCCGGGAATATCCAGAGGACGGCCGATGATTTTCAGTGTGCCCAGGGTGGCCAGAAGGGCAAACACGACAGGAGCGATCGCTGTCAATGATAAACGCCAGTCCAAAAAGAAAAGAGATATCACCACAACCAAACCAATGCTGACGATCAGGGCAATTTCGACAAACAGGCTTTTTAAAAATTCCCCCATTTTTTTGTTGAATAAATCAGCGTCAAACAATTTGGCAATTCCCGCTGATGAAATTGTGCTAAATAAATTTTCCGCATGGTAATTTTTCCCTGCACCAAGCAGCGTCAACTGTGTATAGCCTTCAGGCGTTTCGGAAATGCCAAGCATTTCAAAATACTTTGGAGGGATCTCAAACGTTCGTGGCATGTTTTGATGAATCATTTTCCAGAAAGGATCAAAAGCATCCGCGGTAAAACCATTTTCCCGCGCCGCTGTATTCAGGTTGAGCTTCAACCGGGCCAGGCGTTCCTGGCTCCAGAAACCGCGCCAGGCCTCATAATTTCTTTGGGCCAGTTTTTCAGAAGGAAACAAAACGGAAGGAGAAAATACCGGGGCAAGTTTTTCATCTCTTACATCGGCCGCCAGCAATGTCATTAACCGATCATTTTTCTCCTGCAATCCCCTGAGGTTAGTTGCTTCCAGTAAAACATAGCACCTGCCCGAGAGATTTCCCCAGACCTCCTGTAATTTCTGCTCGGCCCGGAGCGTATCTTTGCTTACCGAATTCATGGCCTGCAGATCCACATTAAAAGCCGGTTTGGCAAAAAACAGCATCGACAAACCAAAGAGGGCGGCGGTAACCGCTTTCCATCTTGCCGGAGCTGATATTTTCACAATTGCATCCAGAAGAACAGGATTGGTAGTTCGCGCCGCAGGTGGCATGGAAGGAAAGATTTTCGGAAAGACAAAATGTACAAAAGCAAAAGCAAACGCCACGCCAAGTGCCGCAAAGACACCAATTTCGGCAAGGATTTTGAAGTCGCTGATCAGAAGCAGCAGGAAAGCGCCAATGGTTGTTGAAATTGCCGTTAATTCCGCCGAGCGGACTTCACGCGCCACCTGTTTTCCGTTAGTGGCGTATGGTTGATCCAGAAACAGCAGGTACGTGATACCCAGATCAACGGTGAAAGCCATGATCGCTCCGCCAAAACCAACAGCCAGCATGGACATGGATTCAAACAGGAAAGAGCAGACAAATAACGCGGCAATCGCTCCCACAGCAGAAGGCAGCAGCGCCAGAAGTCCAATAAGGGGTCGTGGGAAGGCAAAAATAAGCAAGAGGGCGATCCCCAGGGTAGTCAGAAAGATCGCCAGCCTGGTGTCGCGCTTGGCTGCGGTTTCGTTATCGAGCGCCGCGCGATAAGCTCCCACAGATGTCAGGGTGTATGAACCTTTTGTTTTGGTCTCTGACTTGAGTTCCTCACGGCATTCCTCAAGAAGACGATCAATCCGGGCGGCTTTTGATGTGTCTGTGCCCGACCCGGCTATCCGGGCAACAATCAGCGCATGTCTGCCGTCTCCGGAAAGCAGCTGCCCCGAATAAAACTGTGCCCCGCCGGCCGGTAGCAGTGCCGACATTCGTCCCAGAATAACGCCTGCAAATCCCAGCGGGTCCGAAGCCATCATTTCACTGCGGCCGATTCCTTCCAGCTGTTCCAGGCTCTGCCGGTTTTGTGCCATCGCCGCCCGAATTTTTTCAGGCGCCAGGAGTGGCTGAATCTTCTGTTCCAGATCAGACGCACTCAAAAGCCACGGTAAATTGCTGTTGACATGCCCAAGCAGCTCCGGAAAATTATTTACCGCATCACTGATGCCGACCCTGGTAAACAAACCACTCTTGTTCAATTTATCCATAACAACAGATGCCGCTCTGACCAGTTCATCCCGATTATCAGATGCCTGCTCCAGATCAATAAAGATCTTGTCCTGAATCGGCAGATGATGGATCACTTGCCGGGCTGAGTTCAGCACCGGATCATGATGAGGCATGGATTCCAGAATATCGGTTTCTATTTTTAAATGATTGGTTTCCCAGAAAAACAGCAGCCCGACAGCCAGAGCCGTAATGATGATGATTGACCATTTGATGGAGTATTTTTGCAGCGGCATAAATACCCTTAGAAGATCGAGTGATTATTTTGCTCTTTTTGAATTTTAAACATATTTCCAGGACACTGGCAAGCATAAACCCTCCAGAGGGGCTCCCATGCTTTTAACGCATCTGCCGTGGAATCAGTGCCGGAAGAATATCCGGGAAAAAATCAAACGGGTAAAGGTTTTTGAATTTCGCAAAAAATCAACAAAAGGCCGGAAATGAGAAACTCTTGATCCATCCGGGCCGTAAAACACGCGGACCGGCTCTTCGATAATCGGGATGCCCCTTTTGTGCGCCAAAACAAGGATTTCCACTTCGAACTGAAATCGCCGGGCACGCACGTCGAGGCTCATGGATTCCGGCAGCGGATAAATTCTCATCCCGCTTTGCGAATCGGAAAGTTTTGGGCCACCGGACATCCTGACCCAGAAGTTTGAAAACTTCCGGCCGAAACGGCTTGTCCAGGGCGCATGATTTTCCTGCAGTGTAGTCATGCCTTCGCGGGTTCCAATGACAATGGGTCGCTTTTTGGCTGGAATAGCACTGATCAGTTTCATGACATCTTCGGGATAATGCTGACCATCCGCATCCAGGGTAATCGCAAAATCGGCCACATGGGAAGCCGCCATGAAGCCGGTCAAAATCGCCGCGCCTTTGCCTTCATTTATCGAATGATGCAAGACCGTAATGCCTTTCATTTCCGCAAGGCGCTGGGGAGTTTCATCGGTTGATCCGTCATCCACGACAAATACAGGATACCCCAGATTTTGAACCTGCCTGACAACCTGCACCACCGTTGCCGCATGGTTATACACCGGGATGACGACAGCAAAGCGGTTCCTGCTGTTTTTTGAGTTCTTCATGTTCTTGCTGGTCTTGCCGGCTTTTCTGTTCATGTTTAACCTGTTTTCAAAAACGCCACGCCCCATGTCCCCGGTCCCATGTGCGCGCCGGATGTCAGCGACAGAGGCTGAAGGGTAATAGCCGCCATCGGATAAAGATTTTGAATCTTTTCCCTAAATTGTGTCACCTGGCTGACATTGTCCGAATATTCCAGCATGATCAGCGCACGGGAATCCCTGCTCAACGAGGACGACATCTTCTCCAGCGCAAGGTCAATCTGTTCGTTTTGATTTCTGACAAAACCTACTTTTTTCGCGCCTTCCGGCTGTGGTGAAATAACGGGCTTCTTTTTCAAAACATCCCCGAAGAACGCACCGGTTTTGGAAAGCCTGCCGCCGGCGGCCAGGTACTGAAGTTTTTCCAGGAAAAGATATTCTTCGGATGCTGCGGCAGCCTCCTTGGCGAAGGCAAAAGTATTTTCCACATCACCCGTGTGTCTGAAATAGAGCTGCGTTGACAAAACGATCACTCCCAGCCTGCCGCACGCCGCACCTGTATCAACAACCGTCAGGCGGTTGTCCGGATCATGCTCTTTCTTCCACTGGCTCGCAACGCTGTAATTTCCCGTAAACGCGGAACCGACACACAAATACAATACTTTTTCAAACCGGGCCATGACGCTGGTGTAAGATTGATGCCTTTCAAAAACAGAGGCTTGAGATGTCGATACCTTGATTCCTGATTCCATGGCAGCGTAGAGTTCTGCCGGGGGAAAACAGGTTTCGGGCAGCGATTTGTCGCCTACATTCAGGTAACTGTTCAAAAGGGTGAAGCCGTATTTTCTCGCGTCTTCGCGGGTAAGTGAACCGGCGGCATCCGTCATGATGTGCAGCGCGGAATCAGCGGGGGCATTTCTGAATTCACGGATCTGTTCGGAGAGATTGTCGTCCTCCCAGTTGATGACAGCCCCGAGCGCGCTGATCCGGGTCTTCATCTTTTCCATGTCTTCGGTATGCAAATGAATTTTACAAAGATCACCTTCCTGAATCATGACAACGCTTTCCTGTCCGCCGGTAATTTTGGCCAGATCATCGGGAGAACCATCGGCCTTCACCACAAAGTCAATGCAGTAGCCGTTGATTACCGATTCCTGAAATTCCGGGGAAATCCGCAGGCGGTCTTTGAACACCTCCGTCACCGGTCGATAGAGACCGGCAAGTCCCGCCCACGTGCAGAAAAATCCCTCAAAAAAAATGTACATGCCCAGCGCCCCCGCGTCCACAACTCCCGCCTCGGCCAGTTTGGGCAGCAGGTCCTGCGTTTCACTCACGGCCTGTTCGAGGCAGGATACCATTTGATCCACCCTCTTTTGATCCGGGGTAAAATCCTGTTGACTGAGATTTTCTTCGAGAGCATCAAAAACGGAAAGCATTGTCCCCAGTCTGGGATCGCTGACGGCTTTCCACGCCCTGGCGTTTCCCTCCTGCACGGCCGCTTTCAGATTCTTCGGGGAATCGACATCATAAAAAGCCGAAAAAAACTGTGACGCGATATTGCCCGAGTTTCCACGGGCCGCCATCAGGAGCCGGCAGGCCATTTTCTCTTTGGGCTCACCTGCAAAACGAAGCGGTGAAAGGCTGACAGACAGGTTTCGCCCCGTATCGCCGTCGGCGATTGGATATACGTTGATCGCATCGAGCAGATCCGCCCAGGCCGCCACCCGCTCCACGCCGGCAATAAAAGATTTCTTCAGAAGATCATCCATGTTTAATATCCCAAAAGATCGCGGATGTCCTGCGGAATGGAAAACAGGGTCTCCATTTCGGGGGTCTTCACGGCCACCTGTTCCGTGCGTCCTCTTGCGCAAACACTGTTATCAGCTGTCTTGCGGATTTCAAAATCCACAACCAGTTTGATATTGGCATCCACCAGGGTCGCCTTGCAGATAATTTCATCGCGGTGCCTGAGCGGAAATATATGTTTGGTTGAGGTCCTAATGATGGGAAAAATGATTTTTTCCCGGTCATAGTATGAGTAAAGATCAACGCCATAATGCTCAAAAAGCGCCGCGCGGGCGATTTCAAAATAGTTGAGATAATTACCGTGCCAGACGATCTGCATGGGATCGAGGTCAAAAAACGGCACGCTGATTTTCACTTCGAAACTCTTTTTGTCCCCGCTCATAACTTTCCCTGAAAAAAATCGGTGTATCGGATCACCACGCACATTCTTTCAATATCTTCGTCCAGCGGCCGGTCCTCAATCACCGGATCACTGACCTGCCTGATCTTGTGGAGCAGTTCGGCCAGAAGCGGTCTTGTCTGGATGTTTTGACGAATATCACAGGCCTGCGCAGCCGCCAGCAGGTGAATGGAAACCACCCGCTCCGTCAGCGTGCATACTCGTTCGGCGTCCCGGGCCGCTATGGTTCCCATGCTGACCTTGTCCTGATTGTGTGATTCGGTTGAGCGAGAGAAAGACGCGGCCGGCATGGTTTCTTTAAGCGCTTCCGCAGCCAGGGCCGACGTTGCAATCGACATGGCCTTGAAGCCGTGATAAAACCCCTCCTGCCCGCCGTTGAGACGGACCAGATCGCCCGGCAATCCCCGGTTCAGATTGGGAGTCACCAGCAGCATGACCTGGCGGTCGCACATGTCGGCGGCGGAAGCCAGCGCTGCTTTCAGCCCGTCCATGGCAAAGGCGATATGGCCCCCGTAAAAATTGCCGCCCATCAGGACCTGACCGGTGGCGGGATCAAATATCGGGTTGTCGTTGGATGAGTTGGCTTCTGTTTCCACCCACTGTTTAATCCAGACAAGCGCGTCAGACAGCACCCCCAGCACCTGCGGCGTACAGCGCAGTGAATAGGGGTCCTGCAGGGTTTCCAGCGCGTCGTCTTCCAGTTGACGGGCAGACACTCTGGACAGCAGGAGACGGGCTATTTGATTTGCGACCTGCATCTGGCCCGGAAAAGGCTTGGCCTCCGAAATTACCGGATGATAATGATGGGCATTGCCCTTCATCGCATGCACACTGAGCGCTGTCGCGGCAATCGCGGCATCGAGGATTCTCCGGGCCCGTTCAACCGCAATCACGGCGATGCCCGTCATGGTTGTCGTGCCGTTGACCATCGAAAGAGGTTCCTTCGGCAGGTATTTGTACGGTTTCAATCCCGCTTTCTTCATGGCTTTAGCGGCAGGAACGATGTCGTCTTCATAAAATACTTCGCGCTCTCCCGCAAGCGTCGCCCCGACATAGGACATCGGGGTCAGATCACCGGAAGCGCCGACAGAACCCTCACAGGGAACGACGGGCGTAATGCCCGCGTTTAAGAAATCCGCCATTTGCCTGAGCAGATCAATCGACACGCCGGAGTAACCCCGCGCCAGGCAGATGATGCGCGTCAGCATCGCGGCCCGCGTCTCTTCAATACCGATCGGTTCGCCTGTACCGCAGCCGTGAAACCGCAAAATATTGATACCGTTTTTCATGGCGACCTTCATGCTGATCCGGTTGCCGCAGGATTTGCCGTATCCGGTGTTGACACCGTATATCGCAACACCTTTCTGCATCCCGTCCATCAGCGCTTTTTGTGTCCGGCCCATCCGTCTGACAAACTCTTTTGACTTGCTGATCACTACCGGCATTCCATCCTTCGCAACGGCAAGCATATCTTCAAAGCTGACATGGCTGCCATCGATCACCAGGGCGGCCTTTCTGCCATTTTTCTTCATTGCCTTCCAGACTCCTTTCGTTGACCTTAATGTCTACTTACGCACGCGTGGCTTGTGGGTGCCATCCGCTTTTTCCTTATCCATTACTTTTTTCAGCATCTTGAACATCTTGTAATTGGCGGGTTCTTCCTCGTAAAACCTGTCCCAGCAGTAATAGTACATCTCCTGCAGTTTTTCGGGCGTCATGAGCTTCGGTTGAAAAACCACTTTGCCGCAGGTGTAGTTGCTCCAGTCATAAGAGAAGATCCGGCCCTCATGATGCAAATCATCAAAAGTGCGGGTGTGGACAAACGGCGTCAGGATGGTGAATTCCGCCATGTCCAGTTCAATCTCCAGCAAAAAGTCCATCCAGCGTTTGATATAATCCTCCGTGTGATAATCCAGGCCCAGCAAAATGCTGCCCTCCACGGCAATTCCGTGATCATGATAGCGTTTGACCCGGTCCCGGATAAAGTCCGAGGAATCGAAGATGGTCTGATAAACAAACCAGGCGCCCGCCTGCGCCGCCAGATCAAGCACTTTATCATCATCTTCGATCGGGTGAGCACACCATTTCTTTTTCAGCGGAATCATTTCCTTAAACAGCTCCATTTCCCATTCCCTGTCCTGCGCCAGCGAATTGTCAACAATGAACAGGCGGTTGTTGTCAATGCCGGCCAGTTCTTCAACGACCTTGTCGAAGGGGCGTGGACGGAAACTGCGGCCGCCCAGAAACCGAACGCAACACGGATAGCAGTTGAAGCGGCAGCCGCGCGAAGCGTGAAACAGGTCCACCATCTGAACCCCGCGGTAATTGTACAGCTCGCGGTTCAGGATGCTGCGGCGCGCCGGCCCCACGCTTTCGATGGGCGGAAAATTCTGCATGTAATTATATACCTTCTGTAGCCTGCCCGCCCTGAAATCGTCAAAAACCTGCTCCATTCTGCCTTCCGCCTCTCCCAGAAACACCGAGTCGGCGTGCTGCTCAAATTCTTCGGCGTGCAGCATCGTGGCAATCCCGCCGCAGATGACTTTGATTCCCCTGGCACGGAAGGCGTCTGCGATTTCCCAACTGCGTTTGACCTGCGCGGTCAGCATCGTGGATATGCCCACAAAATCCACGTCCACATTCACATCCAGCGGTTCAACATTTTCGTCGATGAACTGCACGTCCACATCGGCGGGCAGCGCTGCGGCCATGACCACCGGCCCGTGCGGCGGAAGAATAAAGCGTGTCTGACGATCCAGTTTTTCCCATTTTGGATAAATCAACAAAAATTTCATAATGCCTTTTATGTCTCCCTGTTATTTGATGACGGCTCTGGCGATAATCTGCTTCATGATTTCATTGGAGCCGGCCAGGATACGCGTCACGCGGATGTCCCGCCACGCGCGCGCAATCGGATACTCTTCACAATAGCCATAGCCGCCAAAAAGCTGCAGACAGCGGTCGGCCACTTTCCAGGCCATTTCCGTGATCCAGAGCTTTGCCATGGAAACTTCAACGGTCACGGAATTTTTCTTCCAGTGTTCCAGAATCATTTTATCCACAAACGTGCGGCCGACCGTGACTTCCGCCGCCATTTCCGCCAGAACAAACTGCGTATTCTGCAGCTGGCTCAGCTTCTTCCCGAAAACTTCACGCTGCCTGCAATACCGGATCGTTTCTTCCAGCATGAATTCCGCAGCCGTTTGCGCTCCGATGGTGCAGATCAGGCGTTCCTGCTGCAGATTGATCATCAGGTTTTTAAATCCGGTGCCTTTTGGCCCCAGACGGTTATCTTTCGGAATCCGGCAATCGGCAAAAAAAAGCTCTGCCGTGTCCTGCGATCGCCAGCCGATTTTTTTAAGTCTCTTCCCCTTTTCAAAACCGTGGGTACCCGCTTCAACCAGAAATAAATCCACGGCTGCGTGCGGATTGCTTTCCCGTGGATCTTTTGCCGCTACAATCACCAGGTCGCAATTAATGCCGTTGGAAATGAATGTTTTCTGGCCATTGAGAATAAAGGAATCTCCATCCTCCAGCACCGTGGTTTTCATGCCCGCCAGATCACTGCCGGCCGCCGGCTCGCTCATGGCAATCGCCATAAGGATATCCCCGCTGACACAGCCCGGCAGATATTTTTTCTTCTGTTCTTCGTTCGCCAGCTGCACCAGATAGGGCACCGCCACATCACCGTGCAAACGCGCGGAAAGCCCGTAAAAATTGGCCCTGGCCATCTCTTCAATCAAAATGGCGCTGTATAGAAAATCGGCACCCTGTCCACCGTATTCGACAGGCACGGACGTGCTCAAAAAACCGTTATCCCCCATTTTCTTCCAGGCCCAGCGCGGCACAATTCCGTCTTCTTCCCACTGCTCTATATGGGGGACAATCTCTTTTTCCAGAAACTTCCGGAAAGACTCCCGAAAAATCCGATGCTCCTGGGTATAGGGAATGAAATCCATTTATTGCCCTTCCGCGCGTTTTTTCAAAATCCTTTTTAAAACCTTCCCGCTTTGATTGCGCGGAAATTCATCGACCAGAAAGACCCGCTTGGGAACTTTGAAGTTGGCGATTTTTCCCGAAAGCGCATTGATGATGTCCGCTTCGGACATTTGCATTTCCCGGTTCGGGATAATAAACGCACCGACGACCTCTCCTCGTTTGGGATCGGGAATTCCCACCACGGCGGCTTCTTTGACGCCGTGCAGCGTCTGCAGTGCGCGCTCCACCTCCACGGGATAGATATTTTCGCCGGACGATATGATCATCTCCACTTTTCGCCCCACAATATAAAGAAAACCTTCCTCGTCGCGTCTCCCCATGTCGCCGGTGCAAAACCAGCCGTCTTTGAAAGCGGATTGTGTCGCCGCATCATTGTTCCAGTAGCGGGGAAACACATTCGGTCCCTGAACAAGAATTTCCCCCGGATCCGCCGTATGGATATCGCGGCCCTGATCGTCCACGATGCGCAGATTCACATGAAACACTTCCTTGCCCACAGAACCGGCCTTGCGCACCGAGTCTTCCAGATCCAGCGAGGTCAGCCGTCCGGTCTCTGTAAGGGCATAGCCCTGCACAAATCCCACACCCTTTTCGTCCTGATACTTCCGGATGACCGGAAGGGGAATCGGCGCGCCGCCGGAAATGAAAAAATGCACGTGAGACAGATCCGCGTCACGCCATTCGGGCGTATCCGCGATCATCTGGTACATGACCGGCACGGCAAACATATAGTTGATTTTTTCGCGGCAGATGGTCTTGAGGATTTCCGAGGCATTGTAAAAACTGCTGATCATGATGCTGCCGCCGGCGTAAATGATCGGCGTCACGGAAGCTGCGAGCGCGCCGATGTGAAACAGCGGCGCAACGACCAGCGATTTGTATGACCGGTCAACCCCGTATCCCAGAAGCGAATGAATCGCACCGAACAGAATATTCTGATGCGTCAGGACCGCTCCCTTGGGGTCACCCGTCGTGCCGGATGTGTACATAATAAAAAGTGGATCGGACAGGTCAGCTCCCGGACTTTTCAAAGGTTCGCTGCTTTCAAAATTTTCGACATAATCAGCAAAGTCCGGATCAGACAGGTCGTTGCCCTCTCCCAAACGATAGTAGCGTGTCGTGGGGACCCCGGCGGCCTTGATTTCGCCGACTTTCGAAGCAAATTCGATTGAGTAGATCAGAATTTCCGGAGCGCTGTCGCGGAGAATATACAACAGTTCCGGCACAGCCAGGCGGAAATTGAGCGGTACCATGATCATACCGGCCTTGGCGCAGGCGAAAAATATTTCCAGAAATTCGCTGGAATTCGACATCAAAAGAGCCACACGCATGCCTTTCTCTATTCCCAGGTTTTCAAGGGCACACGCGGTTTCATTTACCCGCCTGTTGAAATGTTCATTATTATAGGACTTGTTTTTTTCCGTCAGAAACGGTTTATCCGGCGCGACCATCGCCCGTTTACTGATCCATTCTCCGATATTCACAATATTTCCTCATTGACTTTTGCAATCACTGAAAACCAGATATACGTAAGTTCCGCCAAAAGATATCCCGGCAAGAACCGCGTGTTTTACATCGATTTCCTTTTTCTGCCCCGTTACAAAATTCATCGGCAAAAGCGGACTGGACAGCCCGACCGTGGGGGGCAGCCATCTGTTTTCCACAGATAAAGCCAGAGCGCAAGCCCGAATGCCGCCACCTGAAAAACTCTCGCCCAGGGAGCCTTTGACGGAGGTCACAAACGGTTTTCTTTCACACAAATGAAAAAGTTCGTCATAAGCCCGTGCTTCTGTGGCATCCAGCACCCTGTCTCCGTTGGCTGATGCCATTACTGCCGTGATATCTTCGGGGGTGAGACCTGCACTCTTCAACATCCTTTGAAACGTCCGCCGGATCCCTTCAGTATCTTTCGGCCACTCCGTGGGCGACTCGGGCGAAGACCCCATGCCGGCACCGGTGATTTCGCAGTATATCCTCGCACCACGATTCCTGGCACAAGACAGGCTTTCCAGACAAAGGATACCGCAGCCTTCGCCGGCTACATAACCGTTGCGCGTGACGTCAAAAGGACGCGCTCCTTCCGGACCGCCTTTGTCCGGCGACAGGCCGTGAAACTTCGTCATAGACTCATAATAAAACTTCGACAGAATATCCACTCCGCCCGTGAGCATGAAATCCGCCGTACCACGCTTTATCTCGGAAACGGCGTATGCAATGGCCGTCTCCGCGGAAACGGCAAAATGCGTAACGGTAATATTGACGCCGCGGAATCCAAGTTCAATAGACGAGTGACCTGCCGGCGCGTTCATCACCGTATTGGGAACGAGGATCGGGTTGACCGAAGATGGCCCTTCCCCCAGGAGCGTACCCGCAACCTGAACTGTAACGTCCGTCGCTCCAAACGACGTACCCAGGAGGATGCCGATGCGATCCCGATTTTCAGAATTGACCTTCACGCCGGCATCGTCCAATGCCATTCTTGCTGACGCGGCCGTCATCAATGACGTCCTGTCCATCTTTCGCAGATTTTTAACGGAAATAAAATCACGCGGGGAAAAATCACGGACTTCCGCCCCGAGATGAGAAGATACAGCGCTGGTATCAAACGATTGCACGGTGTCAATGGCACAGACGCCTTCAGAAAGGCTACGGAAAAAATCGTCTTTCCCTGCACCCAGCGGCGTAACGAGCCCCAAACCCGTCACGACAATGCGCTGTCTGTCCGATCGGTCACGTTCATGATCCATGAGCCGCACCCCGTCCTTCGTATTTCCCAAAAATCAGCGTGGTATTGTTCCCGCCAAACGCAAAGGAATTGGACAATACATGGCGCAGGTCAGCCACGCGCGCACCTTCCGTCACGTAGTCCAGATCACACTCGGGATCGCGTTCCTTAAAATGGATCGTCGGCGGAATAAAGCCCTGCGTCAACGCCAGCAGAGCAACAATCGCTTCCAGCGCACCCGCCGCATCCAGCGGATGGGCATGCATGGATTTTGTTGAACTCACCGGGACAGCATAGGCACGCTGCCCGAATACTTCCTTAATGGCCCTGGTTTCTGTTACGTCGTTGGCGGGCGTAGCGGTTCCATGGGCGTTGATGTAATCAATGTTTTGCGTGGACAATCCGCTGTCTTTCAGGGCCGCCTGCATGGAACGCACGGCACCGGAAGCCTTTTCATCGGGCGCGGTCATGTGAAATGAATCACAGCTCACTCCATATCCCAGAATCTCGCCGTGAATGGTTGCACCCCGAGCCAGCGCCGATTCCAGCGATTCCAGAACCAGAATGGCCGCTGCTTCTCCCAGCGAAAGACCGGAGCGGGTCCTGTCAAAGGGCCGGCAGACATCCTCATCCAAAGACTTTAGTGCGTTAAAAGCCGCATAGGTAATCCGGCACATCGGATCCACGGCGCCAGCCATCATGATCCTTGCCTGACCGCTCTCAATCAGATCCCTCGCATAACCCAGCGCGTTGGCGCCGGACGAACAGGCAGTCATCAATGTGGTTTTAGGCCCCAAAAGTCCCAGGTTGGACGCAATCCGGTCTGCAGAGGACGCGCAATAAACGGTGGACAGGCGGGAAAATCTCGACCTGTCGAGACCTTTCACAAGCAGCTCCGCGTAAAAGTTTTCCGCTTCGAACAACCCGCCGGAACCTCCGCCGATGATGACCCCCATATCTTCTTTGAGCCTATCCGGCAGCGGATAAAGGCCGGCATCTCTGAGCGCTTCAATCGTCGCGGCAAAGGCCAGCTGATCGGCGCGGGACATTCTTTTGAGAGAAAATTCACCCGGAATGGAGGCACGGGCATTGAAATTCCTGATCTGTCCGCCTTTATGCGTACGGAATCCACTCGTATCGAAAAGATCAATCCGGGCTATGCCGCAAACACCCTCCCGTAAAGAAGCCGCAAACTGCGCGACATCTCCACCAATGGCGTTTATCGTCCCTAAGCCTGTGATCACAATGCGCTTTTTATTTCTCATTCGCAATTTCAGCCTGTTGTGTTAGATGCCCTTTCCGCGAAACATGAAACTTAAAATGGGCAGGCAAAAAAGTCAAACAAATATTAAAATAAGCAGGTACGGGCACAACCTGTAAACGGGCAATTCTCTAAAACATTTTTCTGCCAAACACGTTAAGATGCACCATCTCGGACACCGTCCTGCGCGGAGGTCCGTCCTTCGGCTCTGCCGCCGGTCGTCCGACGGGGATCACGGCGGCTACTTCATACCCCTGGGGCAGACCAATCACTTTTTTGCAGGCATCATGGTCCATCAGGCCGACTACAACCGTCCCCAGCCCCAGTTCATGCGCGGTAAGACAAAGCGTCTGTGTGGCGATGCCCAAGTCAAACATATACCAGCTGGCGTGTTTGGTGACTTCCACTCCTCCATAGCATCCGGAGACGCCTGTTTTTCCACAGACAACAATCAAAGCGGAAGCAACAAGTGAGCATTTGGTTGCAGGATTTTTCTCGGAATAAGTCGCCACGACTTGCCCAATGGTCTCGCGGTCGCGCACCACAACGAATTCCCATGCCTGCGTGTTGGCCCAGGACGGGGAACATCGCACAGCTTCAAAGATTTTTTTCAATTCTTCATCGGTTACAAAGGAATCCGTAAATTTTCGAACACTGCGTCTTTTTTGTATGGCTTCCTGTAATTCCATAACTCGTCCTCCTCCATTGATTTCATATTATATTTTTATGTCCGAACCGGCAGCTTTTCCATCGGCGATTTTCCGTTCAAAAATCTGACGGGTCTGTTCGGCCACTGCGTTAATTGAAAAATTTTTTGCCGAATAATCCGGCGTCAGTGTGGCGATCAATTCCATCGTAATGGTGTTCTTTTCTTGGGTCTTAAAAAGAAACGATCCGGGCGGGAACAGTTTTTCGGTGCCCTGAATATAAACCAGCTTTAATCCTGTATTGCAGTACCTCGCGATACTGAACACCCCTTTATTAAAGGGTCCGAGCCTGCCGTCACGGCTCCGGGTGCCTTCCGGGAATAAAAATAAATTGCCGCCTGCGGCCAGATGCGCTTTGATACTTTCCAGATTGTTGATCATGGCCGCACCCGTCATTTCAGACGGCGCAGAAGACACATAGCCCGCTTTTCTCATGAACCATCCAAAAACCGGCACCTGGAAAAACGTTTTTTTAATAATCGTCGTCTGACGCGGAAACAGGGAAACCAGCAGGATAGGATCAAGGTAAGACAGGTGGTTGCATACAATCACAGACGACCGGAGAGCACGCACTTCCGGATCGATCTTATACGTTGTGCGGGGAATCAGCCGGCCCGCCAGATCAAAAAAGCACTTCATGTGCAGGTGAAACAATTTCTGGATGGCTTTTTCGCTGTTTTTAGTCAACAGATAACTTGGAATAAACAGGAAAAGCAAGATGAACAAAAAACCGAAAAGAAAATAACCCCACAAAATCAACATGAGGCAAAAATTGCCGACGCGCTGAAAAAATCGAATAAACAACATTGGATATCAGGTCAACTTTCGAATCAGCAGGCTGGTGTTAACGCCGCCGAACGCGAAATTCTGAATGGCCGCGGTCCTGACCGGATGTTCGATGAGCTTCTGGACGTGCCTGACCATCGCGCAGCGTTCGTCAATGTCTTCGAGATTGAGCGTCGGGGCAATAAAATTCTCCTGCATCATGTAAATCGTTAAGATCGTTTCAATGACTCCGCAGGCCGCCATCGTGTGTCCCATGTAGCTCTTGAGGGCCACCACATGGGGATGAGAGCCGAAGACCGTGCCGACTGCCTGCGCCTCAATGATATCACCCATCTTCGTGGCGGTGGCATGAGCGCTGATCAGATCGACTTCCGAGGCTGGAATTTCCGCGTTTTCAAGACCCAGTTGAAGCGTTTTGGTAATGCCTTCCAGATTGGGAAGGATCAGGTCTCCTCCGTTGGAGTTGCATGCGAAACCAATCACCTCTCCCAGAATCGGCGCGCCCCGTTTTCTGGCAAATTCATATTCCTCCAGCATGACAGCACCCGCGCCTTCGGCAACCACAAGACCGTCGCGCGCCCTGTCAAACGGACGGGGCGTTTTTTCCGGCTGATCGTTGAAAGCGGTGGAACAGGCCAGCAGATTGTCAAAAACGGCAACCGTGATCGTGTCGTATTCATCGGCCCCACCGCAGAGCATGGCATCCTGCAGTCCGTACTTGACCGCTTCGTAGCCAAAACCGATGGACTGGCTCGATGTGGTACAGGCCGTCCCCGAAGAAATGATACGGCCGGTGATACCGAACATCTTTGAAATATTCACGGCAGTCGTATGTACCATGGATTTCAGGTAATCCACCGCACCGATCTTCTGATACGTCTCTTTATCTTTTGCGCTCAGAAATATTTTGTAAATATCGCGCTGAACCGTGGGCGAACCGTGAATCGAGCCAAACGCGATACCCAGTCGCCCTCCCGTTACAAACTCGGAGGAAAGCCCCGACTGCTCTAGCACTTCCCCGGCCACCTGGCAGGCATAATACGCCACCGGCCCCATGGTCTTGCGGTGCTGCCGTTTGAAGTCATACGCAATTGGATCACTCACCGTTCCGTAAACCCGAGAATGAATAAACTGGCCAAACAGTTCATCTTCACGCAGGGGTTGAATGCCGGAAACACCCTTTTGAAGACTTTCGACGATTTTATCCCTGCCGTGACCGATGGGGGATATTGCCGAACAAGCTGTGATAACGACTCTGCGATTTGTCATTTGCCCTACCCCTGCGCGGTGCGGCGTTTTTCCGCCAGCATTTCGACATAATCAATGATCTGCCGCATCGTGCGGATGTCCATCGCCTGCTTTTTCTCATCCCGTGTCAGTTCAGACCCCAGGAACTTCTCGATTTCCAGAAGCAGGTCAATTGCGTCAATGCTGTCAAAGCCATAGGCTTCACGCAAGTTGACATCGAGTTCGGGATTTTCGACTTCAAACTCTCTTAAAAAAATGTCACGGACTTCATTTTCAATATCCTGACGTGTCATGAACTTCAGGCGACTCCTTTAATGACGGTGATGAATAATAATATTATGGCTCCAGGCATTATTACAACGCTTATCCGGATTTTTTCCAAAACGAAAGTGCCGCGAAAAGTAGCACAAATCAGCATTGCCGTCCAGTATTAGAGTAAACGGGGTAATCCCCTGTAAAAACACTCCGGGCCGATCAACTGCCTCACGGCGTTGAAAGATCCCAGGATACTGCCCATCACGCCGGGCGCAACGGCATTCTGTCCGGCAAGGAAAAGCCCATCAACGGACAGTTTGTTCAGAGATGCTATTTTCAGCATTTGACGGACTGAACGTGACACCCCGTAGCAGGAACCTTCGGGACAATTCACATAATCGCGCAGCGTCAGAGGCGTAAAGACATCCAGAATCTCCGCATTTTTTAAGGGGCCGAACACTTCTTCGGATTTCTTCAGCAAATCCCTCGCGATCGTCAGTTTTTTTTCTTCATAGTCCGCACCGCGCTTTCCCGAAACCGTGTTTTCCCAGCGGCTCCAGTCACCATAAAACGAGCGGGCGATGATGGAAAGCAGATTGGTTCCTGAAACATTGCCTTTTCGTATCTGGTAAAAAATGCCGTTTGTGATGCCCCCGCGCTCGTCATGGCGCAACCGGTAAATGTTGTAATCCAGCTCCCTGTGTGCTGCGGCATCAATGCCTGCCTGCACGGAAATCACCCCTTTGGTTTCCTCCAGTGTTAAAATTCTTTCCCTCAGAGAAATCCGAAGAGCCCCCGGATCCAGCATGCTCAGCATGGTTTTGGGATGGATGGCCGCCACAACCGCGTCCGCAAAAAGCTCCTCGCCATCAGCCCGGGTGATTCCTGTAACTTTATGGGAAGACACGTTGATTCTCCGCACGGCCGAATTCAGGATCAACTTTCCTCCCAGCGAAGTAAAACGCTGTGCAAAAGCATCGGCCATCCTGCCGCCACCTTCTTTCAAACGCCAGGATGAAAATAAATACCCGGCCACCGTCATGTGATGAAAGATCACCGGACAATCATCGAGATCGACACCAATGAGCTGGCAAGGCACTGCGAGCAGGGCGCGCAATCGGGCAGAGGCCCGCAGATCATCCAGGAACTCCCCCATCGGCCTTAATAAATCCATGTTTTGAAAGGGATCACTCTGACGGAGGAAGAAGGATGGGTCCATCATCTGGCGCGAAATCTCCCGCAGGCTATTCATCAGAATATCCAGCGCGGGGAATTCCGCCGGACAGGCCTGCCTCAGATTTCTTTCGTACGCGTCCATACCAGGCGGCATGTCGAAAACAAAATCATCAAACAGGTACCGGTCAACGACGCCGGAAGATCCCATGGCACAAAACAGATCCTCCACGGAAATGCCCAGGGCGCGAAACATCTTTCCCAGGGGCTCAGAAGGGCCCAGCGCACCGACATAATGCACACCCACAGGACAATCGACGCCCCCGCGCAGATACGAGCGCATCAGTCCGCCCGGCCTGGGATTTTTTTCCACAACCGTGACACGGTAACCCAAAAGCAACAGCAGAATTCCCGTGGAAAGACCGCCGATGCCCGCTCCGACAATGATAACATTTTCCCCCGCAACCGGGTCTTTCATGGGCGGTTTCCTGATTGTTTTTGCATCGGCGGTTTGTCCCTAACTACCTCGGATTCGATCAGGGTCATCGTCAGACCGTAACTCATCCATCCCGCGGATTGCAGTTCGATGGTTTTATAGGCATCCGGGGAATGACCGTTTAAAAACACCGTACGCATCAAGGTGCCGCACTCTGAGTAGCGCCGGATCTGAATGCGGCCGTCATGACCCGCCATTACATCGACCCATCCGCCCTCTTCTTTTCGCCTGCGGCAGACAACATCTCCCGAAACAAAGAAACCTTTTTCGACCAGTTCGCCCGCAGGCTCAAAAAAAATCAGTTCCATATCGTTTATCATGTTGCGGGCAAAATCCGGCTCATCAAAAGGTGGCAGCGCCCGGATGACTTTCACGCCTTCATTTTCTGAAACAGCTTCAAAGACCACCATACCCTCCGTACTCATGATGGCACAGGAAAACGTCCTTCGAACAGGATCTGCAACTGTCACACCGATCATCACGGCCTTCGTTTGTCCGGCTGCCTGCACGTCGACCGTGTGAATGAAACGGGTTTTTTCCAGAAGAAATGGCGACGGACAGATGACGGGCTTCCTGGTTTGATCTGCCGACGGTTCCTGAATTGCCGGCAGCGTCGCACAGGATGCAAGCAGAAATACACTTATCAGAAAACAGAGGCCTTTCATTGAACAACCTGAAAGACAGAAGGATCAATACTCTTGTTGACGACAACGTTTTGAAAATCGATCCGGGTTTCGGAGGTTGCGCTTTCCACAATCCTCACCGATTTGACGGACGCGTCTTTTGGGGAAATGGTAATCTCAATTTTTTCGATCATGCCGGCCATGTTTTTACCGGTCGGCGTCATCGTAATCATGGTATCGTTTCCTTCCCGAATCGTCGCGGTAAAGGCCGGATTGGTATCGTATTTTCCGTTCATCCAGCCCGCAACATCACCCAGAACAATCTGCATCGCCTTCGCACCGCCTGTTTTGTCTTCAACCATTTTACCACCGGAGGGGATATAGCGTTTCGTTTGCCCTTTGCCCGAAAGGACCACACTTTTTAAAGGTTTGCTATATTCCCAACGGATGGAATCCGGAGCGGCGTAATAAAATTTCCCATTTGAAATCAGTGGCTTGGACAGAATCTTCATGGACTTCTTTTGCACAAAATCGGCTGTCATGGTCGAGATGCGGGCCGAATCCTTGCGCAGTCTGGCAAAATCATCTGCCTGAACGCTCCAGACGGGAGAAATGAGTAAAAAAAACAATGCCAGGCATGTTGATTTGATAAAGGAACATCGTATCATTTTCAGAACATTCCTCCGTTGATGCCGATAACCTGCCCCGTAATGTAAGACGCGTCTTCCGAGCATAAAAAGCGGATCACCCGGGCCACTTCTTCAGGTTTCCCCACGCGGCCCATCGGAATCATGCTTTTGATGGTATTTTCATCAACCGGCATGCTGCTTAACATATCCGTATCAATCGGTCCCGGAGCCACCACGTTGACCCGAATGCCGAAACGCGCCACTTCCTTGCACATCGAACGCGTAGCAGCAATGATGCCGGCCTTGGCTGCAGCGTAATTAGCCTGACCCCGGTTAGGCATCATGGCCGATATGGAGGAAACGGAGACAATCGCACCGCGTTTTTTTCTCACCATTTCCCGCAGGACCGGTTTGGTCACATGATAGAATCCATTGAGGATTGTATCGATCACCCTGTGCCACTCGTCTTCCCCCATCATCAGAAACAGTCCGTCAGCGGTGATGCCGGCATTATTGACCAGGACATCAATTCTTTTATGTTCCGCCACGATCTTTGCCAGGGCTTCTTTCACTTCGTCCGCATTGGCGACATCGAATTTCCGCACTTCGCCTTGGGCGCCCGCGGCCTGAACCTGCGCAAGCGTTTCAGCCGCAGCCGCCTCGCTGGAGTTATAATTGACCACTACATAGTAACCGGTCTTTGCAAGCTCCACAGCCGTCGCACGCCCGATTCCCCGGCTGGCCCCTGTCACAATTGCTATTTTTCTTTCTTCCATGATTGAATCAAGCTCCCTTTGTGAATTTTATGCTTCATCGTTGAGCCGTACGGCCTGTAGAACTGCCGTCAACAGCAGATCATCTCCCGCTTTTACCACGCCCTCGATCACAGCGTAACTCTCAAATGCATTCAGATTTTTAACAAATACGGTGATCCGGGTATCGAGCGCAACCCTGTCCGTTTTGAATTCAGCGGACTTAATCCCAACCAACCACCCCTTGATTGGATCCTTGCCGCTTACCTTCCGTTTATAGCCTTCCACCGCAGCGGATGTCTGGGCGATGGCTTCAATCAAAACCACGGAATTGACCGCCTGACCGTCGCAGAGAGGCCAGTCCTGATTGACTACGGCCGTGGAACTGCCGCCATCTTCCGTGATCTCTTTGATTTCCGTGATGACTTTTATCGGTTCACGATGCGGAATCAACGATTCGATGTCGATCATCGGTCTTTTCCTTTTTTTTCTGCAAATTAATGAGAAAACAGCACAGAAGTCAACAAAAAACATCTTTATACAGCTGATGCCGCAGATGCGGGTATCCCTGACGGGTTTTTCTCCCCAAAACCTCCATTGCTTTTTTTTCCCGTTTCTTATAGATAACCCCAAAATACAAATGATTCACCGTTAAAATTACTACTCATATGACAACAGAAATAAAAGACCATTTCACCGGCAGCTACAAAAACATCCTGGCTCCTTCAAAAACGCTGTGCCAGAAAGAGTTTATATACGGCGGATATACCTACGGCGAGATTTTCGAACTGGCCGCCGGTTTGAAAAAAACCCTGGCAAGGCGCGGTCCGGAAAAGTCCGTTTGCCTGTGTACGGAAAACAAAGCGGTGATTGCCGCTTCCATTCTGGCTTCCCTTTCCGGAACCTGCCGTTTGATTCTCCCTTATTCTTTTTCCACCCACGCAATGATGGAAATGTACGAAGCAGTAGGCTTTGATTGTGCCATTGCCGATCACCCCGAAGAGATGCCCGGCATCGAGATCATCACGCCTTCGAAAGGAAATCCCGGCGATCTGAAGACAGAAAACATGCGCGACCCCGATAAGCCTTTTTTAAAACTTTTCACCGGAGGTTCGACCGGCAAACCCAAGGTCTGGTCTAAATCGCCACGCAACCTGCTGGCAGAGGCCATCTATCTAAAGGATAAATTCGGTCTTTCGTCAAAAGACCTTTTTATCTCGACGGTTCCCCCCTATCACATTTACGGTCTCCTGTTTTCCATCCTGACTCCGTTTCTGTGCCATGCCCGTGTTCTACCGGAAATTTATACGTTTCCGCAGGAAATTATTTCCGTCATCAACCGGCACAGGGCCACCGTCCTGGTGAGCGTGCCGATTCACTACCGATCCTTAAAAGTTGACAATCTGTCCGTAGAGTCGTTGAGAATCGCTTTTTCCTCTTCGGGGGTTTTGAATCGTTCCGATGCAACGCATTTCCTGAAAAAAACCGGCCTGGGCATCAATGAAATCTATGGTTCAACGGAAACAGGTGGCATTGCCTCGCGCAGTGTAAGTGAAAATACGGACGCCTGGAAGCCTGCCGATGTCGTATCCTGGCGATTGTCGGGAAAACGGCTTGCCGTTCGCTCCGATTTTGTTTCCATTGAAATGGAAAGAGACATGGAAGGATTTTGCGTGACAGGCGATGAAGTCCAACCGGACAAAACTGATCGATTTCTACTTTTGGGACGGGCTGACGGCATTGTGAAAGTGGCCGGCAAACGGGTTGACCTTCTCGAAGTGCAGAACAAAATCCAGACGCTGCCCACCGTGCGCGACGCTGTGGTCATTGCACTGCCCGCGGAAAAAGGACGAGAAAGCGTAATTGCCGCCCTGGTCGCCTGTGAACTGACGGAAATGCAGCTCAGAAAAATGATCCTGGAAAAGCTTGAGCCTTTTGCCATGCCCCGCCGCATTAAAATTGTTTCCTCCATTAACCGGACCGCTACCGGTAAAATTGATTTCCGGCGCATAGAGCGCATTTTTCTTACGGAAAAAGATAAGAATTCCTGACGGTTGCCCCCGTTTCTCTAAGAGAAACAAATATCCTTGACTTCATTGCGCTTTCCCTCTTATACTTTTTCATAATTGTGTGTCTTTACTTTTGCGGCGGCATTTGTCTTTATCCTTACAAAAACCGGCAACAAAATTATTTTAAAATTGATCAAAAATAACGATACCGCGGAGGGAAAACATGCCGGGATTCAGCGACTACGAAAAATACGATGGTCTGGGGCTGGCCGAACTGGTCAGAAAAAAGGAAGTCACCGCTCTGGAATTGTGTGAAGAGGCATTCCAGCGCATGGACCGCGTCAACCCGAAGATTAACGCGGTTATTTACCGCATGGAGGCTGCAGCCCGGACTGCAGCCAAAGGACCGATCCCGCAGGGCGCATTCTCCGGGGTGCCTTTTTTATGCAAGGATCTTGTTTCCGCCATCGCGGGAGTACCCATGACCAAGGGCAGCAAAGCCTGCCGCAATTACGTCCCGACACAGGACAGTGAAATGGCCAGGCGCTACAAAGCATCCGGACTGATTGTTCTGGGAAAAACGAACACGCCCGAATTCGGACTGATGGGCATTACCGAACCCGAACTGCACGGTCCGACACGCAATCCCTGGAATCTCGATCGGACCCCCGGCGGTTCCAGCGGTGGTTCCGGAGCGGCGGTAGCCGCAGGCATTGTCCCGCTGGCCTCCGGAGGAGATGGTGGCGGTTCCATCCGTATTCCATCGTCCTGCTGTGGTCTTTTCGGGCTGAAGCCGACACGCGGACGCAACCCTCTTGGACCGGAATCCGGTGAAATATGGCAGGGCGCGGAGGTGGAAGGCGTGATCACCCGTTCGGTACGCGACACGGCCGCAATGCTCGACGCGACCCATGGCGCAGATCCGGGGGCCCCATGCCTCCTTCCTGCGCCGGAAAGACCTTTCCTTGAATATGCCGGGCTGGATCCTAAACCGCTGAAGATCGGCTACACAGTCTCTTCGCCTTTGAAAGCTCAAGTCGATCCCTCGTGCGTTCAGGCCGTGCAGAACGCGGTAAAACTTCTGGAAAGCCTCGGGCACACGGTTGAAGAGGCCAGCCCCGAAATTGACGGAGCAGCCGTGGCCCGATGCTATTTCATGCTTTATTTCGGGGAAGTCGCCGCCGATATTGAAGAGCTCAAAAGCGTTGTTGGCAGACCGCTTAACCATCACGACACGGAGGAAACCACGTGGGCCTTGAACTTACTTGGAAAGGCCTTCTCTGCAGGCGATTTTGTCCTCGCCCGTCGTCAGTGGAATACTTTTTCACGCGATATGGCGAAATTCAATGAAAAATACGACCTGTATATGACGCCGACCATTGCTTCTCTTCCCCCTCGCATCGGAGAGGCAAAGCAGAAACCATCTGAAGAGTTTTTGCTGAAAATCATTAATTCGCTTAATCTGGGAGGTATCTTGAAAGCATCAGGATTAGCTGACGTCATGGCAACCAAAAGTCTCGTCAAAATGCCTTTCACCCAGCTGGCGAACTTCACGGGACAGCCGGCCATGTCTGTGCCGCTACACTGGAGCAAAGAAGGTCTGCCCTGCGGTGTGCAGTTCATCGGCCGGTTCGCTGAAGAATCCCTCCTGCTGCAGCTTGGCGGACAACTCGAACGAGCTGCTCCATGGTTTGATAAAAGGCCGAAAATCTGAAGAAGAAAACTGCTCACTGGCCTTAGCAGGCACCGGGCAATGGAAACCATGTACGGCCAGCGAGCAGCTAATTCAATAAATTGTTGATTATATTCACATATCATAAAATTCATCCCGGCCTCGCAAACACAAAACACTCATCTGATCACTTCTGAAAAAAATTATTGACAGAACAGAAATAAATCGGCTATACGTAACCCAGTTTACGTTAAGTGGTTTTAGGTTGCACTTAATTGAAATTCCAATTTATGGCGAGGTGCATCATATGTCCGATTTTGTAAGTAAAACCATAGGAGAAGTGATCAAAGAAACCGCCGGCCGCTTCCCGGATCATCCGGCGCTGGTTGCTCCCGAATTCAATGTCCGCCTGAATTATTCCCAGTTATATGATCAATGCCGGAAGACGGCCAGAGGCTTGATTGCTCTTGGGGTCAAGCGCGGCGATCACGTTTCCGTATGGACGACCAATGTCCCGGAATGGGTTTACCTGCAGTTTGCACTGGGGATGGTCGGCGCAGTTCTGGTCACGATCAACACCAATTACCAGACGCATGAACTGGAATATATTGTCAAGCAATCCGATTCCACCACCCTGTTTCTGATCGACGTGTATCGGGACACCAGCTTTTACGAAACTGTGCGCCGTGTTCTGCCGGAACTCGACAGAGACAAGCCGGGAAAGATCGATTCCCCCAATCTTCCTCTTCTGAAAAACATTGTTTATATTGGGCAACGGGAGAGCACGCCCGGCATGTTCAAATTTCAGGATCTAATCCGTATGGGCGAAAGTGTTTCGGAAGAGGCGCTGGATGAACGGATGAAGTCCCTGTCCGATGACGATGTCATCAACATGCAGTATACCTCGGGAACAACCGGTTTCCCCAAAGGAGTCATGCTGACGCATCACAACATCGTCAACAATGCCCGGATGGTCGGGGATGTGATGGGAATGACCGAAAAAGACAGCCTGTTGATCCAGGTTCCGGTCTTTCACTGCTTCGGCTGCGTCATGAGTACGCTCAACAGCGTCTACCACGGGTCGAAAATGGTTCTTCTGGAATACTTCGATGCGCTCAAAGCACTGCAAATGATAGACCGGGAGAAATGCACGGCCGTTAACGGCGTACCTACAATGTTTGTCACCATCCTGAACCATCCCGATTTCGACCGCTATGATATGCGTTCCCTGCGCACCGGCATTATGGCGGGAGCGCCCTGCCCCGTCGAAGCAATGAAACAGGTCATTAAAAACATGCACTGCTCCGAGGTCGTTATCGCCTTCGGCCAGACTGAATCTGCACCTGTCATGACCATGACACGTCGTGATGATCCGGTAGAGCTGCGCGTCGCCACCGTCGGCCGTCTGCTGCCGGATATCGAAGGCAAAATTATCGATCCGGAAAGCGGCAAAGATTTACCGCCGAACACCCAGGGTGAAATCGTGACCCGCAGCGCCTGCGTAATGAAGGGATACTATAAAATGCCCGAAGCCACGACCAATACCATCGATCAGGACCAATGGCTGCACACAGGCGACCTCGGGGTGATGGATGAAAACGGATATTTTAGAGTGACCGGCCGGATCAAAGATATGATCATACGGGGAGGCGAGAATATTTATCCCCGGGAGCTGGAAGAATTCCTCTTCACGCATCCGAAGGTCGTCAATGTCCAGGTCGTAGGCATCCCGGACAAGAAATACGGTGAACAGGTGCTCGCGGCAATCCAGTTGAAAAACGGACAGACGGCGACAGCCGACGAATTCATCGAATTCTGCAAAGGAAAAATCGCCCGCCATAAAATTCCGAAATACTGGGAATTTGTTGACAGCTATCCCATGACGGCCAGCGGAAAAATCCAGAAGTTTAAAATGAAGGAAATGTTTGAGAAGAAGTATAAAGAAGGATGTTAGATTTAGACTATTAGGCTGTAGACTGTTAGACTATAGGCTATTAAGCTGTAGGCAGTTAGGCTGTAGGAATAATCCAAAGAGATATTAATGACGAAAAGTGACAGTTCGTCACTGTAGCAAAAAAAGAAAACATGCCGAAGGCATTCAAGTCAAACCCACAGGCTAAAAGTCTTCAGTCTAACAGACTTGGCTCTCTGGTCTTGAGCCTTCAACCACATGAATGACGAAAGGATCAACTATGGCAAACATCATCAACCGCGACACTATCGGAGACATGGCCCGCAGAGCCGCAACGAAATACGGCGACAAAACCGCAATCATTTTCCGCGATCTTAAACTGTCGTTTTATGATCTGGAACGGGAGGCCAGGCGTTTTGCCAACCTGATGACCAGCTATGGTATCAAAAAAGGGGACCGGGTGGCGATCTACGCATACAACTCCCATTATTATCCCATCAGCATGATGGGACTTGCCAAGATCGGTGCGATCCAGGTGCCCATCAATTACATGCTCAACGCTGAGGAGATCGCCTACATCATCAACCATTCAGGTTCCCGGATCTTCATTGTGGAAGATATCCTTTACCCGATCATTGCCAAGGACCAGAACAAATTCTCCACGGTCGAAAAATGGGGTTTTATTCCCCTCGGGGATTCCAGTGTTCCGGAAGGATTCTTCAACGTCATCTCTGAGATGGAGGCCATGCCCTACGACGAGCCGCAGGTGGAAGTGAGCGCGGAAGATATCGTGCAGATCCCCTACACAAGCGGAACGGAGTCCAAGCCTAAAGGCGCGATGCTCTCGCACCGGGCGCTCATGTCCCAGTATCACAGCTGCATTTTTGACGGTCAGTATGACACTTACGATGTCAGCCTTCACGCTCTTCCCCTGTTCCATTGCGCGCAGCTGCACTGCTTCCTCATGCCCTACCTGTACATCGGGGCGACGAATGTCATTATGCACAAGGCGGACCCCCTGGAAATGATCAAGCTCATTGAAAAGTACCAGATCACTCACATGTTCGCCCCGCCCACGGTATGGATCGGGATCCTGAACCACCCGGAATTCAAAAATTATAATCATGCCAGCCTGAAAAAAGCCGCTTACGGGGCAAGCATCATGCCGGTGGAAATCATCAAGCAGCTTTCCGTGACTTTCCGCAACCTGAAACTCTGGAACTACTATGGCCAGACAGAGATGGGGCCGGTGGCCACCATTCTGAAGCCGGAAGATCAGCTGCTGAAACCGGGTTCCGCAGGCAAACCGGTGTTGAACGTGGAAACCCGTCTCATGGATGACGACGGGAAATTCGTCCCGGTAGGAACCGTGGGAGAGATCGTTCACAGGTCCGGCCATGTCATGACCGGTTATCTCAACGACCAGGATAAAACGACGGAAGCCTTCCAGTTCGGCTGGTTCCATAGCGGCGATCTGGGGCGCTTTGACAGCGACGGTTATCTGTACGTGGTCGACCGCAAGAAAGACATGATCAAGACCGGCGGGGAAAACGTGGCTTCCCGTGAAGTCGAGGAAGTGCTTTACCGGTATCCCGGCATCGAGGAACTGGCTGTCATCGGTCTGCCAGACCCGAAATGGATTGAAATCGTGGCTGCTGTGGTTGTCCCCAAAAAAGGCGCCTCTCTTGACGAAAAAGAAATCATCAATTATTGCAAGAGCAACCTGGCCGGATTTAAATGCCCGAAGAAAATATTTATCGCCGATAAGCTTCCCAAGAATCCATCCGGGAAAATATTAAAGCGCGAACTGAAAGAAGCATACAGCGCATCATAAGCGCGACAGGGGCACGCATGAGCGTGCCCCTTCAGAATTTTACAACAGGAAAATTCATGAACGGGGAATTTACATCTATCGGCGAACTGGCCAGAATTCTGGACATGAGCCAGCGGACCATCCGCTACTACGAGGAAATCGGTCTGCTCAATTCCATCAAACGGATTGAGGGGGGCAGACGAATCTATACCGAAGCCGACCTCCGGCGGCTGAAACTGATCAAACGTCTCAAGATCATGGGGATGACGCTTTCCGAAATGCAGGAACTCGAAGCCATGTGGACGTATGAAAAATCCAATGAAAAAGTCCTTAAAAGGCTTCTGGAGCTTCTGGGCAATCACTTGAAAAGGCTCGACGAACGCATCGAGGATCTGGACATTCTGCGCCATGAAATCAAAGAGTACCAGGAAAGGATACGGGCAAAAATCGGCAAATAACGGCCATCTGCCACATTCTATTCAACAGAAACATTTTACCTTCCGATCCATTTCCCAAAATATCCATTGCCTGTATTACCACCCTTAGGTATACTTTTATATGGATTGTCCATGACACCATGCAGCATGAATTTCCGCTGGAATATCATGAAGTGCCGGAAAACCAAAAGACTGGATATGAAATGACAAAAGGGGAAAGGGATTTACGTCCCTATATTGAAGGGGTTCTAGACTGCGACCGGCGGATGCTGGCAAAAACCATCACCCTGGTCGAAAGCTCTTTACAGGCCGATCAGGAAGCCTCCAGAAAAATCCTGGATGCCCTGATGCCACACACGGGCAAGGCGCTGCGCATAGGCATCACGGGACTGCCGGGCGCGGGCAAAAGCACTTTTATTGAAAGCTTCGGAAGCATGCTGACCGGAACGGGTTACAGGGTTGCCGTCCTGGCGGTCGATCCCAGTTCGCCAAAAACTGGCGGCAGCATTCTGGCCGACAAGACCCGAATGGAAAAACTGGCAACCAATGAAAAGGCTTTTATCCGCCCCTCCCCCTCAGGGAAAACGCTGGGCGGCGTGGCGCGGAAAACGCGTGAAACGATGATGATTTGTGAAGCGGCGGGTTTTGACGCAGTCATGATTGAAACCGTCGGCGTGGGACAATCAGAGGTGACGGTTGCTTCCATGGTCGATTTTTTTCTGGTCCTGATGATCGCCGGGGGCGGCGATGAACTACAGGGCATGAAGAAAGGGGTTCTGGAACTGGCCGATGCGGTGGCGGTCAACAAGGCCGACGGTGACAACATTGAACGGGCCGAAATTGCGCGCCGCCAGTATGAAACGGCATTTCATCTTCTTTCACCACCCTGCCTCAGCTGGTCGCCACCGGTTGTAACGTGCAGCTCTGTTACGATGGCCGGACTGGATAACCTATTTCAAATCATCCTCGACCATCGCGACAAAACGACGGCGAGCGGGGATCTGCAAAGAAAGAGAAAAGAACAGGACCGGGAATGGTTAAAATTCATGGTGCGTGAAGGCGTGCAGGAATGGTTTTACAATAGCCCGGCAGCAGGAGTTCTGTCTGATTCCCTCAGTGAAGTGGAAGCCGGCCTAACAACGCCAACCACTGCGGCAGCCAAAGTTCTGGACTGTCTTAAGGGACGGAAGTTTTAAAGAGAGGCTTTTAGGCTGCAGGCTATTAGACTGTTAGGAGGAAACTGTCATGAAAATTTTGAAGATTGATCACATTGGGATCGCGGTAAAGAACCTGGAGGAAAGTGCCAGACTCTATGAAATGCTAGGCATTCAGTCGACCGGCTCGGAAGTTGTGGCGGAGCAGAAAGTGAAGGTTTCCTTTTTCCCGGTGGGGGATTCGGAAATCGAACTTCTGCAATCCACATCACCCGACGGACCCATCGCCAGATATATTGAAAAAAACGGGGAAGGCATCCAGCATCTGGCCCTGCGTGTTGACAATATTGAAGCAGCGCTTGCCGAACTCAAGGCAAATGGCGTCCGCCTGATTGATGAAAAACCGCGCTACGGCGCGGGCGGCGCAAAAATCGCTTTTGTCCACCCGAAATCAACCGGCGGCATTCTGCTGGAGCTGAGCCAGAGAGAGGACTGAGGAGAACTTCCTGTGGACCTTGATGGAAGAAAAGAACATTTCATCTTATTTAATTAGGCCTTGACAAGGCTTTCGCGGCTGTGTTAGGCAAAAACAACTTATTGAGAAAGTGGATTGAAGTCCGTGCAGGTCAATGCTTCAAATAAAAACTGGTGGTGGCAGGCGAAACACGTCTGCCCGTAGGCTCTTTCATTACTGAGCATGGGCAGGGAAGCTCCTTCCCATGACTTGCATACATATCGAAATGCCGTGGGAAGAAAAATCCACGGCATTTTTTTTCACTCAAGGCAATCATGCAGAAACATCTGCAGGACAGAGAAGCAGCATAAATTCTTTATCAAGGAGAAACTATATGGAACAGGTCAAAATTTTGCTGGAAGATCACGAAATACCAAAACAATGGTACAATGTTATGGCGGACATGCCCACTCCGATGAAGCCGCCGCTTCATCCCGGTACCGGTCAGCCGGTCACCCCTGACGATCTGGCGGCCATCTTTCCCATGAATATCATTGAGCACGAAACCTCTACCCAACGCTGGATTGATATCCCCGATGAGGTCCTGCAAAAGTACATCCTGTGGCGTCCGTCTCCCCTGTACCGTGCGCGCAACTTTGAAAAGCTGCTGGACTGCCCTGTTCAGATTTATTACAAACATGAAGGTGTCAGCCCCGCCGGTTCGCACAAACCCAACGCCGCCATCCCGATGGCCTACTATAATAAAGTGGCAGGCACCAAGCGCATCACCACAGAAACCGGCGCCGGACAATGGGGCAGCGCTCTTTCCATGGCCTGCAAAATGTTTGACCTGGTATGCCGCGTTTACATGGTCAAGGTCAGCTATGAACAAAAACCCTACCGCCGTATGATGATGAACACATGGGGCGCGGAATGCATCCCCAGCCCCAGCAATCTCACTCAGGCCGGACGTAATGTCCTTGCTGAGCACCCCGATTCTCCAGGATCCCTGGGCATTGCCATCAGTGAGGCCATTGAGGATGCCGTCACCAGCAAAGACACGAAATACGCGCTGGGCAGCGTACTGAATCACGTTATCCTCTACCAGTCCATCATCGGACTGGAAGCGCAAAAGCAAATGCAAAAACTCGGCATTTACCCGGATGTCGTCATGGGCTGCTGCGGCGGCGGAAGCAATTTCGGAGGTGTTATCGCACCGTTTGTCTGCGACAAAATTCATGGTAAACCTGTGAAAGTCGTCGGCGCAGAACCTACCTCCTGCCCCAGCATGACCAAAGGCCCGTTTGCATACGATTTCGGCGATCTGGCCAAATCAACGCCTCTTCTGCCCATGTACACGCTCGGACATGATTACATTCCGGCGCCGATTCACGCGGGCGGTCTGCGCTATCACGGCATGGCGCCGATCATCAGCCACATGGTTCGTGAAAATCTCGTTGAACCCAGAGCCTACGACCAGCTCAAGACTTTTGACGCAGGCGTCAAATGGGCACGTTCCGAAGGCTTCATTCCGGCACCGGAAACCAATCACGTTCTGGCGGCAGTTGTTGATGAAGCCATGCGCGCCAAAGAAGAAGGCAAGGAAAAAGTGATCCTCTTCAACTGGAGCGGCCACGGCCTTGTGGATCTGGCCGCCTATGATGCCTACTTTGCAGGCAAATTAGAAGCCTATGAATTACCGGATCATGAAATTGAACGGGCATTGAACGCCATCAAGGATTTCCCGAAACCTTGATAAGAGCTATTGATGTTTTTTACAAGCCGTCAGGAAAATATATTTCTTGACGGCTTTTCTTTTTTTCGACAAACTCGAAACGTTATGAAGACAGAACACGACCACAAATTAACCCGCTGCCCGAAACTGGGCGATGAAATAAACTTTGCCTACTGCCTGCGCGAAGCAGGCGACCTGCCCTGTTCAAGGATTATTCAATGCTGGTTCAGATCTTTCGACGTTACATCCTTTCTCAAAAATCATCTGAACAAAGATGAATGGTCACGATTCGCCGGCGGACAATCTGGAAACAAGGTTGCAAGCTTGATTGAAATCATTGAAAAATCGAAGAGGCAAAAATGAAGAATATGGATTTGTTCAGTCTGGGAACCGAAAGCGACGCCTTGGATACCGCGCCACTGGCTGAAAGAATGAGACCTCAGAAACTTACCGACTATGTCGGCCAATCGCATCTGACCGGTGAAGACACATTGCTCAGACGCGCCATTGCGGAAGACAAATTATTTTCAATGATTTTCTGGGGACCGCCCGGATCAGGGAAAACAACCCTGGCACGCATTTTAGCCAATGAGACAAAAGCAAACTTCGTCAGTTTTTCAGCAGTTTTATCGGGCGTCAAGGAAATCCGCTCCGTGATTGATGATGCCAGAGAACTCTGGGAAGCCAAAAAGCAAAAAACCATTCTATTTGTCGATGAAATACACCGGTTCAACAAGGCCCAACAGGACGCCTTTCTCCCTCATGTGGAAAACGGGCTTGTCACCCTGATCGGTGCCACAACGGAAAATCCGTCTTTTGAAGTCATTGCACCCCTGCTTTCCAGAACACGTGTGATGCTCCTCAAACAGTTTACGGAACAAGACCTGGCCGTCATTCTGAAGCGTGCCCTTACCGACGAACAGCGGGGCCTGGGGAAATTTTGTATTCAGGCCGATGATGATGCCATTCAATTCATTATCCGGATTTCCGACGGGGATGCCCGCACCGCGCTCAACAATTTGGAAGCCACTGCTTCAATGGTGCAGGGTCTGCCTCCGGAAGCAAGAAAGCTGTCGGCCCAGTCAGTGCAGGAAACCCTTCTGAAGAAATCTCTGCTCTACGACAAGGACGGCGAAGAGCATTACAATCTGATCTCCGCTTTTCATAAAAGCATGCGTGGAAGCGACCCGGACGCAACGCTTTACTGGCTGGGCAGAATGCTGATCGCAGGAGAAGATCCGTTCTATATTTTGCGCCGTATGGTCCGATTCGCCTCCGAAGACATCGGTAATGCCGATCCCCACGCGCTTATGCTGACAATGGCCGCCCAACAGGCATTTCATTTTATCGGCCCGCCGGAGGGAGAACTCGCCCTGGCACAGGCGGCAGTCTACCTGGCCACCGCCCCCAAAAGCAATTCATTATATAAAGGTTTTGGCCAGACAAAGGACCTGATCAACAAAACCGGTTACCTTCCCGTACCCCTTCACATTCGCAACGCACCCACAAAATTAATGAAAGAACTGGAATACGGCAAAGGCTACAGATACGCTCATGATTATGAAGATGCTTTTGTACCCCAGGAATATCTCCCGGGAAAACTTCAGGGACAAGTGCTTTATGAACCAACAGATTCCGGTTTTGAAAAAACGATCAGGGAAAGAGTCAATGCCTGGCGGCGTCAGAAAAATGTTAAAGAGAAATAATGAAAAAAAATGGGGGGCTTGGTTAGAGCCCCCCTTAGGAGAGAAGAGTGAAGGCCTGAATACCTTCAATGGTTATTTTGCCGTCGGCTAATCATGCCCGTAATTGTTTTAGTCGAGGCTAAATATCTTTTGCCCTTATTTAAAGCAGATATTGTGCCAACATTCTAATAAAAAAGATAAGTCATTGATATTAAACAAATATCATTAGAATATCCTTTTCTTTTCAGAGCTTGAAGGCCATGAGCTTTCGGCAATAAATGTCGAATCATCCGTTCCCGGGAAAAATTAATCATAATAATAACAAGAACATATCATATCATCAATTTTTACCTGATTTTCGACAAAAATGTCGACCTCTGCGGTAATTATCATTGACATTTCCGGCGAATAGCTTAAGATAACCGGCAAATGAAAAACTGTCCTGCATAGGCGCAAATATATATAACATTATGAATATTTTCAGAAAAAAAGAAACCATTGTCCGGCACAGCCGCACATATAACGGCAGTTTTCTGCAGCCGCTGGCTGTAGCCATTGTTTCAGCCGTGCTGGTTTTTCTGATTCTCGTAATGGGATTCCTTGATTTAAGACGCAGCGAGAACAATTTGGTCGGATTCCTTCAGGATCAGGCACTCGCAACCATAAGCGTCTTGCAGAGGCTGACGGCGGATAATCTGAAAAGCATCTTGGCAGTGCCGGGGAAAATCCCGACGCAGACCAAAACAGCCCAGCAGCAGGAATCCGATTATGCAAAAAAACTGGTTGTGGAAAAGATTACCGCACTGGGACAGATAATCGATGAACAGTGGAAGAAAAAAATCGTCAGCAATGCCTTTCTTAAGCAATTCGCGGAAGAAAACAGTCTCTGGTATGTTGCAATCCTTGACAGTGAGGGGAACGCAATTTATCAGGATAAACCTCTCGACACCAGCATTCTCAACGAAAAGGATTTGTATGTTAAAGGACGCAAGGCAAAAACCATCGAATTGCTTGGAAAAATCCATGAAGGTCATGGCATCGGTTTTGTTCAGCTGCAAAGAGTAAAAGGTGAGCGTGGATCCATTGTCATGGCTCTGGATAAAGTATCTCTCAGATACTGGAGCATGAAGGTTGCCGTGGAACGCGGAATCAGCAAAATGGGGGAAGGCCACGGCATGGTGTATCTCCAGATCTTCAATGATCAGAATAAAATACTCGGCAAAATCGGGCAGTTGCCCGAAGGATTAAATGATCTTAATGTCAATCATCAGGAAATTCTGAAAGGAACAAAAATCATCAGCAGAAAAGTGGATCTGCAGGGCAAGAATATTCTTGATGTGACAGCACCTTTTATCCTGGACAAAAAAGCCGAAGGGATTGTCCGCATCGGGCTGGAGCGCGGTTCAATGGATAAGATCATTGCTGAAAACCAAAGAAACATTTTTATTTTCATGCTGCTGGTGGTCGTGATCGCCCTCCTGTCCATGTGGCTTCTCTTTCATGATCAGAATCGCCACCTGGCCGGCATTATCGAAATGGAACGCCGCCTGGAGAAAGCAGAACGCCTTTCCTCTCTGGGCCAGCTGGCAGCCGGTGTGGCACACGAAATACGCAACCCGTTAAACGCGATCAGCATGGCAACACAACGGTTAAAAAGAGATTTTCTTCCCCCTGATGAAGCGCAGGCCCTGGAGTTTCAAAATCTTTCCGGTGTAATACGGGATGAGATACGACGGCTCAATGGCATTATTGAAGAATTTCTTTCTTTTTCAAAAAGCAGGCGGCTGGAGCTTAGCGATTTTTCTGTTACTGAAGTTCTGCAAAAAATTGTCAGTTTGCTGTCTGAAGAAGCCAAATCAAGGGGCATTACCATAGAAACAGCATGGCATTTAAACCCCGCCGTCATTCCGATGGATATCAATAAACTCCAGCAGGCATTTTTGAATTTCATCAAAAACGCAATGGAATCTATTGTGGACCGGGGAAAGATTTCTATTACGGTGGAAAAAGAAAGTAAAAACTATGTTCTGGTCAGTATCACAGACACCGGCTGCGGCATGACAGCGGAAGAAATTGAAAAAATTTTCAACCCCGAATACACCACTAAGGAAAAAGGCCTGGGGCTGGGAATTCCTCTGGCGATGGAAATTATCCGCGGCCATGGGGGCGATGTCCGTGTCATCAGTCGCAAGGGTTTTGGGACAACTTTTGAAATCATACTGCCGCGTGAAAAAATCAGCGACAAAACCTAAGAATTCAATGGATAAGGATCAATGCGGAAATTAAATATTCTCATCGTTGAAGACGGCCGCTCACAAAGAGAGATGCTTCGTGATTTTCTGATCAAAGAAGGTCACCAGGTCATGGAAGCCGAAAACGGTGAAACCGGCATCAGAATGGTTGCGGAAAATCAACTTGATTTAATTCTGTTGGATTACAAAATGCCCGGCATGGATGGCATGGAAGTGCTTAAGGAAGTAAAAAGGATCAACCATGAAATCGACGTTGTTATCATCACCGCTTACGGAACAATCGAGACCGCTGTGGAAGCCATCAAGGTTGGTGCCATAGACTATATCACCAAACCCGTGGAGCTTGATGAATTGTTGATTCTGGTGGATCGGGTAACGGAGCGCCGAGGACTCATCCGGGAAAATGAACTCCTGAGACAGGAACTGGGCAAGCGGGGCGTCACGACTGAACAGATTATTTATAAAAGCCCCCAAATGGTAGAGCTGATCAACATGGCAAGCCGCGTAGCGGCGAGCCGTGCCTCTGTGCTGATCCAGGGAGAAAGCGGAACCGGCAAGGAACTTCTGGCGCGCCTGATCCATCAATTAAGCCCGCGGGCTCAGAAGCCGATCATTGTGGTGAATTGCGGCGCCCTCCAGGAGAATCTGCTGGAGAGCGAATTATTCGGTCATGAAAAAGGCGCATACACCGGCGCGAGCTCACGGCGGATCGGCCGTTTTGAAGAAGCAGACGGAGGCACGCTCTTCCTTGATGAAATCGGGGAGTTGAGCCCGGCCATACAGGTCAAATTATTACGGTTCCTGCAGGAAAGGGAAATTTCCCGCCTGGGCAGCAATGTCAACATCTCGGTGGATGTGCGCATTATCAGTGCAACCAACCGCGATCTGGATAATCAAGTAAAAGAAGGAGTCTTCCGGGAAGACCTTTTTTACCGTCTTAAAGTGGTGACCATGTCGCTCCCACCGCTGAGGGACAGAAAAGAAGACCTGCCCGCACTGATCGATCATTTCATGGATAAATTTGCCAGAGAAAACGCAAAAGACATCAAGGGTATCACCGCGGAAGCCCGTGATCTGCTTTTGAAGTACGACTATCCCGGCAATGTCCGGGAGCTGGTCAATATCATGGAACGGGCGGTCGTCATCGCCAGGGACGATTATATTACCGTCAACGATATCCCCTTTAAAAATGATGATTTTGAAGACCTATCGAAGAGCAAGTCCTCTGGGTCGCTCAGAGAATCGATCGAAGAGCTGGAAAAGCATCTGATTAGTGAAGCCATGGAAAAGGCAGCGGACAATCAGACCAGGGCCGCGGAAATGCTGGGAATGTCGGAGAGAATGCTGCGGTATAAGCTGAAGAAGTATGATCTGAAAAACTAAAAGAGTTGCTGTCTTGACAGGCAATACCCGGCGAAAGGGAACCAAAAAGAAAGATTACTAACGCTATTATATAAGGTCTCATGTTTACCCGGAACGGGGGTTAATATGCGCGTGATCATTATCGGCGCCGGAGAGGTCGGATATCACATCGCGAAAAAACTATCCGACGAAAAAAAGGATGTTGTACTCATTGACAAGGACCCGGCAAAAATACGGCGGATCAGTGAAAATATTGACGTCCAGGCATTGCTGGGATCGGGAACAAGTCCCCGGGTGCTTCGTCAGGCCGGAATTCAGGACGCAGAACTCCTGACCGCCGCAACGGACAGCGACGAAGTAAACCTTATTGCCTGCCTGCTGGCCCGCAGTCTCAATCCCGGTGTTGTAAAAATCGCCCGGGTCAGGAACAAGGAATACCTTAAGGAAAAATCCCTTTTCAGCCAGGACCTGCTCGGAGTCGATCTGATCATCAATACCCAGAATCTGATGGTCAGCAGGATACTCAGTCTCATTGAGATCCCAGGTGCCTCCGAGGTAATTGATTTTCTGGACGGCGAGGTAAAACTTGTCAGCTTCCTGATTACGCAAGACTCTCCTCTTGCAGGGGTAAAACTCGTTGAGTTGAGAACTCATGACCCCAATCTGCTCGTCGGCGCGATTGTCCGGGGACACAAGATTCTCATTCCCAGTGGCAACGACACTATCCAGCCTCTGGATCTTGTCTATCTGGTGGTAAAAAAGTCGGATGTCAACCAGATGCTCACCCGTCTGGGCATGTCAACACGCCCGGCAAAAAACATCATCATCGTCGGGGCAGGCGGTACAGGCATGGACATCGCCCGCGCCCTGGACAACCGGAATTTGAATGTCAGAATTATCGACCAGGATGGTGAAAAATGTAAAAATGCGAATGCACTTTTAAATAACATTATCGTTATTAAAGGGGACGGTACTGAACGTGATTTGCTCCGTGAAGAAAACGCGGGTAAAATGGATATGCTGATCGCCGTAACAGGAGATGATGAAAATAACGTGCTCATCTCTCTGCTGGCCAGGGAGCTGGGAACAAGGAGGACGATCACCCGCGTCGGCAAACTAAGCTATATGAATATTGTTTCTACCATTGGTCTCGACACGGTCATCAATCCCCGCATGTCGGCGGTGAGAGCCATTCTTCAATACCTTCGTCGCGGGAAAATCATCTCTGTCGCCCCCTTAAGGGAAGAGCAGGCCGAGGCAATCGAGGCCGAGGCCCTGGAAACTTCGGACATTGTTAACGTCCCCTTGTCGGAAGTCAACTTTCCTTCCGGTGCGATTCTGGGAGCCATCGTGCGGGGCGGCGAAATCATTATCCCCCGGGGAGAAACCATCGTCCTGCCGCATGACCGTCTGATCATCTTTGCCCTGCAGCAGGTCATCAACAGCCTGGAAAGTCTTTTGACTGTCAAGCTGGAGTATTTTTAATGAATTTCCGTCTTATTGCCTATCTGGTGTCCGCACTGGTCTTCTTTCTGGGTTTGTCCATGTGCCTCCCACTCATCGCAGGCCTGATTTACGACGACAACGGATCATTGCCACTTTTCCTATCTCTTGCGGTAACTTGCGGAGTTGGGGGGTGTGTTTTGCTCTGGTCGCGCGGTCATCAAAACTTTTATTTAAGCCATCGGGACGGAATGATGATTGTGGCACTGGGGTGGATCGTATCCGGTCTTCTTGCCACCTTACCCTACCTTTTTTCCGGTGCCATACCCGGATTCACGGATGCCTACTTTGAATCCATGTCAGGCTTCACAACAACAGGGGCGAGCATTCTTACGAATATCGAAATTCTGCCACCATCGATCCTCTTGTGGCGCGCCCAGACCCAGTGGCTCGGGGGTATGGGCATCATTGTCTTGTCCATCGCCATTCTTCCTTTCCTCGGGATCGGCGGAATGCAGCTATATAAAGCGGAAACACCGAGCCCGGTTGTCGACAAACTGACACCCCGAATTTCCGACACAGCAAAGATCCTGTGGAAAATATACTTCTTCATGACCCTTTTTCAAATCCTGCTCCTCCTTTTCGGAGGAATGTCCCTTTTTGATTCGGTCTGCCACAGTTTCGCCACCATGCCCACCGGGGGGTTTTCCCCGAAAAACGCCAGCGTGGGACACTACCAGAGCATCTATATCGATTTTGTCATCCTGATCTTCATGTTTCTGGCGGGCATCAATTTCTCCCTGCATTACAAACTCCTCAAAGGCAATGTACGCCAATTCTACCGGGATCCGGAATTCCGGGTCTATCTTTCCATTACAGGATTATTTATCTTCCTAGTGTTTCTGGATGTTTATTCAACGATTTACCCCCGAATCCTGGATGCCTTCCGCTACGCATCATTTCAGGTTGTGTCAATTCTCACCACAACAGGTTTTGTAACGGGCGACTATGAAAAATGGCCAGCTTTCTCGCAGGCTGTTCTCTTTTTCTGCATGTTTATGGGCGGCATGGCCGGGTCTACCGGTGGCGGCATCAAGATCATGCGGATCATCCTGATGGTCAAACACTGCTATCTTGAGATCTTCCGGATCATTCATCCTCATGCTACAACAATGGTCAAACTCGGCAATGTACCGGTATCCCAAACGATCATGCGCAGTATCTGGGGATTTTTCCTGCTCTACATGGGGTTATACATCCTGGGGGTAATTGCCCTGGCTGGCCTGGGTATGGACATGATCTCCGCTCTTTCCGCGATGGCAACCTGTCTGGGGAATGTGGGGCCTGGCCTCGGCAGCATAGGACCGATGGATAACTATGCAGGAGTTCCCCTGGCCGGCAAATGGATCCTGATCTTTTCCATGCTCCTGGGACGCCTGGAGATCTATACGATTATTGTTTTGCTGATGCCGGCATTCTGGCGAAAATAAAACCCAAAGGCAATGAATCTCTGTACCGGATGCTCGGAAATGAATCTTTTGAGACAGGGTATTCAAATGTAATACCTGTATTTTGTTGACAAGCAAATTAATTCTCTCTATACTTTCAAGTATA
>CAYMYR010000014.1:0-56403 GCA_964394715.1 uncultured Smithella sp.
TGCGGTAAGATATAAAAAAGCCCCCTGATTTCAATTCAGGGGGCTTTTTTCAGTTGTGCGCCCGGCAGGGCGCACAGACTTTGTGGTGCAAGTCCACTACTCACCCGGCAAGGGGAAGAGTTAGCCGAACGGCAAGGGTGTCGCGGGTGACTGCGAATCTGGAGGAAGCCGAAGGCAAAGCGCTGGCCTGACGAACAGGAAGCGGATACGAGGCGTTACAGCGGGGTAAGGCGGCAACTATCGTCAAAGCCCGGTACTTGCACGGAGCGCTGTAACGTAAATCCGACAGGTATAAGCGTGAAGGTCTGAGCGTCATACCCGGGGAGATCCGGCAGTCTGCCGATTCGTGCTACCACGGTCGAGAGGCCGTGGGAGGGACTGTCGGAAGTCAGCAGAGGCCATAGTAGGTGCCGGTCTGGGCTGAAGGGCCGAACATTGAAAGCCGCAAGTAGGCTATGGGACCACATGGACAGTCAATGAAGACAGAAGCACCACAGCAAGTGGGGACCAACAAGGAGAGACTGGCGCGGAACGCCGGGATGGCCTTGTCTGGTGTCGAGACCGACGTGACGACCCATTGGCGGACGAAAGCGGAGTTGGAGCAGGGAAGCAGGTTGATGGAGGCCGTGTGCGAACGGGGCAACCTGAGACTTGCCTATCAGCGGGTGATGGAGAACAAAGGCGCCGCCGGTGTAGATGGTATCGGTGTCGTCGGGTTTAAAGATCACCTTAAGCAACACTGGCCGACGATCAAGGCCAGGATACTGGGGGGGACGTACAATCCCCAACCCGTTCGCCGGGTGGACATACCGAAACCGCAAGGGGGTATCAGGACACTCGGGATACCGACGCTGACGGATCGATTGATCCAGCAGGCGTTACATCAGGTGCTTTCACCGATCTTCGAGGCGGACTTTTCCGGATCGAGCTATGGCTTTCGACGGGGGAGGAACGCCCATCAGGCGGTCAAGGCAGCCCGGCAGTATGTTGCCGAAGGCCGCAGATATGTGGTGGATATGGACTTGGAGAAATTTTTCGACCGGGTCAACCACGACATTCTGATGGAGAAGCTGTCGAAGAAGATCGGAGATGGTCGGGTCATGAGGCTCATCCGCCGGTATTTGGAAGCGGGCATGATGGCAGAGGGGATCGTTTCCCCGAGGACGGAAGGCACGCCGCAGGGCGGGCCGCTCAGTCCACTGTTGTCGAATATCCTGCTTTCGGAACTGGATCGGGAACTGGAGCGCCGGGGCCACGCCTTTTGCCGTTATGCCGATGACTGCAATATTTACGTCAGAAGCCATCGGGCAGGGGTGCGTGTCATGGCGAGCATTACCCGGTTCCTGTCGGACGCGCTCAAGCTCACGGTCAACGTGGCCAAGAGCGCGGTGGCGCGTCCGTGGAAGAGGAAGTTCCTCGGGTATAGCCTGACGTGGCACAAGGCTCCGAGACTGCGGATTGCATCAACCAGCATCAAAAGGCTGGAAGACAATATCCGTAAAGTGTTCAAAGGGGCGGGGGGCCGCAGCCTGAACACGTCCATATCAGAAATCAACCCGATTCTTCGTGGCTGGATGGCCTACTTTCGGCTGACCCAGACCAAGAAGGTTTTGGAAGAGTTGGATGGATGGATCAGGCACAAGCTACGCTGCATTTTGTGGCGGCAGTGGAAGCGTCCGTACACGCGTGCCAAGAGCTTGATGAAGGCGGGATTGAAGGAGGAGCGCGCCTTTTGCTCGGCCTTCAACCAGCGGGGGCCCTGGTGGAACAGTGGCGCAAGCCACATGAACCAGGCCTTCCCAAAATCTTTCTTTGATCGTTTAGGGTTGGTGTCGCTGCTCGATACGATGCGACGACTTCAGAGTGTTCAATGAACCGCCGGATGCGGAACCGCACGTCCGGTGGTGTGGGAGGACGGCGGGGGTAACCCCGCCTCCTACCTAATTAAACGTATTATTATTATTTATTGTGCTCTGAATGTTACTTCAACACGGCGATTCTGACGTTGACCCTCGGCTGTATCATTTGATGCTGCAGGTTTCGCGTCCCCCGTGGCCCTTAATTCCAATTTAACGTTATTTCCAATCCCCATTTTATTGATCAGAGATGCGACATATGATGTACGGTGCATGGCCAGGATCAAGTTATTTGCGCTGGTTCCTGCCGCATCGGTGTGACCATCAATGATGATGACGCCTTTTGCTCCCTGGTTTTTCGCCACAAATTCTTTCAGTTTGGCTTGTTCCGGGGCACTCAATGTCTTGCCGGAAAGATCAAAATAGACGGTAACGGATCCCGGGGATGCCGCAGACACTGGAGCGGGAGCCGCAGGTGCAACAGGTGCCGGTTTAGGAGCAGCTGCTACTGGTGCCGGAGCGACCGGTTTGGGCGCACTTGTTGCTGCCGGAGACGGTTTCACAGGAGCTGCTGGAGCTGATGCAGTGGCTGCGGGTGCCGGTGTTGCAGCAACAGGTGCTGCACCGGGTGCGGCCTGGCCTGCCTGGGCAGCCTTTCTTTTTTCAGCACAGGCTTTTCTGGACGCAAATTTGATGCCGGGAGGAGTAGGTTTTATCACAGGAGTGCCTTCTGCTGCGGCTGGACCAGCGGGAGCAGCCGGAGCTGCAACCTGAGCAGGTGCTGCAGGAACACCAGGTACCGCTGCTGGTGCTGCGGAAAAGTTTCTCACGACAACAATTCTGTTATCCGGTGTTTCTTTGCTGCTTGCCCACAATTCATTCTCGTCTTCTATGTAGAATTTCCAGTCAACTTCAGACGTGGTAGTATCGATTACCCACGCACAACAGGTTTTATTAATCATACCCGCTTCGCCAACAGGTTTTTTACTGTCCGCTTTTTCTATCTGAAATCCGGCAAGCTCCTCGCGGGTAGGTAGACGCCAATCCGCAAATCCTCCATCCTTTATTCCCTGGACGGTAGTCATGACATTGCTGGCCGTGATGTCAGAAACGGGGTGGATCAACCATTGAAGGCCTGTTTTGGTATCAACGACCGATCCGTCTTTCATTTGATTGTATCGAATTTTAATCGGTGCGCTTAAAACCAGTTTTTTGCCTGCTTCGAGAGTTTTAATGGTTGAAGTTACATTTGTTTTCCATTTGTCCGAAAGGATCGAAATAACGTAATCAGATGAAGGGGCGGCGCCGGTTAAACGAAAAATTCCGTCTGGACCGGTTTTCGTTTCGAATTGTTCATACCCCTGAGTAGGTGTCACTTGTTTGAACATGACGGTACAATCCGACACTGCTTTTCCTTTCCCGTCGACAATTTTTCCCTCCACGCTGGCTGTTTTCTCCCCGCAGCCAAATAAAAACATGCTGATCAAAAGAACAAATAAAAAGCGATACGCGATCTTCATAATGACTACTCCTTTATTCAAGGTTGATTTGAACAACACTTTACATCGCCAATTTAAACATTTGTGTAAACATTGCATAATATTAAAAAATATTCAATAAAAAATTTATAAAAAATAACAGATTTATTTGAACAAAAATCAAAGGGCATTATTTCTGTATTATCTTAAAAAGATTGTCTATGATAAATAAAAAACTTCAGCGGATCAAAAGGGGGAACATGAAACTCGTTTTGGTAACCGGTATGCCGGCAGCCGGAAAGAATATTGCCGCAAGCTACGCGCAAATGAATCAGTATCCTTACTTTTCCACAGGAGATTTTGTACGGGCGGAAATTAGGAAGAGGGGGGTCACGGCCGATCCTGAAACGTCAGCAAAAATATCAACAGAATTGAGGGGCAGCGACGGATTGGGCGTTACCCGCATGGCTGTTGCGGAAGTGCTTCAGCAAAAGGCGGATATCGTTTTTCTGGAGGGAATCCGGTCCTGGCAGGAAGTTGAATTGATCAGGAATAGGAAAGATTGTGCGCTCGTAGCCGTTATCGCGCCCCGGCGCCTCAGGTTAGATCGTGTGATGCAACGGGGCAGAGAGGACGATTCCGCTGAACATTTTGATATTCGGGACCGGCGGGAGATCGACTACGGGGTATCTGTTTGTATCGCTCTGGCTGACGCTTATGTTTTAAACACCGGTTCCGTCGAATACGCGCTGGGCCAGATGGATGACATCGTCACTAAAATAAAGGCTTCCTGTTTATAGCTTCAGAAGACTTTCCACTTCATGACGTATTTTTTTTAAACTTTCAGCGGTTGATGCTTCAAAACGAAGCACGATGACCGGCTGGGTGTTGGAACAGCGGACCAATGCCCAGCCGTCTTGAAATGGAATTCGGACCCCGTCAATATCGATAACATCGGGAATATTCCTGTAATGGGTTTTTATTCTTTCCACGACCTGCGCTTTTTTGTCATCATCACAATCCACCCGTATTTCAGGTGTTGCAAATGTTTTAGGAACATCGGAAAGAAGTTCACTGATCTTTTGATTGGTATGGGACAGAATTTCCAGAAGTCTCGCGGCGGCATAAATGGCATCATCATATCCGAAATAACGGTCGGCAAAAAATAAATGACCGCTCATTTCTCCGCCCAGAACCGCTTTTTCTTCCTTCATTTTGGCTTTGATGAGCGAATGCCCTGCCTTCCACATAATCGGGCGTCCCGAACATTTTTTAATGCCGTCGTACAAAACCTGTGAGCATTTGACTTCACCGATAATAGCCGCATGGGGATGGTCTTTTAAAATGCTGCGGGCGAAAAGAAGCAGTAATTTGTCTCCCCAGATGATTTCACCGGTGTCACTGATTACACCGATGCGGTCTGCGTCTCCGTCAAAGGCAATACCCAGGTCAGCCCCTTTCTCGGCAACGGTTTTAATGATGTCCTTCAGGTGATCTTCCACTGTGGGGTCAGGAAAATGGTTCGGGAAGCGGCCGTCAGGATCGCAGTATAGACAGGTTAAGTCACACCCCGTTTTTTCCAGGATGGGTACGGCAAATTTTCCTCCGACGCCATTTCCGGCGTCCAGCACAACTTTCAGTTTTCTTGTGATTTTGACGTGATCCAGAATGTAATTCTGATAAGCCTCGGTGATATTTTGATTTTTTTGCCTTCCTACTCCGGAAAGATATGCTCCAGTTTCTATGATCTTTCTCAGTTCCTGAATCTGCGGACCGTAAATGGAATCGTATCCGACACAGATTTTAAAACCGTTGAATTCGGGAGGATTATGACTGCCGGTGATCATAATACCTCCGCCTGCATTGAAATGACGAATCGAGAAATAAAGCATGGGGGTTGCACACAGACCAATATCGATCGTGTCGATCCCGGCGGAGTTCAGGCCTGAAATCAAATACCGCTGATAGGCTTCCGAGCTCAAACGGCAATCGCGCCCCACTGTCATAGTGTGGACCTTATGCTGAAGCGCGTAAGTGCCGATGGAACGTCCCAGGTTGACAATAAATTCTTCGTTTAGATCCTGATCAACAATCCCTCGCACATCGTACTCACGAAAAACATGGGGATTCATTATTTTCTCCTTCAATAAAAAATGCATGATTTTGTATATAAAGAACAGCAATAAGTCAACCAATGATGATCGAAAGAACGGCGTGTGTTCATTTCAACAGACCGATAATATCGCTTGCTTCCTGGAAAATCATGTCAGCCCCTGCCGCCAGAAAATCTTCTTTATTGCAACGTCCGGTCAGGACACCTGCACTCAGCACGCCCGCATTATGGCCCGTTTCGATATCCAGCGGGTGATCTCCAATCATTAAAGATCTACCTGGGGTGGCATTCAGACGTGACAGTGCGAGGCTCAACTGCTCCGGATGGGGTTTGACCCTCCGCACATGGTCACGGCAGACTACTGTTTTGCAATATCCTGAGATGTCAGGGAAAATCATATGAACGGCGCGGGCGCAGTTTCTGGTGATGATTCCTGTTTGAACAGAATGCTGACGAAGGGTAGTCAGCACTTTTTTTGTTCCTTCAAACAATTCTCCACTGCCGGCCGCTTCCACTTCCATGTTTTCAATGATCCGGAAGGCTTCTTTCGTAAAAGCCTGAGATTCGTGTGGTGAATTGTTTTGCAGGATTGCTGCCGTCTCGTCAATTAGTTCCAAGACATACTTGTGCCGCAGATTCTGGTGTTCAACTCCGTAGCCGGAAATCAATTCGGCAATGTCCCTGCGCATCTGGTCAAAATCAATGTTTAATTTGGCAAGTGTTCCGTCAAAATCAAAAACAACCGTGTCGACAATTGTATGGTTGATGGATACAACACTCATATCAGCGTTTACCTGAAGCGTAATGGGGCGAGAGCATTTTTTTGACTATGCGTGAAGGAGGGGATGGAGGCACCGGATTTCCGGTTATTGTTTGAAGAAAATTTACAATAATATTAAATGTTGCCCCCCACAAAATGTCTTCATGGCCAACCTCATCATTAACAACCAGGCACGGGAATTTCATATTATAGCGTGGATCGGAATTTTCGGAGCCGGATTCAATTTCCAGCTCAGCATAGAAAGAACTCTGAAAAAAATAGTCGACAGGAATTTCCATCACTTTTTCAACCTCGGCACTCAGGCGGTAATCGAAGGGTTCTCTAACAAGACTGACTAAGGGAAAAATCGTCCGGGAAAAGAATGTCAGGGAATAAGTGGGCAGAGCTCCAAGAAAAAAAACATTAAGCGGATCCAAACCGATTTCTTCCCAGGATTCCCGAAGAGCATTCATCAGAAAAAGCCTGATCAAAGAGGCTGTCTGTTTGTCTTTGCCCGGAAAATCATTCAGGCTCCGGCCATCAACCGTGCGGATCATTTCCGTCTTAAACAAAATATGGCTCAGCATAGCATCTGTCCGGGGCTCCAGCATTCCTCCCGGACAACTGATGTCGCCGGCTTGAGCGACGGACTGAGAACGTTTAATGAGTTGGAAAGTGTAACCTGAATTTTGATAATGGAGCAGCAGAACAACACCGGCCTCCAGATGCGAGGCGCCGGTAGATTTGGAATGAGCGATGGAAAGGTGCTTGTCACGATAGTCAACGGGCACCCGGTTTAATTCTTCCAGGACGTACAGTGGAAATTTGTCTTTTTGGCGAAGCAGTGTTAAGTCCATCATGAGGATAGATTTCCTTCTTTCACTAGACTTGAAATGATTTCATTATACCAGCGCTTGTATGGAAATAAATCAATAAAACCGCAGTGACCCCCATATTTTTCGCGGGCGATTTTCAGGAAACCGGTTTCATGAAGCAACTCATAGTCGTCCGGCGGAATAACCGGATCATCGGTAGAAATAAATATATTTACCGGTATATTCAGATTCTGAAATGATTGGTCGGTCAAGGTATATAACTTGAAATAATCCCTGTAGGATGTGAACTGGGGAAAATAAATCATAATATCCTCCGTCAGCTCCATGCAGGTTCTTGCATTCAGCATTTTGGTAAAGTTATATTTGTGAGGAAAGAACCGCTGTTTTTGTCTCAAAGACCTTTTCCATTTTTTTAAAAAGTACTTGCGGTAAATCCCCGGCCCCTGATCGATAGCCAGGGTCGTTTTGTAAGGATCCAGGGGGGGGCTCACGGCGAATACATGCCTTAAATTCTTGATTGGTGTCCGGATATGGTTTATTGCAATCCGAAGTGAAAAATTAGCTCCCATGGAAAAGCCCAGAAGATAAACCGGCAGATCTTCTCCTTGTCTCGCCAAAGTGCTTACCGCACTGAAGGTTTCATTGAGAAGTGCACCATGAAACAGTCCTTCGTTTAGATGATGTGATTCCCCGTGGTCTCTTAAATTCAAACGGCCGATGGAGAAACCCTTTTCAAAAAAATAGGAAGCGGCGGCCAGGACATAAGCGGAAGAAGACGAACCCTCCCAGCCGTGCAGGATGATAATAAGCCCCCTGGAAACGGGATGCCGTGAAATATGGGCCAGCAGTTTTGATCCCTCCGATGTACTGATGATCAATTTCTTTGAATGATCCAGCAGGACGCGGTGAGGAGGGATGAGGAAACGCGAGGAAGCCATTATGGACTGAATGTGCCTGTTTTTCAGGAAAGACCGGGGCAGAAAACAGGGCTCTGCAGGTTTTGGTTTGAGTTTCATGAGATTCTTTGTGAAAACCCCTTCCTGGAAAGGGTGGGGTGTAAAAAAAAATGGTGGCGGTGCCTGGATTTGAACCAGGGACACTACGGATATGAGCCGTATGCTCTGACCAACTGAGCTACACCGCCGCAGAAAGAATTTTATTGCATATCAGGAAACATCAATCGCTTCCGGTTGATTTGCGCAAGGTTTACAGCTTGCGAAGTCGCCCGGACGCTATATCGAAGAGCGAGTCGTTTGTCAATGATTATTGAGAAGCCTCCAGCTCGTAAACAACAATATGGCTTTGCGAGCCGATGGAAGCACCCACAGACTTTACCAGAGCCAGGACAATCTCAGGGGCACCGTCATTATCGATGTCTTTGAAGCAGTAATCGGCCACATAACCGTTGATTCTTTTTGTCCTCCAGTTTTCAGCCATCCCGAGGCCGTCCCACTCCAGATTGTAAATTTCACTCGATGTGAAAAGCTTCAGGTTTTTAAAAATACGGCCGACCGAAGAGATGTTTTTGACAATGATCATCTCTTTTTTGCCGTCTTTGTTTGTGTCAAACATCAAGATCCGCAAATTGGCAAAGGCGCTTTCGTTCTGCTGCGCCTCCTGTGACTGCAGTTTGTGCCGGTCAATGTTGGCAATGTAATTATTGCTTCCGCCATAGACCGTATCGCTTCTCCAGATCAGTTCATCGGGAGAGAACCCAAATGATAAAATCCTGCTCAATGGTTTATTGGTTTTATCGATAATCATTAAGTAGTCCAGTTCATCCAGGGCGATGATTTTTTCAGTTGTGCCGGAGCCCAGCGTATCCATGGTTAAACCGTAAATAGACAATCCCATGGGAATTTTTTGTTTGTCACCTGCAATATATTTCCCGTCCTTCCAGATCATTTCGTAAATCTGCGTTTCAAATACCTTATCAATTCCATAAGTTTGCCCTAAAAGCATGGGGATTCCCGACGAGGTATCAATCACTCGCAGAAAATACCGGATATTCGATGCAATCGTTTTATATTCACCATTTTCATACTGAAGGACGAACGAATTCAACAGACGATCATTCAATGAAGTGACGATGATTTCCGGAGTACCGTCCCTATTGATGTCCGCCACATCCACCGATATGTATTGATGGTAGGATTTTCCCTTGATTTCATTCAATAATTTTAAATCATTATCTATTTTCTGGTAGATAAAAATATTGTGCCTGTCGATGATGACGACCTCATTTTTCCCGTCGCGGTTGACATCACCGATATCCATTCCATTGAATTCCGTTCTGAACGCCTGGCTCATCCAGAAGCCTCTTTTTCGTGCCAGTGGATCCGTGGCGTCAATGAAATCCGGATTAATCATGGAAGTAAAGGTTGCTTTTCTTCCGCCGGCTTTCATGCCGGCAATGATTTGCGATTCTCGTGAAGTTCCAGGGGCGGTCGACGGTGTTGCAGCCGCCGCTTGAGTTTGCGGTGCGGATCCCGTGATGTGCATGACAACCCGCTGGGAGAAGTCATTGATCTTCGGAATCACTTCATCAAGGGTTTGCGATTCAGAAGAAATTCCCACGTCTGACTTGCCGCTTGCCACATCGATCAGTTTCCCGTCAATACTGATGCTTTTTCCGATTTTTGTAATGCTTCCCCATACAACGTAGTCGGCATTCAGTTTTTTACCTATATCCTGAGCATCCTTCATGCTCAGATCCCTGGAACCTGATTTTTTGAGAGCCTCCTGGGCGGCTTCTTTACGCGTAACTACAATTTTATCGGCGACGGCGATTCGGCTTGAGAGCATATCGCCGATTCCCTGCCGGACGTATTCAATATTATCAGCGCTGTGCAGTGAAAAGGGCAACACAGCGACAGTGTATTTATCCTTTGCCCAAACAGAAACTGCCAACATTACAAAAATAGCCAGACAAAGAATGGTCGGAATAGTTTTTTTCATATTGATCTCCCGAAAGTTTATAGAATATCACTAACAAAACCTGAGTGTCTCTAGCACTTTAAAAATGATAATTCAAGACTGTTTTCATTCTTCATGATCGCAATGGAAGAACATAAAAAAGAACGGCAAAGAAGTGGCATGCGCTTCCGGCAAGAACAAACATATGCCATATTGCGTGGTTGAAAGGAAGAGTTTTCCATACATAAAAAATGACACCAAGAGAATAGGCGAGACCGCCAGCAAACAACCACATAATTCCTCCCGTTGGCATCGAACCAAACAGGGGTTTAATGGCAAAAACCACAAGCCAGCCCATCAAAAGATAGGCTATGGTTGAAATGATTTTAAAACGGTGCACGAAAAATATCTTGAATACGACCCCGATAATTGCCAGAAACCAGACTACAGCAAACATCGTCCATCCGAGGACGCCACGCAGGGTCACAAGCAGAAAAGGGGTGTAAGTCCCTGCAATCAGAAGATAGATGCAGGAATGATCTATGATTTTTAATACATTTTTTATCTTCGGTTTCTGAAAGCTGTGGTATAAAGTGGATGCCGTATACAATAAAATCAATGTAATGCCAAAAATCGTACAGCTCACAACATGCCCTCTGTCGCCGTAAATACTGGAAAAAACGATCAGCAATACCAGGGCGGCGATACTCAAAAGAACACCCGTACCATGCGTAATGCTGTTTAACAGTTCTTCCCGATAGCGGTATGCACGTATTTGATTTGACTGCACCATTAATTTCACCTTTTAGACCCTCTTATGTCCCGAACCCAAATTTGTCAATGTAATTTAGGGAATTTGGGGGGATATTTTATTAACTGGCGACCGGAAATGATTGTCTGAACAAACGTTATCTGTTTTTTAAAATCTTGACAGGTTTTTTTTATGTAATATATGATATGGTTAATCAGTTGATTTCATCTTTAATCCACTGGCCAATAAAAGCAGTAAAATGTTTTCGTCATACTGATTTCAGATTTTCGGTGTATTCCTTGACACCGTTTATTAATTTGGATTTGACTCCGGGAGAAAAGAAAAAATGGAAAAAGCAACATTGACATTTAACGGGAAGACACATGAAATGCCGGTTGTTATAGGCACGGAGAACGAAACAGCAATCGATATTTCCAGGCTGCGGCAGGAAACCGGTTTGATCACTCTGGATGTCGGTTATCAGAATACCGGAGCCTGTACATCGTCGATCACGTTTATCGACGGAGACAAGGGCATATTGAGATACCGGGGGATTCCCATTGAAGAGCTTGCTGAAAAGGCCAGTTTTACCGAAGTGGCTTATCTGCTGATTTATGGTAACCTCCCGAACAGAGCGGAGCAGCAGCTGTTTTCGCAGCGCCTGACGCAGAATTCTATGATTCATGAAGAAATGCTTCGATTTTTCGATGGATTTCCGCCAACAGCCCACCCCATGGCTATCCTTGCGGCCATGGTGAATTCGATGTCTGTTTATTACACGGACTATTATACGGAGGATTTCCAGGCGGAAACTTTTGACTTGATGGCCGCATCCCTGATCTCCAGAATCCGCACGATTGCCGCTTATTCTTATAAGCACAGTATCGGTCATCCGCATGTATATCCCAAACGTGATCTGAAATACGCGTCGAATTTTCTTTACATGATGTTCGACTCGCCGGTGAATCCCTATGTTCCGGACCCGGATATTGAAAGAGCGCTCAGCATCTTATTAATTCTGCATGCCGATCATGAACAGAATTGCAGCACCTCAACCGTACGGTTGGTCGGAAGCAGCATGGCGAATCTTTATGCGTCAATCTGTGCGGGAATTTGTGCCCTCTGGGGGCCCCTGCATGGTGGCGCAAACCAGAAAGTGATCGAAATGCTTGAACAGATAAAAAACGACAGGCTGACTATCCAGCAATGCATCGAGGCCGCCAAGGACAAAAACAGCAAATTTCGCCTTTTCGGATTCGGGCATCGTGTCTACAAGAATTACGATCCCCGCGCGAAGATCCTCAAAGAATACTGCGAAAAGATCTTTAAAAAGTATGACTATCAGGATGAACTGATCAACATTGCCATGGAACTGGAGGACGCAACCCTCAAAGACCCGTTTTTCGTTGAAAGGAAACTCTATCCCAATGTCGATTTTTACAGCGGAATTCTATACAGGATGATTGGAATTCCCACGGACATGTTTACCGTTATGTTCGCCATTGGTCGTTTGCCGGGCATGATCGCACAGTGGAAGGAAATGCATGATACTGTGCCGCTGAAAATCGGCAGACCGCGACAGATTTACACGGGAAGCAATTTGAGTCACTATATTCCACTGGAAGAACGATAAACCGTCCTCAATCGGATGACTTTCGGATTTCAACTTTTTTCTTGACTTTTTTCGCCTATTTGCCTATATCCGCGTCAACATGAGTCGGAGTTAACAGATGTTGAAACAGTATTTACTATTCAGACAGGCGGTCACCTTTTACTTTTTTAGCTTTATCGGCTTCAAGGTCTGCCTGAAAGTATCATGACCGATCATCAATGGGAATGAGCCGTGGGCGGATCAAAATCTGCTCACGGTTTTTTTTTGTCAGATAGAAGTAGTTTTATAAAACACTAGAGGGGGACGGGAAAATGAAAAAGTGTAGTATTCTGATCATTCTGGCGGTGTCTGCTGTTTTACTGCTTGGTTTCAGTCAGGCTCTGGCGCAGAATACAGCGATTAAGGTTGGCGCGGCGATCAACCTCACAGGCCCTGCGTCAACGTGGGGGCAGTTTCATGAAAAAGGGCAGCGGGATTATTTCCGTTATGTGAACGAAGTGAAGGGCGGTGTTGGCGGAAGAAAAATTGAGATGATCACCGTGGATACAGCCTATAAAGTCCCTGAAGCACAGGCGGCCGTTCAGAAATTTGTTCTTCAGGATAAAGTGGACATGATTGCCACCTGGGGCGCCGGTGAAGGACTGGCTGCAAAGCCGATTGTCCAGCGCTATAAAGTGCCCACCATTAATTATTCCACAAGCTGGGAACTGCTTGAAAAACCGGTTGACTACATGTATCTGCCGTTCGGGAGCTACAAAATGGATTGTTATGCCGTGCTGGAATATATCAAAGCCATCCACAAAGGCAAAGAAGCACCGAAAGTCGGGCTGCTTACATACAATAACGCCTATGGACGCTCGATTCACGCGCCCAGCAAGGAATACGCAGGGAAATTGGGCATTGACCTGGTGGCCATCGAGGAATTCCCTCCCCGGACAGTTGATTTGAATACGGAATTGCTCCGGCTGAAGAATAAGGGAGCACAATATATTTTCATCCAGATGCTTCCGTCGGCGATCATTACCGCTTTCAAGAGCGCTGACCGCATTAAATATAATCCCCTTTTTCTCGGGACCTGGACATCTACGGACCCCGATTTCTTCAAGATGGGAAAAGGCTTGATCCGGGATCGCCTGATTATGCAGTTTCCCGGCGGTCTGCCTTCGGACAAATCCAAGGGAATGGATGTGATGAAAGAATTGTGGAAAAGATATAAAACCGTAAACAGTTTTGACGCTTCTTACTGGGAAGGTGTGGTTGTCGGAATGATCATGGAGAGAGCCTTCATCCGCGCTTATGAAAAATCCAAAGTCGTCAATCCGCAAACGATCAATGCGGCGATGGAATCGATGAAGAATGAAGACTTTGGCGGACTGTTCCCTGCCGTAACCTATACGAAAGACAATCATGAAGGTTCTTTCACGGCGCGCATGGTCAGGGTAAAAGAAGACGGAACCTACATTCCCCTGACGAATTTCTATGTTCCGGGTAAAGACAAGATTCAAATGATTAAAAAATAGTAAAAAAAGGGGGGATACCGGATGTTCCGGTATCCCCCCTTTGCATCAAATGGGGCATAAAAAATGTCTCGAGGTATTCATGAAAGCATTCCGCAGCCGGCCTTCGATTATGATCGACCGGCCCCAAGAGAATAAAAAAGCTGAATTGGAAATAAAAAATCTGCGTCTCAGTTTCGGTGGTGTTGTGGCCGTCAATGACGTTGACCTGAATGTGCAGACCGGTGAACTGATGGCGGTGATCGGGCCCAACGGCGCAGGAAAAACAAGTCTGCTCAATTGTATCACCGGGTTTTATCATCCCCAGCAGGGTGAAATTATTTTCAACGGACAGAACATCACCCATCTGCACACACATCAGCTGGTCGATGTCGGTATCGGCAGGACTTTTCAAAATATTGAACTGTTTCCCGGGATGACCGTGCTGGCCAATATGACGCTGGCTCGTCATATTCATTGCCATTACAGTTTCTGGCGATCCTGCCTGTTTTCTCCGAAAGTACGGGCAGAAGAAATAAAGCATCGCCAGATCCTTGAAGAAATCATTGATTTTCTGGAAATGCAGTCCATACGGAAGCAGACGGTTGGATCTTTACCCTACGGGATGATGAAACGCGTGGAACTGGGCAGGGCGCTGGCCCTTGAACCCCGTCTGCTGATTCTGGATGAACCGTTTGCGGGAATGAACCTTGAAGAAAAAGAAGATATGGTGCGTTTTCTCCTGGAGCTCAACGGACGATGGGGACTCACAATGGTTCTGGTTGAACATGACATGTCCATCGTTATGAGCATTGCCCGGCGCATCATGGTTCTGAATTTCGGAGAAAAACTGGGTGAGGGTACTCCGGAAGAAATCAGTGCCAATCCCGAGGTCATCAAGGCATATCTGGGCGATGCTCAAAAGATGGAATAAAAGAAGGCTAAACATTTGGACAAGCTAAATCCACATCAGACCATCAGAAATCAAGCCACCCTGCCGCAGTTGCTTGCTCAAAACGCGAAAACGTTCGGCGACACGAAAACGGCAATCCGAGAAAAAGCATACGGAATATGGCAAAAATATACATGGAATGATTATTATAACGATGTAGTGAAAACGGCTGCCGGTTTTGCAGCTCTCCATATGAAACGGGGCGACAACCTGTGCATGATCGTCAATAATTCACCGGAATGGCTTTTCTGTGAACTGGCAGCGCATGCTCTGGGCGCCACCACGCTTAATCTTTTCACGTCTTCTATCGCTGAAGAGCTGGTTTTTTCCATCAACCGCATACATTCGCCCATCGTAATTGTTCAGGATCAGGAGCAGGTGGATAAACTGCTCGAAACCAGAGACAAACTGCCGCATGTGCAAAAAGTTGTTTATATTGATCCAACCGGCATGACTTCCTATGAGAGTGATCCCTGGCTGATCGGGTATGCCGGACTTCTCGATATCGGCAATCAGTTTATTGCGGATCATCCGGACTATGTTGAAAAAGAAATCAGCAGGGGGCGTCCACAGGATATTGCCGTGATGATTCAGACCTCCGGAACCACCGGAGTACCTAAAATTGCCATGCTGTCTCACCGCAATCTGACTACCATGGCGGCCCAGTGGGTTGAGAATGCAAATATTCAACCGGAAGACAACTGGCTTTCTATGTCGCCGCCTGCCTGGATTGTCGATCAGATGTGGGGGGTTGGCGTCTCACTGGGCAGCGCGATGACAATGAACTTTCCGGAAACGCCAGAGACGGTGCTGGAAGATTTCAGGGATATCGGTCCGTCCATGCTCATAACGGCTTCCCGGTTCTGGGAGGACATGGCGTCACGCATTCGGGTGAAAATATCCGATGCAAGCTTCATCAAAAGAAAACTCTTTTATCTTGGGGAAAAGATTGGAAGATCGGTGGTTTCCAAACAACTGCACAGGCAGCCCCTTGCGTGGCATGAAAAAGCGTTGTATCCATTTCTGACTCTTGCCGTTTACAATCCCTTGCTGGATCGTCTGGGCTGTTCTCATTTTCACAGCGCCTTCACCGGAGGTCATCCGATTAGTCCGGATGTCATCGGATTTTTCCGTGCGATCGGCCTGAATCTGAAACAGTGCTACGGTCTCACAGAATCCTGCGGGATTTTTCAGGTCCAACCGGATGATGAAGTCAAACTGGAAACCGTAGGAAAACCCCTGCCACTAACGGAAGTAAAGCTTGCCGAAGACCAGGAAGTGCTTGTGAAATCGGAAGCCAATTTTTCCGGGTATTACAACGATTACAAATCAACGGAAGCTGCGTTTGAAAACGGATGGCTTAAAACAGGAGACGCGGGCTACATTGACGAAGACGGCCATTTACTGATCATTGGCCGAAAAGAAGATATTATCCGCAATAAAAGCGGTGAGGCTTTTTCTCCGGATTTCATAGAAACCCGTCTGAAGTTCAGTCCCTATATCAAGGAAGCGGTCACCTTTGGAGAAGCGCGTCCCTATATTTCCGCCATCATCAATATCGATCTGGGCAATGTCGGTAACTGGGCGGAAGAAAGAATGATTCCCTATACCACCTACATGGACCTGTCCCAGCAGAAAGCCGTGGAGGAATTGATCCTCGGGGAAGTCCGGCAGGTCAACGAACAGCTTCCCGAGGTTATGAAGATCCGGAAGTTTGTTCTCCTCTACAAACTTCTGGACGCGGACGATGACGAACTGACCCGCACGGGAAAAGTGCGCCGACGTTTCGTTTACGGTCTGTATATTAAAATTATTGAAGCGATGTATGGCCAGGCGAAGAGTGTTCCGGTTACCGGGAAAATACGCTACCGGGACGGACGAATCGGTGAAATAGAAACCACAATCAACATACTCAGCGTGGATTAAGGTATCGGGCTATGGATTTTTTTCTGCAATTATTGGTTAACGGCATTTGTGTGGGGCTACTTTATGGAATTTCCGCCATGGGTTTTGTTATGATCTTCAAGGCCTCGAGTGTTCTCAATTTTGCTCATGGAGAACTTCTTGCGCTGGGCGCTTTCTTTTTCCTGTCGCTCGTCACCTGGGGCAAACTGCCGATTGCCGCATCCTTTCTGCTGACACTGGTCGGCTGTTTTATCCTGGGTTTCCTGATTGAAAGATTCTTCTTAAGGCCACTGATCGGAGAGAAACTGATTTTCGTTATCATGCTCACCGTAGGACTGTCCGCGATGTTCAAGGGCCTTATTCTGCTCATCTGGGGCGGGAACCTGCACACCTATCCGGAATTTCTGCCTTCTTCTCTGGAACTTCACATGGGGTCCATATACATCGCGCCTGTTTACTCAGCCACACTCATCATAAGCATTGTTTTCCTCGTTCTTTTTGGCTTGTTTTTTAAAAAATCATCCCAGGGGATATTCATGCGGTCCGTGGCCGACAATCAAAAGGCGGCTTTGTCCCTGGGGGTTCATGTCCGGCGCGTATTCGCACTGTCCTGGGCAATCGCTGCCATGGTGGCCTGCATGAGCGGGATTGTTCTAGGCATCATCAACGGTGTGAATGTTCATGATTTGAGCGCCATCGGTCTGAAAGTGTTTCCTGTAGTCATTCTGGGGGGACTTGACAGCATCGGGGGTGCTATTATCGGCGGCATGATCATCGGGCTTCTGGAAACGTTTACCGGTGGATACCTGTCGCCGTCATTACGTGACGTTGTTCCTTATATCGTCCTGGTCTTTATTCTGATGGTCAAACCCTACGGACTGTTCGGACTGGTGGAGATTGAAAGAGTCTAGAAAGCGGAAACCGATATGAAAAAATTATCCTTTCATCCCTGTGGCAACTATCATGAAAATTACAACCAGGAATTGACCATTTTCGAGACATGGTTTGGACGGGTCAGCCTGGGCGTTTTTCTGCTGCTTCTTTTCGGGGTCGCTCCTTTTATTTTGAGTCCGTACCTTCTTTATGTTGTTAACACCATAGGGATCCTGGCAATTGCCGCGATCGGGCTCAACATCCTCGTCGGTTACACCGGACAGATTTCCCTGGGGCACGGAGCGTTTTTCGGAGTCGGTGCCTATGCGGCAGCAATTCTGGCAACCCGTCTGGAAGTGCCGTTTTATCTTTCCATTCCTGCCGCCGGATTGATTACGGCCATGATCGGCATGGTCTTTGGCATCCCGTCCGGCAGACTGAAAGGATTATATCTGACGATCGCGACACTGGCCGGACAGATCATCATTGAATATGTCTTGATCCAATGGGAAAGCCTGACCAAGGGAACCATGGGGATCACACTGCCCGCACCCCGGATATTCGGCTGGACGATTGCCGGAGACAAAACCTTTTTCTTTTTTATTTTTGTATGTATGGTTGCCATGACATGGTTTGCCGTAAATATTATACGCAGTAAATATGGCAGAGCATTTATTGCTATCCGGGACAATGACCGTGCGGCTGAAGGAATGGGCATCCCCATTTTCAAATATAAGCTGCTGTCGTTTGCGATCAGTTCGTTTTACGCCGGTTTTGCAGGAGCTCTCTGGGCGTATTACATGGTCAGCATAACGACGGAACCCTTTAATCTGGGACTTTCCGTGGAATTCATTGCCATGGTCATTATCGGAGGGATGGGAAATATTCCCGGAGCGATTTTCGGAGCGACATTCATCACCATCCTCAATGAGATTTTACGATACACGACGGGTCTGCTGATGAATATCGGTGTGGTCACCAGTATGGGTCTGAACATGGCGCCGCTCAAAGAATTTGTTTTTGGCCTGGCCATTGTTCTGTTTATTCTGCTGGAACCGAAAGGCATTGCGGAACTATGGAGGATCCTGCGTTCCTATTTCAGGCTCTGGCCGTTTTCCTATTAGCATGGCATAAACATTCCATGAATGTGTTTGACCCGTTGGATCGGGTAAGGATCAATGATGAGTGAAATTTTACTGCAGTTAAACAATATTTCTGTTGTTTATTCCAACGTCATCCAGGTGCTCAAGGGGGTATCGCTGAGTGTGGAGCAGGGGCATATCGTTTCGTTGCTGGGAAGCAACGGAGCGGGGAAAACCACGACGCTCAAGGCGATTTCAGGGCTGCTGAAACCCGAAAACGGTGAAGTAACCGACGGTGACATTATCTACAATGGTGTGAACATACAAAACCAGGCCCCTGAATTTATCACGCGGCAGGGCATCATTCAGGTACTGGAAGGCCGCCAGCCATTCAAATACCTGACGATTGAGGAAAATCTTCGTGTCGGCACGGCCACAAGGCCGGGCAAGCCATATAAAGAGGATCTGGAAATGGTCTATCATTATTTCCCTCCGCTGGTGAAAAGAAGAAAGTCGCTTGCGGGATACTGCAGCGGCGGGGAACTGCAAATGCTGGTCATCGGCCGCGCCCTGATGGCGCATCCGCAGTTGCTGATGCTTGATGAACCTTCGCTGGGACTGGCGCCTTTGGTTGTCCAGGAGATCTTCCGCATCATTAAAAAAATAAACGAGGAACATGACACCACCATTGTGCTTGTCGAGCAGAATGCAAATATGGCGCTTCAGGTTGCTCACTACGGCTATGTGATGGAAAATGGGAAAATTGTTATGGAGGGGACTTCCAGAGAATTGTCCGACAATCCCGATGTCAAAGAATTTTACCTGGGTATGGCAGCCTCGGGTATCGCCAAATCTTATAAAGACGTGAAAGCCTATCGCCGTCGAAAGCGCTGGCTGTGAAAGAGGGAATGATGAAAAAATATTTTGACAGCAGAGAAAAATCCTCATTAAAAGACAGAAAGGAACGACAGGACCAGGCGCTCTCAGCTATGGTCAAGCTGGGCTATCGAAAGTCCGCCCGACTCAGACAAATCCTTAATGCGTGTAAAATCAACCCCGCCCGAATCAGAACACGGGAAGACCTGGAAGTTCTGCCTGTGACCAGCCGCGAAAAGCTCGTGGAAATGGAGATGCGAGACATCCCCTACGCGGGGCTGGAAAACTCATCAGCGGCCATCGACCGTATTTTTACTTCACCGGGGCCGGTTTACGAACCGCATCTGTCCGAATCGGATTTCCTGTGGGCAAGGGCGTTTTGCGCTGCCGGCATCGGGCCTGCCGACATTGCTCTGAACGCTTTTTCCTATCACCTGGTCGCTGCGGGGCTCACGTTTCACAACGGCCTGCGTAAAGTCGGCGCCACGGTGGTTCCATCCGGAACATCATCTTCTCAAGTCCAGGTGCAGTTAATCAAAGATTTGAAAGTGACGGCCTATGTCGGCACGCCCAGCTTTTTAATGTCGATTATCGAAAAATCCAAAGAAATGGGTTTTCATTTCAGGAAAGATTTCCATCTTAGAAAAGCCTGTTTTGCCGCCGAACCTCTGCTGCCTTCGCTGCGGCAGGTATTTGAAAAAGAATACGGCATCGATACTTATCAGATGTACGGAGCGACCGAGGTCGGTGATGTGGCTTATGAATGCTCACAGAAATCCGGGTGGCACATTTGCGAAGAAACGATCGTAGAAATTGTCGATCCGGCGACCGGTAAAAATGTTTTGCCCGGTGAATTAGGTGAGGTTGTGGTGACGAGGCTAAACAACATTTTCTTTCTGCTTCGCTTCGGCACGGGCGATTTATCCCGCCTGATCACAGAGAAGTGTTCATGCGGAAGAACTTCCTACCGGCTGGCGGGTCTTGCGGGACGGGTGGGTGACGCGGTAAAAGTCCGCGGGCTGTTCATTGCACCGAGTCAGTTGAAGATGATTTCTTCGAAATTCAACAACCTGCCGCTCCAGGCTGTCGTCAGCCGAAAAGGACATGAAGATGTTTTAACGCTAAGACTGGAAAAAAGAGATATGGAAATCGGCACAAAAGGATGGGAAGAAAAATTTAGAAAACTTTTCCGCGAAATCTGCACGGTAAAAATTGACGCTATTGAATATACGGAAGCCGGAACGATTCCCCCGGACCAGAAGATCATTCTGGATTCCCGCCAGTGGTAGAAACCGTCAACACTTTTTCCCAAGTTGATAAGCGTCAATAATGGACAAGATCCATAAAGCGGCGATCAGAAGCAGCATCATCAGGAGATAAGAAAAATCGACTGACTTCAGGGCATCAACCGATACCCGGATGATATCTGCGGGCTGGACCGTTCCTTTTTTGAAGGGTGAGGCTTGAATAATGGCGGATCCGATGCGAACCACCGACCAAACAAGCGCAATGGATCCCATCAACACGGGCAGAAAAAAAATCAACCCTCTTTTATAGCGTTTGAGATAAAACTGTCCCCATCCTGGAAAGAGAAGAGCACTGTATAGCGCTGCTTTTTTAGCTTTGTCCATGGATGATCCTTTCTTTATGAAAGAATAGCAGCATCCTTCAATTTCAGCTGAATATCGGATGATCCATTCCAGTAATTCATCTGCGGGGAGAAAACAACGTCAAGATTCGCGCCGTTCAAGGCTCCGAGGTATTTACCCATGCCAAACCAGATGGCATTGCAGGAAGCTTCATTTGAAACCAGGTGCATTTTAAGGTGATTGTTTCCAACAACAGAAGGAGACGAGGCCCTAATATTACGAACACAAAGGATGGGCTCTGGATTATCGCAGCCGAAGGGAGCAAGCATGGAGATTTGCTGGACAAAATCCAGGTTGATGTCTTGAAGCTGACATTCCGCGTCGATGAAGGTTTGAGAAACCAATTCCGTCGATTGAACCGAATTCCGGATGATTTCATCCAGCGTGCAGGCAAATTCGTCAATATCATCCTCTTTTATGGAGATTCCAGCTGCGCGGTAGTGGCCGCCATAGGATAAAAGCAGTGACGCGCATTGCTGCAATCCCTTGTGGATGTTAAAATCAGAGACACTTCGCCCCGAACCCTTGCCCACGCCGTCTTTTAGGCTGATAACAAAAGCTGGTCGGCTGAAAAGATCCACAAGACGAGAGGCAACGATGCCCACAACTCCCGGATGCCATTTGTCGGATGAAAAAACCAGAGAGTTCATGTTTTCCAGATCTGGATTCGCCCCCAGTTTGCCAAGAATTTCGTTAAGGATATCTCTTTCCATTGCCTGACGCCGACGGTTATGCAAATCCAGTTTTTCCGCAAGCGGCCTCGCTTCTTCCAGATTTTCCGCCAGTAGAAGATGAACCGCATCCAAAGGGGAAGCGATTCGTCCCGCAGCGTTGATTCTGGGAATCAGGCAGAAGGAAGCTTTAAAGGAATCTATCAGTTGTCCGTCAATGCCACTCACTTCCTTGAGCGCTTTAATCCCGGGACGTTTCCCTTCCGTGATCAATTCCAGACCGATCTTTGCAAATATCCGGTTTTCACCAACCAACGGAGCAATATCGCCAATCGTTCCCAGCGCGACAACATCCAAATATTCTTTGAGGTTTGGATACCGGTCGTTCTTCCAGAAACCTTCTTTGCGAAGTGTGCCCCGAAGCGCGATGAGAAAATTAAAGGCAATCCCTACACCAGCCAGGTGTTTAAAGGGAAAAGAGCAGTCTGACCTAGCCGGATTGATACAGGCCACCGCATCAGGGAGCTGATCAGATATTTCATGATGATCCAAAACAATTGTGTCGATACCGATAGACTTTGCATAAGCGATTTGTTCGATATCGGAAATTCCGCAATCCACTGTAATGATCAGTTTGACATTTTTCGCTTTAAACTGGTCGATGACCGGAGTTTTCAGTCCGTAGCCTTCCTGAACTCTGTCAGGGATGTAATAAGACACTTTACTGGTTAGTTCTTTGATGAATTTGTACAAAATGACGACGGAGGTAATTCCATCCGCGTCATAGTCACCATAGATCACAACATCTTCACCTGCATGAATCGCTTTGATCAACCGGCTTACGCCTTTTTTCATGTCCTGCATTAAAAAAGGGCTGTGCAAATCATTGAGGGATGGATACAAATACCGGCGCGCGTCTTCCAGGCTGGAAACTTGCCGGTTCATGATCAACTGAGAAATGATCCTGGAAATGGCAAATTCCTTCGCCAGGGATTCTTCAATATTTTGGGGGCCGGTATCTTTTAGCTTCCATTGTGTTACCGGCAAACGTTCTTCTCGGATCATACATTCATCTTTAATATTATTTTCTTTTTTCATCATATCAGCGGGAAATCCTATGTCAAGCATTCATTGATCATCTTGATCTTTAAAACGATAAATGGTAGCTTAAAACCAGGAATGCAAAAAAAATGGTTTAAAATAAAAGCAAGCGATATTGCGCTTTTACAGTTTATGCTGGAAGGCTACGAGGGGCTGGTTACCGTTTCCACGATTGATCCCAAAGACGCCATTATTCAGATTTCCATCATGCCGGATTTCGAGGAAGATGTGGAAAGCATCCTGCAAAATCTGAAAGAACGGTTCATGATAAAAGAAATACCGTCTCAAAATATTCAGGTGAATTCATGTTGATGTTGACTCATACATGTTTATTGCAGCGAATCATGGATTCATCCAACGTAAAAAACAGCGATCCCGATATTTATATATATAATATTGCGCCAGATTTACTGACACTTCATCCGGATATAAACGCCAGGCAGACCCATTTCATCAGCCGGTTTATCCAAGCGCCACCAGACCATAAACGTACGGCATACATCATGTTTCATCTTCTGGTAGACGATCTTGCACATTACGGTAGGATAAGCCTTCAATGCAGGGAAGGTTTTGATCCCCATTCCGAAGGCTATACGTATGTTAAGGGCAGGCATCTTATCGAATCTATTTTAGAATTACATAAAATCATCGGCAGAAATATCTCTTATGAAGAAGCCGCCTACCGTTCTCACTTAATCATTGAAATGATTTATGATCTGGTGATTTTAGAGCATATCCATGACGATGGCTCCATAGAACTTCTGGAAGACGCGATACACTTCACGCACGACCGCCGATGTGATCAATTTTGTGAAGATATATCATGGCTTTACGGAATCCAGAAAGAATTTGCACAAGATGTTCTGAAAAATGCCGTATTTTACATCACAAAAGAAAGAATGAATCGGATTATGAATATTGAAGGCCGAATTCGCCTTTTTACGGACAGATTCGGCCTGAAAAATGACAATGCGTTGTTTGCTGATGCTATTTCAACCCTGTTTCAAGATGCCCTGCAATCCATTGATAATGAGGAATTTCTTCAGCAGAGTACAGCGACCATCAGGAACTGCGGGTGGTACCCTACGGACTAGCTGGCTTTTTTGACAAAACCGGAACGGATGCACTGCGTGCAGACTTTTATCCTCTTGACGGCTCCTGTTTTTTCATCAACACAGCGTAACTTTTGAAGATTCGGACGCCAGACGGTTTTGCTTTTATTATTGGCATGACTGACATTATTGCCCACTTGCGGCTTTTTTCCACATACGTCACAAATACGAGACATGACTTTACTCCTTTGAAAAAAATGTAGGTGGTTCCTAAGCTATAATAGTTTATTTTGCAAGCATTTTTTGCAATATTAAGAAAATAAAAACCACGAGGCGACAAAAAAACTGCAGGTTGACTTGCATTCACGAGGGCAACCGAACACATCAGCAAAAAAATGCACAAGGGAAGAAAATGAGCACGGAAAAAATTCATGCGGCAACCGTTGAGCAGATCCTGAAGCATTGCAATTCTGATGAAAAGAACCGCGAATTCAGACATCTGGATATCGGTTCCGGATCCGGCGAACTCGTGCGTCATCTGAAACAATATTTGAAAACGAATGCATCCTGTTGCGACTACACTGATTCCCTGATGAATTTACCGGGTCAGCCGGTGGATATTGTTGATTTGAACACTAAAAAAGAAGTACCATATCCGGATAACACGTTTGATATTGTGACAGCCACGGAAATTATTGAACATCTTGAAGATTTTCGGGCCATTATGAGAGATGTTCACCGTGTTTTAAAGCCCGGTGGAATTTTCGTATTGAGTACACCCAATATTTTGAACGTCAATTCAAGATTAAGGTATTTATGGTTTGGTTTTCCCAGGCTTATGGGACCTCTTCCCGTGCGCAACAGAAAAATAGAGTCCTGTGCCGGTCACATCAATCCCACTTCTCTTTTCTACATCATGCACGCGCTTTGCGAACTGAATTTTCGGGAAATCGATTATACCGTGGATAAATATCAGCGATCGGGGATGGTTAAGCTTATTTTTCTTCTTCTGCCGATAAAAATCTGGGGTTCATTCATCTGGAAAAAAGAAATGAACAAATATCAAACCATCGATGAGTCCAATCGCGAAATTGTAGGAAAACTAAATTCTGTAAAGACCCTTCTGGGGCGTACAATTATCGTAACCGCCGTAAAAGAATGACAGAGCAGGGCTACCGATCATTCCTCATCTGTGCTGGCTGACCCGTTGTTTCCAGCACTCTCTGCCAGACACTGCCGTGAGGATCAAGCTGCCTGCCCGATATGGCCGCGGATAGCGGCAGATGAACATATTCATTTTTCCTGAGCGCAACCAGCAGTCCTGTTTTCCCCGCCATTGCGGCGTGCACGGAGTATTGTCCCAGAGAACTGCAATAAATGCTGTCCGAGGCGTTGGCCGGGACGGAACGAATCAGATAACTGGGCTCAATATATTTCAGATTGATTTCCATGTCGATTTCACGGAAATGCCGGGTAACGGCATTTTTCAGAAACAGGCCGATGTCCTGAAGACGGATATTTCCCGAGGCATCCGTTTTTTGTTCGCATGAATCCTGTTTCATCAGTTCCTGGCCTGCGCCCTCCGCCACCAGAATAACCGCATGACCTCGCTTCCGCATTCTGTTTTCGAGTGCCTTTAGGAATCCCCTTTCTCCATCGAGCTCAAACCCGACTTCGGGAATCAGCACAAAATTTGCGTCTCCCTGTGCCAGCGCAGCAGTGGCCGTAATATAGCCGGACAGCCGGCCCATGATTTTCACCAGCCCGATGCCGTTAAATGCACCCTTGGCTTCCACATGTGCGCTACGCACTGCTTCTACGGTTTTATCGATGGCCGTGTCAAATCCAAAGGTTTTTTCAATCAGGTTCAGATCGTTGTCAATGGTTTTGGGGATTCCGATAATAGAAATTTGCGCTCTTCTTTCAGTAATTTCCGCTGTTAATTTTTCAGCGGCCCTCATGGTTCCGTCGCCGCCGACACAGAAAAGAATATTGACATTGAGGCTCTCCAGATAATCCACCATCACCTTTGCCTCCTGAGGACCACGGGATGACGAAAGAACACTTCCTCCAATATGGGTGATGTCCTTCACATAGTCGGGAGTAAGCTTTACAGGTTTGTCCCCGTAACCCGGATTCAGACCGCGCAGCCCATATTTAATTCCCAGAATATTTTTCACACCGTAGCGGTAAAACAGGGTCATGGTTACTGAACGGATTACATCGTTGATACCGGGGCAGAGACCGCCGCATGTAACAATAGCGGCCTTTGTCTGGTCTGGATGAAAAAAAATCTTTTCCCGGGGGCCGGCGGGTTCAACAGACAGAGGCTTTCCTTGGGGCTCTTTGATTCTCGCATATTCGGCAAGGCGGGTATGAAATAGAATCCTGTCCTGATCGTTGACGAAATTATTGATGTTGAGGGGGGACTCCACCTGGCAGCTTCCAAGGTTCGCAATTTTGAAACGATTGTTCATAACATCAACTCCTTTTCCGGAGGACCCGTAATGCAGCATTTTTGCCGGAGAGGATTTCTCCGTCAAACCCCGCATCGGACAGCAATGACGTGCCTGTTAAAAAAACATTATCATAAAAGGTCTTGTTGTTTTTGGCGGCAAAAGATGTGAAAAGAGAATTTCGCACTTTATATTTCGGACTGATGACTTTTCGTGATTCAGATGAAATATTTATGGATTTGTCAATATCGAATATCTCAATATGGTCCTTTAAGAAAGGAAAGAAAACATCAAGCCTTTCTAGAATAGAATCAGCTTCATGTTTTAAAGCTTCCGGGGTCCATTTTTCCTGTTGATCAGGAAGGAAGACCGTTGCGGTAAGCGATGTTTTCGCATGCGTCAGTGAGTTGTCTTTTTCCGGGAGACCCGTCTCCAGAATAATCAGATTGCTGTCATAAAGATCTTTCGTCACGTCCGAAACGACAGCAACGTGCCGAGCCATCTGTTCGGGCAGGCATTTCTGTGTAATGCCAAGAAATATGGTGAACGGATAGTAAGTGATTTTGATTGGACGTAACCAGTCCGAAAGGCTGAAGTATTTCCGGCTTTGTTGAAGCAGGGACAGAGCATCAGACTTTACGCTCACAATCAGATTATGGCCGGATACTGTGGATGCTGCGCCATCCGGTGATTTTATCTCCACATCGATTGTTTTTTTTCTGGTGATCGATGATACCTGGTATCGATTCAGATAAAGCCCTTTGTTCGATTCAATTTTTTCAATGAGCGAGTTGAATAAAAATTGTTTGCCCTGAGGGAAAAAATAAACACCTCGCATGGGCGAGCAATATTGAAAAGCGGAACCAACGGAAAACAAATCGTCATTATTGAAGGAAAGAAGGGCCTGTTGAGCCTCCCAGACTTTTTCCAGAGACGCATTTTGCGTCAATATTTTATCAAAATGAACTGCGCTGAGTTTATACCGGACAATGAAGGGGAGGATCTTGAGATAAGAAAAAAAATCCCTGAGATTCCCTGGCTGAAGCTGTGGATATTCGGTCAGCCAGTTTTGAAATACGTCTGACGCATCCGAGGCGCTGTCATAAAAATCCCTGATTTCCTGGGCCAGTTCGGGAAATTCGCGTGTCAATTCCGCTTGAAGCAGAACCGGGTCACTGTAAAAATCAATCCGTTGATCAGGAAGAATAATCTGAAACGCGGTGCTCAAAGGCGATGCGTGGTCCTCGGGAAGCACAATACCCAGTTCTATAAGGACCGACAATCCCGCCTGCTCCCTGCCCAGGCCGGTGATTGGTGTCGGGTCGATGTTGAAAATAAAATCACCGATCAGGTTCAACCCGCCAAGCCCGCTTTCCGCGATCAGCAGTGTATTCAGACCGTTCCCGCTGGCGTAGGCAGCCGATATATGGGAGGAAAGATCATCACCTATGACAATCAGATCATACATGAAGCAATATTTTCTCCGGAGGATTTCGCATTCCTGTTAACGATCCAGGGACGGATTATGCAATGCGACGGCGTCACAATTTTTGATATTGATCATTTCCACGTGACGGCCTTTTTTCCTGATTCTTCCTTCCGCGAAATAACGGATGGCCTGGGGATAGATTTTATGCTCTTCCATCAGGATTCTGGCGGCGAGTGTTTGTGCCGTATCATCGGGAAGAACCGGTACGATAGCCTGAATGATAATGGGTCCGGTATCAACCCCTTCGTCAACAAAATGCACGGTACATCCGGAAAACTTTACACCGTAATCAATGGCCTTCTGCTGGACGTGCGTTCCAGGAAAAGCAGGCAACAGGGCAGGGTGGATGTTGATAATCCTGTTCTCAAAAGCCTGCAGGAAAGATGACGTGAGAATCCGCATGAAACCGGCCAGCACGACCAGATCGACTTCTGCGTCCTTCAGAATGCGTATCAATTCGCGGTCAAAGTCTTCCCTGCCGGCATAATCCTGATGTTTGACAACCTTACAGGGAATATGATGATTTCTTGCCCTGGTCAATCCGTATGCCTCCGCATTATTGCTCACAACGATTTGAATCCGGGCAGGGAGGCCTTCCTGTTCAATATGATTGATGATGGACTGGAGATTTGATCCGCTGCCGGAAATCAGAACACCCAGTTTTAAGAATTCACTCATAGATTTACCGTTACTGACCGGTGAAACAGACGGAAGGCTGATGGGTTTCCTTTTTTTCGATTGTTCCGATCAGGTATGCAGCTTCTCCCATCGCTTTCAGGCGGTCAAGAATTTCCTGTGATTCTTTTTCCGAAACGATCATCATCATGCCGATCCCCATGTTGAAAACCCGGAACATTTCTTTTTCATCCACATGGCCGATGTCGCGGATAACGGAAAAGATTGGAGGGATCTTCCAGCTGCCCGTGGTTATCACGCAGCGGCAGACCTCGGGTATAATGCGCGGAATATTGTCGTAAAAACCGCCTCCGGTAATATGAACCAGTCCTTTGATATTGAAACTTTTAAAAATGTTTAAAAGGGATTTGACATAAATACGGGTCGGTTCCAGAAGTTCCTGGCCGATGGTTTTTTTCATTCCATGCACAGATTCATTTAGAGAGAGCCTGCCTTTTTCCAGGAGGACTTTACGCGCCAGTGAATAACCGTTGCTGTGCAGGCCGCTCGATGCAAGCCCGATCACACGGTCGTTAATGCTGATGGTGGAACCGTCAATCAGCTTTTCCTGTTCCACAACGCCCACACAAAACCCGGCCAGATCATAGTCTCCCGATTGATAAAAGCCCGGCATTTCGGCCGTTTCGCCTCCAAGAAGTGTACAGCCGGCCTGTTTGCATCCCTGGACGATGCCATCCACAATCTGAACACTTTTTTCCAGTTCGATTTTGCCCGTGGCCAAGTAATCCAGAAAGAACAGAGGCTCCGCTCCCTGGACAATGACATCATTCACCGACATGGCAACCAGGTCGATCCCGATGGTGTCGTGTTTATCCATCAGTTGTGCAATCTTTAGTTTCGTTCCAACGCCATCCGTAGAGGAGACGAGAACGGGATTTTTCATTTTGGCGATGTCAAAGCGGAACAATCCGCCGAACCCGCCGATACCCGAAATCACTTCTTTGCGGGCTGTCATTTTAATGAGAGGTTTAATGCGTTCAACAAACGCATTGGCGTTATCGATATTCACGCCCGCGTCTTTATAAGTAGATTTTTTGGATCTTTCAGATTTTGTTACCATAGGACTCCATAAATTGATGATATATTTTACGTTGAAAAATAAAAAAAGTTTTTAACGCATATCTTCGTTTGTGTCAATCATTGACTTGCGAAATAATAAATTATTTGTTAAAAAAGTCAGCAATTTCCGGAAATTTATCTGTTTGGCGAGCTGTATTGGAGTGACTTGAATGGAGTCGTATAAAAAAAATCTGCAGAAAATCGAGCAGCCTCTGAAATTTGCCGCCAGAGATGATTTTAAAAATCTTCCACACATTAAAGATTTGGGAAAATCCATGGCTGGAATCATTGCTCAGCAGATGGATGCCATTCCTTCTGCCTGGCAAAACAGATTCGAGCCTCCACTTCGAAATCTTCTGAATATTTTTTCCGATTATGATGCACAGGATACCGCGGGAAAAAAAACGATAATTATCGAATCGGTAAAAATTCTGGAAAGATTGTTAGATGCCATAGATGTCTATGACGCAAGCAAACCTGTATCTCCGTTGAGAGAAGAGCAGATCAGTGAAAGAATCTCGGATTTGAAAACATCAGCTGAAAAACTGTCTGTGCCCGTACAGTATCTAAAAGGCGTCGGCCCGAAAATGGCCGCCCGGTTTCAGGCAAAGAAAATCACCACGGTTGAGGATTTGCTTTATTTTCTCCCCCGCGCTTATGAAGACCGGCGTGAAATCCGCAGAATCAATAAACTGGAAGCGGGAAAAACCCAGACAATCATTGCGGTGGTTGCTTTGAGCGAATTCCGCTACTACGGCAAGAAAAGAATTCTGGAAGTCACTGTCAGCGATCATACAGCCAACCTGACCGTAAAGTGGTTTAAAGGCCAGATGTCATATCTTACAGGCATCTTTAAAAAAGGAGTCCGTGCCATTTTCACCGGTCTGGTCACACCCAATTATGCGGGCAAAAGCATGATTCACCCCGATTACGAAATTCTGGACGTTGAAGATGATGATGAAAATCTGCTGAATTTCAAACGCATTGTTCCCGTCTATTCGGAAACAGAGGGCCTACATCAGAAATATATCAGAAAAGTCATGTATGGAGCGCTGGATCAATATTCACGCTATATCGCTTCACCCGTCCCCGATGAAATCTGCCGTAAACGAAATCTGCTCAACATTCATGAAGCCATGCTCACGGTTCACTTTCCAGGTCAGGACGAGCAGATCCAGCCATACATCGATGCCCGTTCAGAGGCACATCGCCGGCTGATCTATGATGAGTTTTTCTTTTTTCAGCTGGGAATGGCCGTAAAAAAATCCGGCCGCATCCTGGATAAAGGGATTTCGTTTCGCCTGGAGGGGATGCTTCTAAATAGGTTCTATAGTTCACTGCCTTTTTCATTAACCAACGCCCAGCAGCGGGTGATCACGGAAATTCACAAGGACCTTCAGTCCTCGATTTCCATGAACCGTCTTTTACAGGGCGATGTGGGAAGCGGGAAAACCCTCGTGGCCATGGCGGCCATGATCACTGTATGCGAAAACGGTTTTCAGGCCGCCCTGATGGCGCCTACAGAAATCCTGGCCAGGCAGCATTTTACCACGCTATCTGCATGGGCCAAACCGATCGGCCTTCGTGTTGTTTTGCTTACCGGCAGCATGACAAATAGCGCGCGCAATGAAATTTTGTCTCACATTGCATCAGGTCAGGCCGATATCATGATTGGAACCCATGCCCTGATTCAGGAATGTGTAGATTTTAAAAAACTGGGGCTTGCGGTTATCGACGAGCAGCACCGTTTTGGCGTTATGCAGCGGGCATCCCTGCGCAATAAGGGAATTCAAGCGGACGTTCTGGTCATGACAGCCACGCCCATTCCGAGGACGCTGGCAATGACCGTTTACGGAGATCTGGATGTTTCTGTCATCGATGAAATGCCCCCCGGGAAAAAACCGGTGCGTACAATTTTAATGGGCGAGAGCAGAAGGCCAACTGTTTATGAAACTATCCGACGGGAAATCGCCAGAGGTCATCAGGTTTTCATTGTGTATCCTCTGGTGGAGCAGTCGGAAAATCTTGATTTGAAAGACGCGACAAAAATGGCCGATCACCTGCAAAAGGATATTTTTACGGATTGCCGGGTGGGACTGATTCACGGCAGAATGAAAGATCAGGAAAAAGAGTCGGTCATGAGAGACTTTCAGGAGAACAAAATAGCCATCCTGGTGGCCACAACCGTGATTGAAGTCGGCATTGACGTGCCTCATGCTTCCTTGATGGTGATTGAGCACGCGGAACGTTTCGGCCTGTCGCAGCTGCATCAATTGCGGGGAAGGGTAGGGAGAAGGGATATCCCTTCCACCTGCATTCTGCTTGCTGATTATAAAGTGTCTGCTGACGCCCGCAAAAGATTAAAAGTCATGGAAAAAACCACGGACGGCTTTGCGCTTGCGGAAGAAGATCTGGTCATCCGCGGTCCCGGAGATTTTCTGGGAACCCGACAATCCGGTCTACCTGATTTTCGAATTGCCAGCATCATCCGGGACGCGCGCATTTTAAATGAGGCAAAGGAAGACGCCTTTGCCCTTGCCGCCCGGGATCCGTTACTGGACAAACCGGAGCATGCCATCCTCAAACAAGCCTTAATCGCGAAATGGCATGGCAAACTGGATCTGGCCAGGACCGGATAAAATAAATTTGTTTTGTCTTTGAATGATGCTCGTGATAAAGTCAACTTTTGAAAAAAAGGTGACCTTGGATGTTGTCACGGGATGAACCAATGAAAAAGACGCAAATTGTCGTTCCATGCTATAATGAATCGAAACGAATCAAAGCGGAAGCCTTTCTGGGCGCCCTGAAAAAGAATCCCAATCTCTCCTTTCTCTTTGTCAACGATGGCAGCACAGACGATACATTCCATGTTCTTCAATCCATCAAAGAAAAAAATCCGCTCCAGGTGGATGTTTTGAATCTTGAAAAAAATTCGGGTAAAGCTGAGGCTGTTCGCCAGGGAATGCTCAAGTCTCTTGAGGGATCTTATGATAACGTGGGATACTGGGATGCCGATCTGGCAACGCCTGTCAGCGCCATTGAGGACTTTTGCCGATTGCTGGATTCCAGAAGCGCGCAAATCGTTATGGGCTCCAGGGTAAGACTGCTCGGACGAAATATCGAAAGAAAAGCGGCCAGGCACTATCTGGGGAGAATATTTGCCACCTGTGCGTCACTTTTGCTGAATATCAATATTTATGACACCCAGTGCGGCGCTAAAATATTCAGGGTTTCTGATTCCTTAAAGAAGGTTTTTCGAAAACCCTTTAAGGTCCACTGGACTTTTGATGTGGAGATGTTCGCCAGGTTCCCCATGGTCACGGGAAAACCTCTTGATGAAATCAGTTCCCAGTGGGTGGAGTATCCCCTGGATGAATGGTTTGAAGTGCAGGGTTCCAATATCAGGCCCAAGCATTTCATCAAAGGGGGCGGTGAATTTCTGACTCTGTGCCTTTACCTGCGCACTCCGGCCCGAAAGATTTATGAAAAATATCTGCTTGGATCATAAAGAGCGCATCTGAAGATGGAATCTCTCATCAAGAAAAATCCTGACATTGCCCGGCTATTCCTGCTTTTGGCCATATTCGGCATTTTATATATGGTGGGTCTCCACCAACCCGTCGTGATTGATTACGATGAAGGTTTTTATGCAGAGATATCCCGCGAAATGTTCATGCAGAACGAATATCTCGTTCCTTCCTTAAACAGTGAGAACAATTTTGAAAAACCTCCAATGCTTTACTGGGGACAGATGCTCGGCTACAAATTGTTCGGTATCAATGCATTCGGCGCACGCATCGTCAACGCGCTGGCGGGAATCGCGCTGGTGCTCCTGATCTTTTTGATCGGTAAAAAACCGGTGGGGGCAAAGACGTCTTTCAGAGCGTCACTCATTTTAGGCACTTCCATTTTCTTTGTTTATCTGTCGCGCATTGCCATGACGGACATGCTGCTTACACTTTTCTTTATGCTCTGCCTTTACTTTGCATGGAAAGCAATAGAACGATCCTCACACCATCAATCCGGCACATTTTATTTCTGGGCCGCCTGCGCATTTGCGGGATTGGCCATGCTGACGAAAGGAGCCATTGGAATCCTCTTTCCCGCAGTCACTGTTTTTCTTTATCTGATCACCCTTGGCCGGCTACGTATTCTTTTTCAACCTTCATGGCTGATACCGGGAATCATTATTTTGGTCGCCATCGGCTTTTCCTGGTATCTTCTTCTGGGATTCAACCATCCGGAAGGTTTTTCCTTTATGAAAGAGCTTTTCATAAAGCATCATTTTCAGCGTTTCTCAAAACCAATGGAGGGCCACTCTGGTCCGATATACTTCTATCTAGTCGTTTTCCTGGCCGGTTTCATGCCCTGGAGCGCCTTTACACCGCTTGCCGCTTATCATAGTCCATACAGAGATTCTTCAAACGAGCGTGTCCGATTTCTTCGTTTCTTTCTCATTTTTTCACTGGTTACGTTCGTTTTCTTCTCTATAGCCGCCACCAAGCTGCCCAACTATATCTGCCCGGCCCTGCCCGGCATTGCCCTTTTGACAGCCACCCTTTTTGACAGGGATGAAATCACCGGGAAATACGGCTGGCTGGCAGCACAATATTCTGCGGTACTTCTCGTCCTTGGGCTTGGTATCTTTTGTTTTATCGCCCCGGCAATCGTCGCATATCTGCCACAAATTCTTGGGGAAAAAGCCCTGAAGGCGCCGATTCTTGCAGAACCTATCCATCTGGGATATACGCCTTATATTTGCGGTGCAATTTTTATCATGACAGCATTTTTTCTTGTAATCGCAGGAAGGAAAAAATCACCGTCATCCCTTTTTACGGCGCTTTCCATTTCCGCTCTCGTAATTACCGGCATTCTTTTCCTCGTCGGATTGCCTGTGTATGACGGCCTCGTCAACCGCCCCCTCACAAAAGTGGCCCAACAGGCGTCGCTTAAAACCCCTGAAAACGGTCGTATTGTGCTTTTGGAAGCCGGAAGCCGTCCAAGTGTGAATTTCTATTCCCATCGTAAAACCGTCGATGCCAGTATTCATTATCCAGAGGGATTAAGAAAACTTTTTCAGGAAAAGGACATCCGGGTCGGCATTACAACGGAATACTATCTTACAAAACTGAATCAGGCGGGAATAAAAACAGAAAGACTTTTTGAAGAACGGGGCTACGTACTGTTCAGCCTCTCAGTTGATGATACAGGGACGTCTCCGGGGGTGAAATAATAATATCCGGCATCTTAAACATTCACGACGTTCGTGTATAAGCTCAGTCTGATCGTGGGAAGAGGGAATGAGAATCGGTATTGTTGGAATCGGAGGAGTAGGGGGATATTTCGGAGGGAAGCTGGCGAGAGAGTACGCATCTGCCGGCAGTCATGAAATTATCTTTATCGCCCGCGGAGAGCATCTGCATGCAATCCAGCACAACGGCCTGCAATTATTCACCCGGGAGGGAGATTATGTCGCATGGCCGAATATTGCCACGGATAATCCGGCTCTTGCCGGCATGTTCGACCTCGTTTTCTTTTGCGTTAAGAGCTATTCGCTTGAAGATTCAGCACATCTTGTAAAAACAAATATTCACAAAAACACTGTTGTAATTCCTCTTTTGAACGGCGTGGAAAGCGCCGACAGGCTGCGGCTGATCCTTCCGGACGCGGACATCATCGGGGGCTGTGTCTATATCATCAGCCATATTGATGCACCAGGTGTTATCCGGCAGGAAGATGGAGCCTGTAAAATGATTTTTGGAACAGACGACGAGGAATCCTCCCTGAAATACAGCGCCGTTCTGAATGTTTTGCTGCGGGCGAAAATCAACGCAAAATTGACCGGGCAGATATCTGAAACCCTATGGGAAAAATATCTCCTGATGTGTCCGCTGGGATCGCTTACAGCGGCCACCGGCAAGACATACGGCGCTCTTCTGACAGATTCCTCTCTGAAAGCAAAGCTAAAGGGAATGATGGAAGAAGTGGTTGCCGTGGCCAGAGCCAGAAAAGTCTATCTGCCTGGAAATGCGGTGGACCGGACGATGGAAATGGCCGGTCGTTTTGCCTTTGACGCAAAAACTTCCATGCAGCTGGACAAAGAAAAAGGCAGACAGACAGAGGTTGACACCCTGACGGGATTTTTATGCCGGGCAGGCAGGGAATGCGGGATTCCCACTCCGTTGCATGATGAAGTTTATCAGCAGATCATCCGTTGATTTCTACACGAATCAATATATTCACTTTCATCTCTTATATAATTGACAAAACGTTCGTGTTTGTTATAGGTAATTAAATTTTAAAACGGTGTTGAAGGTGTCTGATTTTGCGTTTTTGCAAGAGATGAGGTGATTATTATGAAGAAGATTTCTATCGGTCTGATTGGTTTTGGAAATATCGGAACAGGGGTCGTAAAGCTCCTGGGGCAAAACGAGAAGCTTATTTCAGAGAAACTGGGCGCGAAACTGGTTTTAAAGAAGATTGCCGATGTGAATATTACTGCATCCCGCGGCGTTAAAATCTCCAAAAATATCCTGACAACCGACGCGCGTGATATTATCAATGATCCGGAGATCTCCATCGTGATCGAGCTGATGGGTGGCTATGAACCGGCCAGGACCTTCGTGCTGGAGGCCATTAAGAAAGGCAAGCATGTCGTTACCGCCAATAAGGCAATGCTGGCAACTTATGGCAATCAGATATTCCCGGCGGCCCAGAAAAAAAATGTCGATGTAGGTTTTGAAGCAAGCGTAGGTGGTACAATTCCTATCATCAAAACACTCAAGGAAGCCCTGGTTGCCAACCATATCAATTCCATTATAGGCATTATGAACGGGACATGTAATTTCATTCTGACCAAGATGACTGACGAGGGCAAACCCTTTGACGCCGTTCTGAAGGAAGCACAGCAGCTCGGATTTGCCGAAGCGGATCCGACTTTTGACATTGAAGGAATTGACACCTCGCATAAGATGGCTATCATCCTTTCACTGGCCTACGGCAAAAAAGTCAAACTCCAGGATATTTATGTTGAAGGTATTACCAAAATCAGCAGCCAGGACATCGCGTTTGCAAAAGAACTGGGATACCGGATCAAGCTTCTGGCGATCGGTATGCTCAAAGGAAATGCCGTGGAAGCCAGGATCCACCCGACAATGATTTCTTCCGGACATCTGCTGGCAAACGTAAACCGCAATTATAATGCCTTTCATCTGGTCGGTGACGCGTCAGGACCGGTTTTTCTGTTTGGCCAGGGTGCGGGCATGATGCCGACAGCAAGCGCGGTTTTCAGCGACATTCTGGACAGCGCGCGCAATGTAATGAAAGGAATATCCGGACGGGTGCCTTTGAGATCTATTACCGAAACCGGGATGAAAGACATCAATCTGGTTCCGATGGACAATATCGAAACGAAGTATTATTTTCGTTTCTCCGTTCTGGATCGGCCCGGTGTTTTATCAAAAATATCCGGCATTCTGGGAGAACACAACATCAGTCTGGCATCCGTCATCCAGAAGGCCAGGCAGGAAGCCGGTCCTGTGCCGATTGTTATGACGACATATAAAGCAAAGGAAAAGGATGTGCGCCAGGCATTGAAGAAAATCGACAGGCTTGAAATCGTAAAGGATAAAACCATGCTGATTCGCATCGAAGACGAGTTAAGCTAGCATTGGATTACGGGAATATATCATGAAATATATCGTATTATTAGGAGATGGCATGGCGGATTATCCGAGCCAGAAACTCGGGGGAAAAACACCGCTCGAGTGCGCCTTCACCCCTTTTCTGGATCAGATCGCAGGACAGGGCACCCTGGGTCTTGTGGATACCATCCCCGAGGGGTACACTCCGGGGTCGGATGTGGCCAATCTCAGCGTGCTGGGATATGATCCAAAAGAAACTTATACCGGCCGTGGTCCGCTGGAGGCCGCCAGCATGGGAATCAACCTTAACCCTGATGATATCGCTTACCGCTGTAATCTCGTGACTATAGGTAGCCAGGATACAGATGAAGCCTTCATGGATGATTTTACAGCGGGGCACATTACTTCTGTGGAAGCCAGGGAAATCATCCAGCATATCAACAGGAATATCGGCTCGTCCCAGGTACAGTTTTTCCCGGGTGTAGGTTACCGTCATTTAATGGTCTGGAGAAACGCAACCGGATCTCCGCAAACGACACCACCTCATGATATTCCCGGCAAAGCGATCCTCCCGTATCTTCCATCAGGAGACTTTTCACAAGAAGTTCAAGATATTATGAAGAAGGCGGCAGAAATTATCAAGGATCACCCGGTCAACGTCAGACGTCTGGAAAACGGCAAAAAGCAGGCAAATTCCATCTGGCTTTGGGGGCAAGGGAAAAAGCCACAGATTGTGCCTTTGACACAAAGGTATGAGCTGTCAGGAGGAATGATTTCGGCTGTTGATCTCCTGAATGGGCTGGGAGTAAATGCCGGATTAAAGCCATTGCACGTTGAGGGAGCTACAGGGTATATAGACACAAATTATGAAGGCAAGGCAAAAATGGCACTTGACGCCTTGAAATTCATGGATTTTGTCTTTTTGCATCTGGAAGCCCCGGATGAAATGGGCCATGAAGGCAACGCGGAAGGCAAAATCAAGGCAATTGAATTTTTTGATGAAAAAATAGTGGGGCCAATCGTGAACAACATCGGCAAACTGGGTGATTATCGCATTCTGGTTTTAAGCGATCACCCGACACCATTGGACTTGAAAACCCATGTAGGAGATCCGAGTCCTTTTGCCGTACTGTCGTCTGTCAAAGACGAAAACAGGTCATCCGGATATTGCTTCACCGAATCCGCCGCTAGAGAAAGCGGCCTTCTGGTTTCGCCGGGTTACTTGCTGATGGATAAATTCATTCAGAACTGGAGCAGTCTTCTTGGAAAGTAATTTCACCACAGTACGTGTCATTTATGCGGACACCGACGCCATGGGTATTGTTTACCACACCAATTACATACGATGGTTCGAACTGGGCCGTAATGAATTGATGAGGCAAATGGGATTGTCCTACGCGGATCTGGAAAAGCTGGGACTTCTTCTTCCGCTGACTAAAGTTGCCTGCCATTATCTGGCTCCTGCCAAATACGACCATCTGGTTATCATTGAAACCAGTTTTGATTATATTAAAAGAGCCAGCATGAAATTCAATTCAAGAATCTGGGATGAAAACCGGTCAAAGCTTCTTGTAGAAGGTTATACCATCCATGCCTGTACCAGCATGGAGGGAAAGATTCGAAGAATGCCTAAGCTGCTGTTGGAGCTGGCTGAAAAATATCATATTAATAAAGGGGAATCATATGTCTGAAAAGTTAACAAAACAAGATCTGAAAAGTCCCGACGCGTTTCAATCCACCTTTGAAAAGATTGGCGATTATATTGCTGAAAATCAGACGCGTGTGATTGTTTCCGCATCTGCATTGCTCTTGGCCGTGATCCTTGTCATGGGAATCTATTTTTACTGGAGCCATTATTCAAATTCCGCACTGAAGCTTTACGCAAAGGCACAGGGGAATGTCTTCCAAAATGAAGGAAACCAGGATAACGTCAATGAAAAAATAAAGGTATATAAAGATCTTGCAGATCAATACCCTTCCAGCTGGAGCGGGCGGATGGCCAATTATCATTTGGGGAATATTTATTATAACAAAGGAGAGATGGACCAGGCGATCAGTTCCTATAAAAAATTTGTGGGAAAAGCAGGATCCGACAAGACAGGTGTAAAATTTCTTGCCTTAACATCGCTGGGATATGCTTATGAAACGAAAAAGGATTTTAGTCAGGCGCTTAAATATTTTGAAGAAGCGCAAACCGTATATCATGCCGGATTTGAAACAATCGGCTTGCGTAATATTGCACGTGCTTATGAAGAATTAAACAATAAAGAAAAGGCTGTAGAATACTATAAAAAAGCCCTGGAAAAAACAACCGAGCCGGCGGCTTCCGTTCTCATTAAGCGTAAAATATCCTCTCTCGGTTGATCTTGAAAAGATTGATAAACGTACGTAGACAAAAAACTATATTCCGCAATAAACTTCGGACTATCTCGTGTCGTGATGTCCTGTCGATATCAATCATCGTATATTGTGGGTCAAAAGCATACGGAGGCAAACGCATTTGAAAAAAGTATTCATGTCAGGTAACGAAGCCATTGCCCGCGGTGTTTATGAAGCAGGTGTGAGATTTGCCGCAGCTTATCCCGGAACTCCCAGCACGGAGATCATGGAAGAATTTGCCAAATATGAAGGAGTTTATGCAGAATGGGCCCCCAATGAAAAGGTCGCCGTGGAGGTTGCAATCGGAGCTGCCCTGGGTGGTGCAAAAGCACTGGCTGTAATGAAACATGTCGGTGTCAATGTTGCCGCCGACCCTATTTTTACCGTCAGCTACACGGGCATTGAGGGAGCGCTGGTAATCATCAGTGCCGATGATCCCTCGATGCACAGTTCGCAAAACGAACAGGATAACCGCAATTACGCGAAATTCGCCAAAATTCCCATGCTGGAGCCTGCCGATCCACAGGAAGCCAAAGACTTTATCAAATATGCCTTTGAAATCAGTGAAAAATTCGATACTCCGGTCTTTTTCAGAACAACCACCAGAGTTGCTCATTCCAAATCCGTCGTTACTCTGAAGGACCCGGAGATGCCCCAAGACGCGACAAGGCTGGTTCATCACGCTGAAAAATACGTTATGGTGCCCATCAATGCCCGTATAAGACGCGTTGAAGTCGAAAAACGTCAGCTTGCCCTGAAAAAATTTGTGGAAAATTTCCCTGAAAATAAAATGGAAATCAATGATCCGGAGGTCGGCGTCATCACAGCCGGCATGACTTACAATTATGCCAAGGAAGCATTTCCGGATTTCTCCTACCTGAAACTGGGCATGGTATATCCGCTTCCGGAAAAATTAATCCATGAATTTGCATCCAAGGTGAAAAAAATCTATGTAATTGAAGAACTTGATCCCTATCTTGAAGAGCAGATCAAAGCCATGGGAATCGAGGTGACCGGCAAGGAAATTTTCCCTTATACCAATGAATTTGATCCCGGTATTGTAAAAAAAGCAATAAATTCAGACAGAAGCGAAACGGTTTCCCCTTATCATAAAATTCTTGCCCATCGTCCGCCAAATCTGTGCCCGGGCTGTCCTCATCGTGGATTGTTTTATGCGCTTAAAAAATCAAAAGCTTATGTCCATGGCGACATCGGCTGCTATACACTCTCCTATTTAAAGCCCCTGGAAGGTCTGCATTCGTGCATCTGCATGGGCGCCAGTATCGGCATGGCCCACGGAATGAGCAAGGCCCTGAAAGAAAAAGGGAAGGGCAAGGTTGTCGGGGTAATCGGTGACTCCACTTTTCTGCATTCCGGGATTACCTCGCTTTTAAATATGGCTTACAACAACAGCGATGCCTTGATTATTATCCTGGACAACAGCACAACCGCCATGACAGGAATGCAGGAGCATCCGGGCACCGGCTACACATTGATGGGAAAAGAAGCCAAAAAAGTTAATCTAAATGTTTTGGTTTCTGCTCTGGGTATTGAAAATATAAGGGTTATTAATCCATACAACATTAAAGAAGCTCAAATTGCGATTAAAGATGAACTGGCCAGCAGCGGTCCGTCCGTTATCATCTCCCAGGCCCCATGCGTTCTCTTTAAGAGGGCGAATCTGAAGCCTGTTTCAGCCCTGAAAGTTGACCCGGACAAATGCGAGGGATGCAAAACTTGCCTGACGTTAAATTGCCCCCCGATTGCCTGGAAAGAAGGAATCACGAAAGAAGGTTCCAAACGTAAAGGAATTGCTGTAATTGATGAAATATTATGCAATGGCTGCGGATTATGCGCTCAGGTGTGCAAATTCGGAGCAATCAGTTAAGGAAAAGGGTAAATTCCATGAAGGATGATTCAAGAGTTCACAGCGTGTTATTTGCCGGAGTAGGCGGTCAGGGAATCATAAGAGCCAGTGATATCATGTGCATGGTCATGATGGAAGCAGGCTATGACGTTAAAAAAAGTGAAGTCCATGGCATGGCACAGCGCGGCGGTTGCGTGAACAGCGATGTTCGTTACGGGAAGAAAGTCTATTCGCCGCTGGCTGAAGCAGGAAGCGGTGAAATACTTGTTTCTTTTGAGAAAATGGAAGCTCTTCGCTATTTAAAATTTATAAGCGCAGATGCGTGTGTTATTGTGAACACCGAGGAAATCTATCCTCCGGCGGTCAATATCGGCGATGCTTCTTATCCTGATGATGTTGTTGAGTTTTTAAAAAAACATTATCCGACAGTGGTTGCTTTTAACGCGGCCGAAATTGCCCAAAAAGCAGGAAATGTAAAAGCGGCCAATGTCGTCCTGCTGGGTGCCGTATCAAATCTGCTGAACATCGAAAAATCCATTTGGGAAACTGTGATTAAAAAGTCTTTTCCTCAAAAATTAATAAAATTGAATTTAGACGCTTTTCAAATGGGAATTGCTGCTTAAATTACCTGAAATAATTTTTTGCAACCGAAAAGGGACACTATGGCAGAAGACTACTATCAGGTTTTAGGTGTTGATAAAAAAGCATCCGCCGATGAGATAAAGAAAGCTTATCGCAAACTGGCCGTGAAATGGCATCCGGACAAAAACCCCAATGATAAAGCGGCTGAAGAAAAATTTAAAAAGATCAGTGAAGCATATGCCGTTTTAAGCGATGCGAAGAAGCGAGATGAATACGACCAGTTTGGATCTGCTGATCGGTATCGTCAGCAATATTCACAGGAGGATATTTTCCGCGATTTCGACCTTGATGAGATTTTGCGAAGCTTCGGATTTGGTTCAGGAAGAGGGCGGACAACATTTCGTACAAGCAGAAGGGGAGGAGGTCCTCAGGACTATGAAGACCCCTTCTCCGGTATATTCAGCGGCGGCGGTGGCCGCCATTATGCCAACATGCCTCAAAAAGGCCAGGATGTAGAATATAATTTATCAATTTCATTAGAAGAATCCGTAATGGGATCGGATAAAAAAATCTCCCTGCAGATGGAAAACAGAATAGAAGATATCAATGTGAAGATCCCGCCAGGCATCAGTTCCGGGAAAAAACTGAGGCTGCCCGGAAAAGGACTTGCTGGATATAACGGAGCTCAAAACGGAGACTTATACTTAAACATTAATGTAATGCCTCATCCGATTTTCGCCAGGGACGGCAGCGATCTTTACATCGAAAAGACTATTAAATTTACACAGGCCGCTTTGGGAACAACGATTGATGTTCCCACACTCGAAGGAGCCACAAAAAGATTAAAAATTGCACCCGGGACTCAAAATAACACAAAGATCCGAATGAAAGGCTATGGCGTGCCGGGTCTTAAAGGTTCTCTAAAAGGCGACCAGTACGTCAAAATCAATATCGAAGTTCCCAAAAAACTTACAGACAGGCAAATCAAGCTGGTTGAGCAGCTGGCAAATGAAGGAATGTAAGTGAAGGATTCAAAAACAGAATCTTCCCCGTACTTGTCTTTTGTATCCCAATAATTTTGGACAATATCAACATTATATAAGCTATGATATTCTTTTTTGCATTTGCATTATTGTTTTGACTGGAACTAAAGTATAGACATAGAAAAATGGACTGAAGTGGAACAGAACGATTACTATGAAACGCTGGGACTAACCAGCAATGCAGATGTTAAGCAGATACGGGATGCCTACCGCAGGCTGGCTTTGCTGCACCATCCGGACCGCAACCGGAACAACCCGGACGCGGCGGAACGCATGAAAATGATAAACGAGGCCTATGCGGTCCTTTCCGATCCCGCAAAAAGAACGGAATACGACACATTCAGGCAGACTTACGGATCATCCGCATATGGCCGTTACCGCCAGGCGCATACCGATCAGGATATTTTCAGAGGCTCTGATATCCAGCAGATCTTTGAGGAGTTGAGCCGTGCCTTCGGCTACCGGAGTTTTGAGGATATTTTTCGGGATGCTTACGGTTCTGCATACCGGTCTTTTGAATTCAGGCGACCGGGTGTTTTCGGCCGGGTGGTTATAGGCGGATTCGGGGGAGGGCAGGATATTGGCAAAACTCCGCCGTTTGTAACCTATCTGAACAAGCTGCTGCGATACGGATTGAAAAAGAAATGGGGGATTGAGCTTCCTGAGAAAGGGAAAGATATTATGGATTCCATTATGGTTTATCCCGATCAGGTTGGACGTGGCGGCAAGGTAAACTATACATGCAAAATGAGCGGCCGAAAATTGACTGTAAACGTTCCTGTTAATATCAGGGCAGGGCAACAACTTCGTTTGAAGGGTATGGGTGAGGCTGGTCGCGGCGGCGGGGAAGCCGGAGATCTTTATCTAACGGTCAACATCAAAAGCTCACTCATCCAGAAAGCAAAAGAGATCATTGATGCCATCCGCTTATCAATCAAATAATACGATATTACATTAACTTTTGTATTTAACATTTAAGTATTACATAAGGCAGAGTAACTAAGAAACGATATGAGATATGTGTCGGGATAACAAAATACTCTATAACCCTTTAGAAATATTCAAAAAAAGTAAAACACCGGCTGGAATATATGCCCGGAAGAAGTGGCTCGATGAATCTGCAACCGCCGCATGGCAAAATGATTTTAAGGAAACAGTCGCTACCCTAATGAAGGGGCAATCCGCTGACGGATCGTGGTTTCAATCACCGGTTGAGACCGTCAGACGTTTGTTTGGTCTGCATCTCACAGTTCGTAACAGGACGGAATATGTCGATAAGGCCCTGAAATGGCTAATCAAAGAATCATTAAACCATCATTATTCAAAAGCCCTTGATGAAGATTTGCCGTCCAACGCTTTCTGGGAATTGCCATTCATCAAAGCGAAAGGTCGATTAACACTGGTTTGTGCAACGCTTTTTCTTGCCTGCGTATTCCAACAGGATAATCATGAAACTATTGAAGAACATTATAAATATCTCACCCGGTTGCTTGATGAACATTCGGAGAATAAAGATTTATGGGCTGACAAGAGCAATGTCCTGAGGGCATTGATTGTTCATCCCGTATATTCAAATGATCCAGCCGCACTAAAACTTGTCGATGATCTAGGTGAAAACCAGCAGCCCTCAGGAATCTGGCCAGCACCAATTCCTTTTTTTCTGACGGTAAACGCCCTGGCTCATTTGAAATCGGAGAGAGCACATCATCAGTGGGAGAAAGCACTTCCTCTTTTATTGGTTTCGCAGAAAAAAGATGGCACGTGGGGTAATCAGGATGCCCAATGGAACACTTTTCTGGTTGTCCACGCATTGAAAAACAAACAGTGTTTGTAGAAGTCGCATCTGTAATTGAAAGTTATTATTCGAAGCGAATATCTTCCAAGCCGCAAGATGGTCTCAATAATTTTTCACTTTATGTCCTATAAGATATGTTATGTAAACTTAAAGCAATATATTTACTTTTTTATTCTCTTGGCTCAATAATTGAAAAAGTTCCTATGGCTTTTGCAATAATATTATCCTCCGATTTCACATCAGCTTCTATCACGGCAATCTGTTTCCCTCTTTGTATGACCCTGGCTTCGCATTCAAGCACCATCTTATTGGCAGGTTTTAGATAATTGATCTTTATTTCTACCGTAGCGGTTTCTTCATCTTTTTTAAGTGTGGAATAAACGGCAACCCCCATGCTGATGTCTGCCATTGAATAAATGACGCCGCCATGGACAATTTTCCTTTTGTTTAAAAACTCCTCCCTGATTTGTAACCTGCTGTGACAGAATCCATTTTCCAGTTTTTCAATGGATAGCCCCAGTAATTTAACAAAAGCACTTTGTTTTCGTATTTCTTCCGTATAATCGATCATTTTGCTATACACCTTTATTCTTCGGATTTTTTCTTTTTTTAAACAAGTTCAACATTTCCGATTACGCCCAAATCGCTTCCAACAATAATAACAATTCCTATAATTCCGGGTATTTTAATTCCATAATCGAGACTTGGCTTGATATCTTTCAAACTTCTCACACGGTTTCCAATTGCGGAAGCGGCTGCATCAGCCAGAGTCGCGGATCTGGAGATCACGCAAACCGCGTCGGCGATCCCAAAGCTCAGTGATGGCCCTACCGTTGCAGATGACGTGCAAATTCCTAATGGAGTTTCTTCCGGTTTTATAAGAATATTGATCTTATAACTTAAAGTAGATTCTCCAGCATATATGCCCACGGTAACCTGATGCTTTACTTCAAGAAATATATCGCCGCCGTTCTCTATAATGAGATTTTCAGTTAAATCAATAAGATCATTGCCGACAAATTCTGCAACGGCGCCTGCTACAGAAGCCATCGGCCCGACACCACATAGTCCTGATTGTCTGATCATCTCACGAACAATTGGAGGTGCGAAACTGTCTTCCGGTAGAGGAACGAGTGAAGTCCTAAATTGTGGATTTATACTTATGTAACTTTCCAATGAATTGCGGTGAGTAATCAATGATTTTCTGGCTTGTTCAGAAAGGTTTGAATCAGAACTTATAAACAGATCGCTTTCTAAAATCTTTACATTATATGATAAAAAATTATCTTTATTTATTAAAGATCTATATACTCTTTCCTCATATTTCATATCATATTAATTACTGTGTTGATAACTTTAGGATGTGGATAACATTATCCTGTGGATAAATGCATGGCTGAATGTTATTTTTTTCTGCCGTCCACAAATCTACAGTCTGAATGCCATATTATAGTTTTTAACAGTAAATTGTACTGCCCTCCCCTAGTATCCTGTCTGCCTCCTTTTTCAAACGGTCGCAAATATCAATCCGTCCTGAATCTCCCAAACAGACGATGATTTCACTTTTTTCGTTCAGAATATGGATGTAACTTTCATATTTACCTTTATATTTCTGTATGGTTTCATTCAAAGACATGATGCCGTCAGGGGTAACTTTTTCAGAATCAACCATAAATCTGACCTGTTTGTAAGGGTTTTCAAGAGCTTTATTCAATAAAACAACATCCTGAGCGATTACTTTTAGGGATTCGTCTCCTTCATCAATGATGCCCTGTACGACAACAGGTTCATCGGCATGAAGCAGATCGTAATACTTTTTATACACGTCCGGCCAGAAGATAAGGTTTACTGAACCCTGCAGGTCTTCCAAAACTACATTGCACATTACATCCTTTTTCCGGGTCAATCTTTCAGAAAATGAACTTACGACGCCTGCAATGGTAATGGTGTCTTTGTCCCTTTTCGTGCTCAACGTAGCTGAATTTGCATTGGTAATGAGCGTTAATTTGTTTGAATAACCATGCAAGGGATGCCCTGTAATATAAAACCCAACCGTTTCTTTCTCAATGGAAAGAAGTTCCTTGCGGTCCCATTCCGGAAGGAACGGAATCTGAAAGGTAGACCCGCCATTTGTTTTAGAGGGTTCCTCTGCATCCATATGATCAAAGATGTTTGCCTGGTTGCTTAACCTTTCTTTTTGATTTCGCTGGGCTTCCTCCATGGCCTGATCCAGACATTCCATCAGTTGATGGCGGTTGTTTCCCAGGGAATCGAAGGAGCCGCATTTTATCAGGCTTTCAATCACCCTTCTGTTTACTTTACGCAGATCAACACGGTTCAAAAAATCCATGAAAGACGTGAACTTAGATTCCTGGCGCATCGCGATGACAGATTCTATGGCCGCTTCACCGACATTTTTGACAGCGGCCAGACCGAAACGGATGTTCTCACCTGAAATACTGAAATCCTTTAGTGATTCGTTGATATCCGGAGGTAAAATATTGATGCCCATTTCTTTACAGTTGGTCATGTGCTTGATAATTTTATCACGATTGTCCTTTTCACTGGTCAGAAGCGCCGCCATAAAGGCAACCGGATAATGGGCCTTGAGGTAGGCCGTTTGATAGGTAATCATGGCATAGGCGGCACTGTGAGATTTGTTGAAACCGTATGCGGCAAAGGTTTCCATCTGGTCCCAGATGGTTTTTGCCTTATTTTCATTGATTTTTTTCTTTTTTGCGCCTTCGAGAAATTTCGGTTTCTCTTTTTCCATGGCCGCAACCTGCTTTTTCCCCATTACTTTGCGTAGCGTATCGGCCTGGGCCATCGTATAACCGCCAATAACGTTGGCAATCTGCATGACCTGTTCCTGATAAAGGATAATGCCGTAAGTTTCTTTTAGAATCGGTTCAAGCTGCGGAAGTTCATAGGTAATTTGCTGTTTTCCGTGCTTCCGGGCGATAAAATCGGGAATCATCTTCATTGGCCCAGGACGGTATGCCGCAATGAGAGCAATAACATCTTCTATACGGTCGGGTTTGAAATTGACCAGAAGGTCCTTCATCCCCGAACTTTCCAGTTGGAAGACACCATCTGTTTCACCTTTGATCAGCAGTTGGTAGGTTTTGGGGTCATCCGGTGGCAAGTCATTGATATCAAGATCGATATGATGCGATTCTTTGATGAAATTCAAAGCGTTTTTGATGACGGTCAACGTCTTGAGACCCAGAAAGTCAAACTTTGTTAAACCGACTGCCTCAATATCTTTCATGGAATACTGGGAAACGATATCGTCTTTAGGCGAAAACAGGGGTACCCTTTCGACCAGTGGTGCATCCGAAATCACTACGCCGGCGGCATGAACGGAAGAATGCCGGTTGAGACCTTCCAAAACCAGTGACAGTGACAGGAGTTTGTCAATTTGCGGATTTTTCTTTCGTTCTTCAGCAAAACGGGGTTCCATTTTAAAAGCATCTTCAAGCGTGATATTGAGAACATTAGGAACCAGTTTTGCGATTCGATCCACTTCGCTGTAGGGAATATTGAGCGCACGCCCAACGTCCCTGATCACGCCTTTGGCCATCATTTTTCCGAAGGTGCAGATCTGCGTGACTTTATCTTTTCCATACTTCTCTGTCACGTATTTGATAATCTCACCGCGTCGTTCCTGGCAGAAGTCAATGTCAATATCCGGCATACTGATTCGGTCAGGATTAAGAAATCGTTCAAAAAACAGCCCGTAGCGAAGCGGGTCAATATCCGTTATGCGGATGGCATAGGCCACAAGAGAACCCGCGGCGGAGCCACGCCCGGGACCGACCGGCACATCGTTGTGTTTTGCGTGCTTGATAAAATCGGACACGATCAGAAAATAACCGGCAAAACCCATTTTCTTGATGATTTCCAGTTCGCTGTGCAGACGCTTGAAGTATCTTTCCCGAACGGCTGACTCATCATGATCTTTCTGATATTTCATGATCACCGGCATGAGCTTCTCCAGCCCTTCCATCGCCTTACGGTCCAGGTAATCTTCCAGCGTTTCCTCCGGGTTCTTGACTTCGAATTTAGGAAGCAAAAACTTACCGAATTCAAACGTCAGATTGCAGCGTTCAGCAATTCTGACGGTGTTGGCAAGCGCCTCGGGCGTTTCCGCAAAAAGTGCCTGCATTTCTTCCGGGGACCGGACATAGAACTGATCGGTGGCCATGGACATCCGGTCGGTGTCTTCAATGGTTTTTCCCGTCTGGATGCACAGGAGGACATTGTGCGCCTCGGCATGTTCGACATTCAGATAATGACAGTCATTGGTGGCAACCAGGGGAATAGACAATTCCCTGCTCAGTTCGATCAATCCCTGGTTGGCAATCTTCTGATCGGGAATCCCGTTTTCCATAATTTCCAGATAGAAATTGTCTTCACCGAAGATATTGCGGTATTCGATTGCGGCCTTCCTGGCCTCATCCATGTTGCCCCGTACAATGTGAGAGGCAATTTCGCCATGCAGGCAGGCGCTTGAAGCGATCAGTCCTTCGGCACACTCTTTGAGCAGCCCCTTGTCCACGCGGGGCCGGTAATAAAAACCTTCGATATGAGCGGATGAGGTCAGCTTCATCAGGTTTTTATAACCCTGCATGTTTTTAACCAGAACAATCAGATGCCTGGCGGTTTCTCCGATGGTGGTTGTGCTTTTGTCAAAGCGGCTTCGGGGCGCGACATAAAGTTCACATCCAATAATCGGTTTGATTCCATTGGCATAGGCCTGTTTGTAAAAATCAATCGCACCGAACATATTGCCGTGGTCCGTGATGGCCATAGCGGGCATAGCGAACGACTTGGCCTTTTTAAACAGGTCGTCGAGACGAATCATACCGTCTAGAAGGCTATATTGCGTATGAACATGAAGATGAACAAAATTAGCGTGCTGCATTTTTGACTAATCAATCCAGTAATTCGGAGCTTCTTTGGTGATAATGACATCGTGGACGTGGCTTTCTCTCAAACCGGCGGAAGTAATGCGGACAAAGCGCGATTTTTCAATCAGTTCGGGAATCGTTTTGCAGCCAACATAGCCCATGCCGGCTTTTAATCCACCCATCAGTTGAACAATACTGGAAGAAAGCGATCCGCGGAAAGGCACCCTGCCCTCAATCCCTTCCGGAACCGTTTTTGACGGGGCCTCCAGGTCATCCTGGTAGTAACGGTCCCGACTGCCCATTTTCATCGCTTCGAGCGAACCCATGCCGCGGTAGACTTTGTAACTGCGCCCCTGGAATAAAATGGTTTCACCTGGGCTTTCTTCGGTTCCCGCAAACAGGCCGCCGATCATGACGGCATTTGCGCCGCAACCGATGGCTTTTACAATATCGCCGGAATACTTGATTCCGCCGTCGGCAATGATGGGAATGCCGTGTTTGGAAGCGACTTTGTACGCGTCGCGAATGGCCGACATCTGTGCCACACCGACCCCGGCGACAATGCGCGTGGTGCAGATGGAACCGGGGCCAACACCGATTTTCACCGCATCCACCCCTGCATCGATCAGCGCCTTGGTGCCTTCCGCTGTTGCCACATTTCCGGCAATCAGCTGGCACTTCGGGAAATTAGCCTTGGTGGATTTAATGGCGTCGATCACTCCCGCTGAATGTCCGTGAGACGTATCGATCGCGATAACGTCTGCACCGGCAGCCAGCAGCGCTTCAACTCGTGCTTCGCGGTCGATGATCCCGACCGCCGCCCCTACCCTCAACCGGCCCATAGAATCTTTGCTGGCATTCGGATAACGTTTGATTTTCTCGATGTCCTTGATTGTAATGAGGCCTTTGAGCCGGTATTCATCATCCACCACCAACAGCTTTTCAATGCGGTGCTTGTGCAGAAGTTTTTTGGATTCATCGAGCGTGATATTGGATTTCACCGTAACCAGATTGTCTTTTGTCATGACATTAGAGACCGGCTGATCAAGATTTTCTTCAAAACGCAAATCCCGGTTGGTCAGAATGCCTACCAGTTTTTCGTTTTTGACAACCGGCACGCCGGAAATGGAGTATTGATGCATCAAAGCCAGTGCGTCGCTGACTTTACGTTCGGGTTCAATCGTGATGGGATCGACAACCATGCCGCTTTCTGATTTCTTCACCCTGTCCACCTCGATGGCCTGGCGTTCGATGCTCATGTTCCGGTGGATAATGCCGATGCCGCCCTCCTGGGCCATGCAGATCGCGGTGCGCGACTCTGTTACCGTATCCATAGCGGCGGACACAATCGGAATGTTCAGACGGATATTTTTTGTCAGAAGCGTAGCGGGATCAACATCGCGCGGCAGAATGCTGGATGCCGCCGGCACCAAAAGCAGATCATCAAAGGTCAACGATTCTTTCACGACATCATCTAGCATGATACCCTCCGTAAATTGAGTAGAACTATTGGTTGCGGATCACAAATTTCTGATCATTTAAAAATACATAAAAATCATCCGGGGCATCGCCCTCGCGAATATGTTGCGCCAGTTGATAATAACTCTTCCTGCTGAACCGGGCTGGAAATTTCCCGTCTTTGACCCGGCAATACATGACATTGTCCCTGCCTACGGCCAATGTGGTCAAGTCCAGTATTTCCCTGCTGTCGTCGTTTAAAAGGACTTCTATCTGTTCATGGCAGCCGTCTGAATTTTCTGTTTTGTAAACAGCGGAAATCACAAAAGCGGTATCTTCAACGTCCAGATAACAGATTTCCTGGTTCATCTGAACAAAATACCGGCCGCAGTCATCCAGATGCAAATTGTCAAAGAATAGACACAGAATGTCTTTGCGGAACATGTGCGCTCCGCGATAGTACCAGATCCCTTCCTTGTCTATCTTAATGTCGCTTTCCAGCATTTTCTAAAACGTTTTTCTGCTGTCCAGCAACAGGGTTACCGGACCGTTGTTGATCAATTCAATCTGCATCATTTCCTGAAATCTGCCAGTGGCCAGCTTTTTTACTTTATGCACGGCCTGTGCAACAAAATATTCGTATAGTTGGTTTGCCCTTGCCGGTTCTTCCGCACGCACAAAGGACGGCCTGCGTCCCTTAGCACAGTCGCCAAGAAGAGTAAACTGGGACACCACCATCATTTCTCCCGCAATATCAAGCAGTGATCGATTCATTTTGCCCTGTTCATCTTCGAAAATCCGCAAATTGACCGTCTTTTCCAGAATATAATCCGCGTCTTTTTCCGAATCGTCCTTTTCAACTCCCAGCAAAACCAGCAGACCATGATCAATGTCTGAAAATAATTGAGAATTTATCCTGACGCAGGCACGGTCAACTCTTTGAATCACTGCTCTCATGAAGCATCCCATTTAAAAGATTGGGCATGTTAGCAACAATTGCTTTAGTCTTCAAGTTCTTTCTAAAATGTTTTGATTTGATTCTTTTTTTGTCAGGTATTTTTGTTTAAGGTTAATAAACTGTGGAGAGAGTTAAGTGTCCACATTCTGATTACCTTTACGGTATGGATGTCTTGAAATACTTGATACACTAAACGATGCTGTAAGTTTATTCTTCTGGAGTAAGCTCCTGAAAGATCCCCCATGAGCTTTTCGTATGGTGGTGGATTTTGAAACGGATCTTTTCTGAGCACATCCAGCAAGCGGCTTGCTTGAGGTTTAAGGCCGGATTGCGAGATGTTTTTTGCATCTTTTTGGGCTTGCCTGGTAAAGACCAAATTCCAACTCACCAGCCGGGCTCCTCCTTGCATTTCTCCACAGGAGTTTTTAAGCCTTTCCTGATGGACTCCCGCATACCCAGAATCGACGCAAGGTATAATGTCTCTTCTATCGCACGCCAATCTTCTTCGGATATTAATACAGCGGAATTCCTTTTCCCTACAATTTGAACAGGAACATGGGATTCTTTTACCTCATCCACAAGATTGTACAGTCGTTTTCTTGCTTCAGATGCTGTGAATGTTGTCATTTTTTCACCTCCGTAACGTACGTAATAAGGTACGTCACTTCAAGGCAAATATCAAACGATATTATCCGAATGTTGCTGGCAACGGGTAAGCGTCTCCAGCTTCTTCATAAAATCATAGTCGCCTGCCTGATGCCGCGAAATGAAGTCTTATGTTTCTCTGATTCCCCGGATTTTGATATTCTCCCATCTTGACATGCATAAACGCATCTCCTATACTCAAACCATGCAAAAGCAATAAGTTTCAATCATTCTTTTCCTAATCTTGACAGCTAAAGGAGGCATGAATGAATCCACTCCCAACTCGTAACACGTGCGGTTTTTGTTCTACGGGTTGTAATTTCCTGATTACCGGCGCCAGTGGCTCGGACATCAAGGTAGTGCCCAATCCGGAATATCCCGTCAACCGGGGCTCTTCCTGCCCCAAGGGATTCTTGCACCTGGAACCTCTAAAGGCAGGCGATCGCGCCAGGCAACCGCTTATCAGAAATGCCCGCGGACAGTTTGAGCCGGTGAGCTGGGATAAGGCATTGGATGAATTCGTGACCAACTTCAAGCGTATTCAGAAGAAGCACGGCAAGGAAGCCATTGCTTTTCTCGGCACGGGACAGTTGCCGACCGAGGAGCTCGCTCTTTTAGGCAGTCTAGCCAAATTCGGCATGGGTCTCCTTCATGGAGACGGAAACACCCGCCAGTGCATGGCTACAGCAGCCAAGGCCTACAAGCTTTCCTTCGGTTTCGATGCGCCGCCCTTCACCTATCAGGATTTTGAAGCCTCCGATGTCCTTGTTTTTATCGGATCCAATCCGATGATTGCCCATCCGGTGATGTGGAATCGTGTAAAGAAAAATACAAACAATCCCCAGATCCTGCTGATCGATCCAAGAACAACCGAAACTGCCGGCAAGGCCACCCGTCATTTTCCGATTGCACCTGATTCTCTTCTTCCCCTCCTTTACGGTTTAGCACATATCCTGATCTCAGAAGGTTGGTTAAAAAGTGATTATATCGAGAATCATACGGTCGGATTCGATGACTTCCGAAAAAAAGTGGAAGGATTTAATCCCGCACGGGTTAGTGAAAAAACCGGCCTTGATCAGGAAGCCATTTTGGATCTGGCCCGGATTATTCATGAAGGACAACGCGTGTCTTTCTGGTGGACGATGGGTGTCAATCAGAACTTCCAGGCAGTGGCCTGCGCGCAGGCCATCATTAACCTTGCCCTGATGACAGGAAACATCGGTCGTCCCGGAACAGGCGCCAATTCAATCACCGGCCAGGCCAATGCCATGGGATCACGTCTTTTTAGCAATACAACGAACCTGCTCGGCGGACATGATTTTCTGAACCCGGCGCATCGCCGCAAAATCGCCGATCTTCTGGGCATTGATGCCGGACTGATTCCGGACAGAAACAGTCTGGCTTACGATGAAATCCTCAAGGGTGTTCAGTCAGGTGCCATCAAAGGCCTCTGGATCATCTGCACCAATCCACTTCATTCGTGGATCAACCGAAGTTGGTTTCGGAAGACCTTAAAGAATCTGGACTACATGGTGGTGCAGGATATGTACGATGATACTCATACAGCGCAGATGGCTGACCTGATTCTGCCTGCCGGTGCCTGCGGAGAGAAGGAAGGAACTTTCATCAATTCGGAACGCCGCATCAGTGTGATCCGAAAGGTTATGGACCCGCCCGGTCAGGCGCTTACAGACTTTGATATCTTCAGACACATTGCTGAAGCATGGGGATGCGAGGACCTTTTCAAAGAGTGGTCGTCACCGGCCGCAGCCTTTGAAATATTGAAGCGGGTATCTCAGGGACAACCCTGCGACATCAGCGGCATCGGCGATTATAACATGATTGAACGACAGGGCGGCATCCAGTGGCCGTGTCCTCAGCCCCAGGAACCGCTGGCACAGGAACGTCGTCTCTTGGAGGACGGTCGTTATTTCCACGAGGATGGTAGAGCCCGGTTTGCGTTTACGCCGGTTGAATCAGCACCGGAATCGACAGATGAGGCCTATCCCTTTGTATTGCTGACGGGACGGGGAACAGTCGTCCAATGGCATACCCAGACACGAACGGACAAGGTGGATATGCTAAAAAAAATGCATCCAGCCGAAGTCTATGTTGATATCCATTCAAGCGATGCCGCCTCTCTGGGAATCGAAAATGGACAATGGACCATCGTAAGTTCCCGGCGGGGTGAGATTCGTGCTCGGGCATCGGTTGGCGAGAAAGTCAAACCTAACAATGTATTCATGCCCATGCACTATATCGAGACCAATGAATTGACCTTCCCGTTCTTTGACCCTGTTTCTCATGAACCTTCGTACAAATATGCGGCCGTAAGGATTCAGCCGGCCTGAGCATCCAGGAGAAACGATGGAACAGTCCAACAACAGTATACGTGTCCTCATCCTGTCGATGATTGCCATGATATTCTGCTTTACGGTTTGGGTCGCTCTTTCACCAATCGCCAAGCAGTTTCAACAGATTCTCGGTTTAAGCCTATCCCAAAAAGCCATGCTCCTTGCTGTTCCGATGCTGATGGGCTCAATCATGCGCATTCCCCTTGGCATTCTTACGGATAGACTCGGCGGTCGTAAGATTTTCACGGCCCTGATGCTTTTTCTGATTATTCCGATACTGGGCGTCAGTTATGCCCGCAGTTTTTACGGTCTGGTTTTCTGGGCATTCTTTCTGGGAATGGCCGGCACCAGTTTTGCCGTGGGCATAGCCTATGTGTCCAAGTTTTTTCCGCCAACCCGGCAGGGCCTGGTGCTTGGGATTGTTGCTCTGGGAAACTTCGGAACCGCTGTTGCCGGATTTATTCTGCCAACTCTGGTAAAGAATGTCGGAATCCAGAACAGCTTTCTTATTCTGGCGCTTTTGATGCTCTGCATGGCTATAGTGTTTTGGGCATTTACCGTCGAAATGCCGTTGCCGAGAGAGAAAAAGACTCTGATGCAGGCACTCACAATACTGAACTACAGACACACCTGGCTGCTATCCCTTCTTTATATCATCACTTTTGGCGTTTTCATGTTTTTTGCCATCTTTCTTCCGACGTTTTTGCAGGACTTGTTTGCCATGGATATGATTAATGCCGGATTATTGACAGCGGCCTTTTTGACTATCGCCACTTTATGCCGGCCGATCGGTGGGTTATTGGCGGACAGACTGAGTGCGGGGAAGGTATTGCTGGCTGTCTATGTCATCGTTTTTATCACAACCGGTTTACTGGCCTTCGACGCACATGCACTATATCCTTTTTTAATTGTCTCTTATGTGCTTTCCATTTTTCTTGGTTTCGGAAACGGGGCAGTCTTCAAGCTCGTGCCGACTCTGTTCCCCCAACAAACGGGCGCGGTAACCGGTGTTGTCGGAGCAATCGGTGGTTTAGGCGGCTTCATTCTTCCCCTGATCTTCGGGAACATCAGGGCCTCCACTGATTCA
>CAYMYR010000015.1:0-53936 GCA_964394715.1 uncultured Smithella sp.
CTCTTCATAATCAACTATTTGGTCCTGAAACACTCCCTTCGCCATAGACTGCCAGTCATAAATTCATTGACACTGCCACGCCTGTATAGTATCTTTCCATTGATAATATCTTTAAGGAGGAACAACCAAATGGCAAGATGGAAATACAAGACAAGCATCATTGATCTGGACCGTCTGATCCCCCCCGAAGCCATCTCCTGCGATGATTCAGGAACCTGTGTCATTGACGGCATTCCCGGAAGCGAAGATCATTTCAAGGGAATTCTCGATAAAGAAGGTGAAAGTGAATGGGAATTGATTCAGTGCCAGCCTCATGGAACAAAACTGCTTTGCATCTGGAAGAAAAAAGTCGCGGAAGCATTCGCCAGCTGACAGGACAAGAATCCTTAAACATTTTGCATCTGCACAAGTCCGGGTTTGATCTCAAGGTGATGAAAATGAGACAATGCGACGGAGTGTATTTATGCATTCATGTTTTTAATTGAAAGTGAAAAGGCGGTCCGCAGGGACATGGCCTTTTACATTAAAAATTAAGAATTTAGGAGGAATTGATTTATGGCTTTTAACCCCCCGGCAAAAATGGTCGCTCTTGTGGGTACTGCGGGAGTCGGCAAGGCTAAACTTTCGTTATTCAACCTGCTGTTTCGTGGATTCATGGCAGGCGCATACATAGCCATCGGAGCGGCATTGTGCACCGTATGCTCTACCGGCGCGGCGCCGATTCTTGGAGCCGGCGTTGCAAAAATGATCGGTGGCGCCGTATTCCCTGTCGGCCTGATTGCCATCGTTTTGACCGGCATGGAACTTTTTACCGGAGATTGCATGATCGTCCCCATGGCCGCCATGATGAAAAAGGTCACGTGGGGCGCTGTATTCAGAAACTGGATATGGGTTTATATCGGCAATTTGGTCGGTTCACTGGCTTACGCATATGTCATGGTGATCGGTCCCTTTGTTGACGGAACGGCAGGAGGGATGGTTGTAAACGCTTTCGGCATGACCGCCATCAATATTTCAGTGGGAAAGATTTTGACCTACAAGGCGGTTGGAACCGCGGGCCTCTGGTCCTGCTTCATCAAGGCCATCGGCTGTAACTTCCTTGTCAATATCGCTATCTTGCTTGCCATTACGGCAGACGACGTCATCGGCAAGTTTTTCGGCATCTGGTTCCCAATTATGGCCTTCGTCGCAACCGGCTTCGAACACTGCGTGGCCAACATGTATTTCCTTCCAACAGGAAAGTTCCTGACGGACTGGTACCCGGCAGTGATTGAGAAAAGTGCAAATGCCCTTTTGATCAGCAACGGAGGTATTTCGTGGGCTGACATCTGGATATGGAATCTTATACCCGCCACACTCGGGAATATTTTCGGCGGTTTCCTTTTCATCGGGATTGCTTACTATCTGATGTTCAGAAACGACCTTCCCAAGGACTAGGGGTAACGAATGTCTGTATTCGCCTGGATAACTTTTGCCATCTGCGCTGTGGCAGTGGCTCTGCATTATCATGCAACAGGCAACGAACGTTTTTTGTGGTTTGCCATCCCCGGTTTGATTATGCTGCTGGTGATTCCCATGACTCTCGCATGGATGAGCCGCAAGAGTCTTGCCGAGGCAAACGAACAGTCCTATAAAAAGGCACGCCCCTGCAAACCGGGAAAAGTCACGCCGGCGATGATCGGCAATGCCGTGCGTATATCCGGTGCGGTACAAAAGATCAGCTTCAGATGGCTGAACAGACCGCACTTTCACATTAAAGACGAGACGGGAGAAATACGGGTGATCATGTTCACGGCCCCTTCGAATCCAGTGGTCGTCGGAGACAAGGTGGAAGCCGTAGGAATTGTGATGAAATATCCGCTGTCGAAAGAACGGATAGCCGTATCGGCCGTCAGCGTCAAAAGAATTTAACATAAGGAGAAGATCATGGACGGAAGAGAAGCAAGATTAGTATTCGGGTTTCTTTTATTGGGACTTGCTCCCATCCTGGCCACGGCGGCAGGCGCAGGCGCAGGAATCATTGTTTTCGCAGCTGGCCTGCTGGCCGGAACATCTGCTGTTGCCTGAAGAATAATGATCAAGGGGGGAAAGTGACGTCGCAAACCGTCGTTACTTTCCCCTGCTTCATGCAAGAATATATCTTCTTTGAATTTCATGACCAGACAAGAAACCATAATCAGTTGTCCATGCCACGTATGTACTTTCCTTTTGACATTTCCGTAATGATCCTGTAGTTTAAGCTCAATTTTGTGCTCTGAAAATATCGTCCATTTTGTTATCTGTCCACAACGGTTTACGGAATCAGGGGCCTGCAAATGAAGCAATCTTCCAAGACAAAATCCGAACTCCTCGCAGAGATATCAACCCTCAAGAAGAAAATTCAAAAACTGGAAAAGTCAGAAGCAAAGCGCGAAAGCGCTGGACATGACCTTCAGGAATCAGATTTTAAAGTATTGTTCAACTCGGCTTCCGAGGGGATACTCATAGCCGAATTGAACACCAAGCGTTTTAAATACGCCAATCCTGCTCTTTGCAAAATGTTCGGATACCAGGAAGAAGAGATGTTGCAGCTGGAAGTGAAGGACATTCACCCTGAAGAGTCGCTGAAGGAAGTAATTGCTGAATTCGATGCAATGAAACGGTTAAAGAAGAATTGGGCACTCAATATCCCCTGCCTGCGCAAAAACGGTTCTATTTTTTACGCCAACATCAGCGAGGCTTCTATTGTCTTAGATGGTGTAAAATGCAATGCAGGTTTTTTCACCGACGTCACTGAAGGCAAAAAGGCAGAAGAGAGTCTTTCCAGATCCGAGAGAAAATTCTCCTCTTTTTTTCATATGAATCTTGATCCTATCGCCATTACCGATGCAGCGAGGGGAACATTAATTGATGTAAACGAGGCATTTATAAACTGGACCGGTTACTCCCGGGAAGAACTGATCGGCTTTTCTGTCAAGAATCTTCATATATGGGTCAATATCGAAGACCGTGAAAAGATAATAAATAAATTGAAAGATTCAAAAGCAGTCTTGGGTGAAGATATCCTGATGCGCCGGAAGAACGGTGAAATCAGGAATATGATTTTCTCAGCCCGTTATATTGAAATTGATCAGGATCGTTACCTTTTGACAATCGCCCATGACCTCACCGACCGCAAAAGGGCTGAGGATGCCCTGCGGGAGAGTGAAGACAAATTCCGGCACCTTTTTGAATCTGCCGGGGACAGCATCTTCCTGCTGGATAATGACGTCTTTATTGACTGTAATCCGAAAGCCCTGGAAATGTTTGGCTGCACCCGGGAGCAGATTATCGGGCAGCCTCCTTCACGCTTCTCGCCCGAGGTTCAGCCTGATGGAAAGTCCTCAAAAGAACAGGCCCTGGCAAATAACCGAGCAGTGCTCAAGGGTCAGCCTCAGTATTTTGAATGGAGACACTGCCGCAGTGACGGGACATTGTTTGATGCGTCAATCAGTTTAACTTCCTTTTTGGACAGGGGAAAGCCCTATATTCTGGCCATCTGCCGCGACATTACCGAGAACAAGCATGCTCAGGAGGCACTTCATGAAAGCGAAGAAAAATACCGGACGCTTTTTGAAAATGTTCGGGAGGCCATTGTTGTTGTCCAGGACAGGAAAGCTGTGTTTTTCAATCCGGTCATAGCAGGCGTTACCGGTTATTCAGACAAAGATCTCTCTTCCAGACCGTTTGTCGATTTCATCCATGCGGATGATCGCGAAATGGTCATGGATTATCATATCCGACGTCTCAAAGGGGAAGATATCCCGTCCAAATACACCTTCAGGCTTCTGAATAAAGATGGCGGTTTCCGCTGGATCGAGTTGAGCGCTGTCAAGATCAACTGGAAAGGGAAACCCGCGACTTTAAATTTCATGATTGACATCACTGACCGCAGGCGGACAGAGGAGGAAATTCAGAAGGCGAATACATTACTGAACTCGATTGTCGAGAATATCCCGAACATGATCTTCCTCAAGGATGCCAGGGAACTTCGATTCACCCGTTTCAACCGGGCGGGAGAGGAACTGCTGGGTCATTTCAGGGGCGACCTATTGGGAAAGAACGATTACGATCTTTTCCCGACAGAGCAGGCAGACTTCTTTACGGAAAAAGACCGGGAAGTTTTGCGCGGGAAGGAAATTTTGGACATCCCGGAAGAATTCATTCAGACCCGTAACAGGGGAGAGCGAATCCTGCACACCAAAAAAGTGCCGATTCTAGACACGAATGGGAAACCTGAATACCTGATGGGCATCTCTGAAGACATCACCGACCGCAAGCGGGCGGAGGAAAAGGAAAAAGAAACCCACGCCCTTCTCAGGATCGCCGGAGAAAAATCTAAACTCGGCGGATGGAGCGTCAATCTTCAGGAAAACCGCGTTACCTGGTCTGATGAAGTGGCGGCCATTCATGAAATGCCTGTGGGATACTCACCAATGGTGGAACAGGGTATAAGTTTTTATGCGCCCGAGTGGCAGGAAAGAATTACGAAAGTATTTACGAATTGTGCCCAAAAAGGAATCCCCTACGATGAAGAAATGGAAATTATAACCGCCGGGGGCAAAAGAGTGTGGGTAAGAACCATCGGGGAAGCAGTAAAAGATGACACGGGTAAAATCATTAAAGTGCAGGGTGCATTTCAGGACATCAGCGACCGCAAAAAGATGGAACTTGAACTGCGGGCAAGTGAGGAAAAGTACAAGCAGCTTTTTGACAACGCTCCTGCAGGAATATACCGGATTGATTTTAAAAGCGGCAAATTCACAAAAGCGAATGATGTTTTTTGCGACTACGCAGGCTGCACCCAGGAAGAGATAAACACCCTGGGGCCTTCCGACATTCTGACGGAAGACAGCAAGAAGGTTTTTATCGAACGCATGGATAAAATGTCCCGGGGCATCAGCGTGCCGCCTACAGTTGAACTTGAAGTATTAAACAAAAAAGGCCTTCGATTAAATGTTCAGCTGAACGTAAAAAACATCTGTGACGCGGAAGGGCATGTGGTTGGTGCTGATGTTGTCGCGCATGACATCACCCAGCAAAAACAGATAGAAAACGAACTGCGGGCAAGTGAAAGTAATTTTCGTAATTCTTTTAGTGACTCCCCTCTGGGTGTGAGAGTTTCAACCATCGAAGGAGAGACCATTTACGCCAACAAAGCGATGCTGAATATTTACGGTTATGACAGTGTTGAGGAGTTGAAGAATAAAACCTTAAGGGAACGGTATACTCCGGAAAGTTATGCCGAGTGGCAAATGAGAAAAGAAATAAGACTGCAGGGCAAGTTCGGCCCGTCTGAATATGAAATAAGCATTGTGAGAAAGAACGGCGAAATACGGCATCTGCAGGCTTTTCGCAAGGAAATCTTCTGGGACGGCGCTGTGAGATACCAGGTTTATTATAATGACATTACCGAACGGAAACACGCGGAGGAAGAGAAAAGAAAACTGGAAGAGCGCCTGAATCGTGTGGAAAAAATGGAAGCCCTGGGACAGCTGGCCGGCGGAGTTGCCCACGATCTGAACAATGTCTTAGGAATCCTCATGGGATATGCCGAACTTCTGCTGATGGAAATCCCCGAAGGAGAACGGGCGAGAAGCCACGCAGAAAAAATTATGCAGTCCACGGAGAGAGGAGCCGCCATTGTCCAGGATCTTCTCACACTGGCCAGGCGCGGAATAACCAAAACAGAAGTGATCGATCTTAACAGGATAGTCTCTGGTTTCATCAACACACCGGTTTTCGAAAACATACAGGGCTGCCATCCCCAAGTAAATTTTAAAATCAGCTGTCCCGACGAGCTGCTGAAAATCAAGGGATCCCCTATTCACCTGGAAAAGACGCTGATGAATCTGCTGTTAAATGCGGCAGAGGCCATTACCGGAAAAGGAGAGGTTACGATCCGGACAGAAAACCGGTACCTGGAGAAGCCCATCATGGGTTATGATGAGGTTAAACAAGGGGATTATGTCGTCCTGACGGTATCCGACACGGGAACAGGTATTCTTGCCGAAAACAAAGAGAAAATATTTGAACCGTTTTTCACAAACAAGATTACGGGCCGGAGCGGAACCGGTCTGGGGCTGGCGATTGTCTGGGGAACTGTCAAAGACCATAAAGGCTATATTGATGTTCAGACAGAAATGGGTCAGGGCACGACCTTTACGCTTTATTTCCCGGTAACACGCGACGAAATGACTGCTCCTCAGCAGAAAAAGTGGATGGAAGAATACATGGGACATGGGGAAACGGTACTGGTGGTGGATGACATTGCCGAACAAAGAGAGGTGGCTTCCGCACTGCTTCAAAAGCTCGGGTATAAGGTCCGTGCGGTGGCAAGCGGGGAAGAAGCGGTGGAATCCCTCCGGCAGCATCAGGCAGACCTCATTGTTCTGGATATGATCATGGTCCCGGGAATCGATGGCCTGGAGACTTACCAGAGAATTCTGGAAATCAACCCGAAGCAGAAAGCTGTCATTGTGAGCGGCTTTTCTGAGACGGAACGAGTGAAAGAAGCGCAAAATCTGGGAGCGGGTGCTTACATTAAGAAACCTTATGTTATGGAAACACTGGGCATGGCCATCCGGAATGAACTCCAGCGATGATATTGCCCCGGTTATCGTCTATTGGTCCTTGGCCAGAGGCATTTCTTGAAGCTGTTTTGCCTGAGTGAACATCTCCTCGCGGAAATCTGAAGAAAACGGCAGTAAATGGCCACTATCAGGGTACAGATGTAATTTACCGTTTGCCAGATTCTTTGACAGATGATGGGCAAACGCCTGCGGCACGAATGCATCCGCCTCACCCTGCATAATCTGAACAGGATTTTTCACCTCGCTCATCTCAAATCCCCAGTGCTGCCATTGTACCTTGAGGTCCTGTACAGCTCCGTCACTTCCCTGCCGAAGTCCTTCCTGCTGGGTACGCATGAACAGACAGGCACTGGCGGGGGAATCTAGCAACCGGCGATCAGACGGAGGCATCTTCTTCACAGCCTCGCGCAGGTAAAAATCCGGCCGATGCAAATCCATCCGCCGCACTCCCCAGACTGTCATACTGAACGCCAGGGGATGATTCTGTGCCAGTTTCGCGCCTGGAAGCCCCCTGTCGGCCATAAACTGCTGTGCATCCGGGAATCGTGAAAAGTCCGTATAACCGGAAATGGCAAAGGTAAACGCCACCCGTTGCGGATAATAATACGTTGTCGCTATGACGGGCGGAGCACCACTGGACCAGCCGATCAGTCCGAAGCGGGCGATTTTTTTCAGATCGGCCAACGCGGCCAGATCGTCGGCAAAATCCCTGAGCGAGTAATGCTTGACAAATGGAGATTTTCCAAAACCGGGGCGATCGAAGACAATCAGGCGATAGCCGAAACGGCGGGCATCCTGATCCAGCAGGGCCAGCTCCAGGCGGGACCCCGGATTCCCATGCGCGTAAAACACGGGGAACCCCATTGGATCACCGGCCTCTGCAACGGCAAGCCGATGGCCGCGCACGGTCAGCATTTGAGTGGCCGGCTCCTGATTCGGAATGCCTTTGCACACGGAAGGCTGCGGCAGTCTGCTTCCCTGCTGCCCGATGGCTGCAGGCGCCAGGAATAAAAGTACCAGCACGCTTACAAGAAAGCCCGTTTTCTTCTTCATCAGCATATTTTTTTACCCTGGCGACAATAATTGCCATTCCTGCACGGAGACTGCGTCTCATTGTCATTGCGAGCTCCCAAAGGGAGCGCGGCAATCTCTTTGTTCTTTGATAGAAATGAGATTGCTTCGGTCACTGCGCTCCCTCGCAATGACAATGACAAACAACCTTGTAGACGGGACTACTAGAATATACTGGGTGACGGATAATCTGAAGGTCATGCGCTTCAGTCCTATTTCACCTGGATGGTACCTACCTGGTTGACGCGCATGTTGTCGATAAAGACCGACCCCATGCTTTTTCCCGCACCCGGCTCCGTTCCGATACGGATGGAGTCAATGCTCATTCTCTGTATCTGCATGCTGGAATTGATTTCCTGAACAAGAACCGACTTCCCGGCGTTTGTCCCGTCATAAACAGTATAGACGTTCGTATTGAAAAGGGAATCTCCCTGAATATTGCCCTTCAGATGAATGTCCATAAGACTGACATAGAAGTCGCCCATTTTCAGAAACACATTTCCATGGTCGCTGAACATTTCCCCCGTGACATAATCGAAATACACGTTTTCCAGCGTGATGTTAAATCCCAGGCGTGTGAAATCGTAGAGTGCATTTCCGGTTGCCTTACCGGCTCCTTCCGTGAGGTTGTAAGGCACCCTCTTCAACACGATGAAGCGATTCATCTGCTGCCCTGACGTGTTTGGCGATACGGACAGTCCGCTCTGAGCGGCAACCTGGGACAGTTCACCATCGTTCATTGCCGGTTCTGCAGAAGCTACGGATTGAAAAATAACAAGGAAGGCCAGACAAAGGATGGGAACAACTTTGCAAAGATTTGCTTTCATCATGACCTCCGCCTTCCCGTAGAAGGGGATTTGGTTTTGCCGTCCATATTTGATTGAACGATCAACGCCTCTTGAATAAGCAATCTGTTTTGCCTGTTTCCTTATCAATGAATCAGGGGGTTGTCAAGTGAAGGAAAGAATCATCTCTGCAAAAAAACGATGATGATCAAATGAATGCTTTATTTTTGGAATCTTTATGGATATACTTAATTTATATAGATAATTGGAATTTCCATATAAAAGATTATTCATTTTGTCTTCATACAGCACAAACGAGGCAGGACAAAAAAAGATGCAGGACTTATCCACTCAGTATAAAAAATTAATCGAAGAAAATGCCTCCTTGAAAAAGAAAATCCGGAAACTCGAACGATCTGCGGAAAGGAGAAAAAAAACAGAGGACGGTCTGCGGGAAAGCGAATCAAAATACCGGACCATCATTCAAAGCATCCAGGAAGGCTATCTCGAGACAGACCTCGCCGGAAGATGGACCTTCGTGAATGACATCATTCCTAAATTGCTGGGATACTCCCGAAAGGAACTGATGGAAATGCCCAATCCCATCCATCAACTGCAGAACGAAACCGATGCTCAAAAATCCTATCAGGCATTCAGAAACATATACAAAACAGGAAAACCGCTTAAATCAATCGAAGTGGAATTAATAAAGAAAGACGGCAGCACCGGCAACTATGAAATATCGGTATCTCTGATGAAGGACGCCACGGGAAAGCCGGTTGGGTTCCGGTGTATTTCCCGAGACATCACCGAGCGTAAAGTGATGGAACGCGCCCTCAAGGAAAGTGAAAAGCAGTACCGCATGATTGTCGAAAACATGTACGACAGCATCTGGACCATGGACATGGACCTGCATTTCACCTACCTGAGCCCGTCCGAAATACACACGTCGGGTTACACCCCCGAAGAGGTCATGCAAATCCCCGTTGAAAAATTGATCACGCCGGAATCCTATAACGTGGTGAAAAGAATTTTTGGCGAGGAGATAGAACGGGAATTTGGCGGAGGACCGGTTGATCTCAATCGCAAACGAATCATCGAAATAGAACTGAATCACAAAAACGGAGGCACCTACTGGCAGGAGACCACCGCTTCTTTTATCCGGGATGAAAACGGCAAACCCACGGGGATCGTGTGCGTCGGCCGGGACATCACAGCGCGGAAGCAGGCGGAACATGACCTGCAAACGGCCAGAGACCACCTGCTTCAGGCAGAGAAGCTCTCCGCGATCGGTCAATTGTCCGCCGGTGTCGCCCATGAAATCCTCAACCCCGTGAACATCATATCCACAGAAATACAGTTTCTGCAGACGATGGAAAACATGCCGCATGAAGCGCAGGAGGAATTACAAATCTGCATGTCCCAGATCGACCGTATTGTTGCCATTGCCGATGGCCTCAAGCATCGGTCGAGCATCCCTGAAAAAAGGATGGAAATGGCGAACATCAACGACGTCATTACCGATATCATGACTTTACACAAATCACAGTTGATGATAGATAAAATAGAGACGGACATTCAGTACCATCCTGACTTGCCGGAAATGCTCATGGACCGGAAAAAGATTGAACAGGTGATTCTGAATCTGATTTCGAACGCCAGGAGCGCCATGGAGGGCAAGGAGAAAAAACTCCTGCGGATATCGACAGAATGGGAAGCCAATCACGATCAGGTCAGGATTGTCGTGGCAGACACAGGATGCGGCATCAAGAGTGAACACATGCTGAAAATTTTTAATCCTTTTTTCACCACCAAGGAACAGGGAAAAGGAACCGGACTGGGTCTTTCCATATCCTACGGCATCATCAAAGATCACGGCGGCAAAATCTGGGCAAAGAACAACAAATGGGGAGGCGCCACGTTCAATATCATTTTCCCCGTGAAGACAAGCCACGAACCGTCATGAGCGATCAATGCAGGGAGAGGATTTTGACCGCCATCATCCATGAAAATGAAATTCAAAAAGGCGCTGGCATTTCCGGCGGCAGGGCTTTAATCGCGAATCCCGTTAACATCGGTGAACTGATCGAAAAAATAAACGCTGTCTGTTAAATTGTCAAAAATCCCTGGCATTCAAAAGACAACCAATACGGTCCGTGGCATTTACAATGAATAAGAGCAAGACCATCGAGCAACTCACACAAGAACTGGCAACTCTGCGCCAGCAGGTCGCCCGGATGAAAGAGTTGGGGAAAAGCCGTCGGCAAAAGGAAACCGCTTTGAGGGAAAGCGAGGAAAAGTATCGCGGAATTCTGCATAACATGGATGATGCATATTACGAAGTCGATTTAAAAGGAAACTATGTTTTTTGCAATGAAGCGATGCTTTTAAAAACAGGCTACTCCCGGGAAGAACTCGCAGGCATGAGCTACAAGAAAATCGTCAGCCTCGAAACGCAACAACGGGTGAAACAGGTTTTCCAGGACGTCTATAAGACAGGCCATCCCATCCGTAATTTTGAATATGATCTGATCAGAAAGGACGGCGACAACAGAAATTTCGAGGCCTGGGTCAGTCCGATATTCGATAAAAAACACAGACCCATCGGTTTCAGAGGCATGGCCCATGATGTCACGGACCGTAAGCGGGTGGAAGATGAACTGAAGGAAAGCCGTGAACGACTCAAGCGAAGCGAGGAACGTTACCGGGTTATCCTCGACAACATGGAGGAAGCCTATTACGAAGTGGACCTGCATGGAAACCACATGTTTTATAATGAATCCACGTTAAGAAATCTGGGTTACACCAGAGAAGAAATGCTGGGCATGAACTACCGCCAGTATGTTGACGAGGAAAATGCACAAAAAATTTACGAGGCCTATCACAGGGTTTTTCTTACCGGAGAAACCATCAAGGGAATGGACTGGGTACTGCGCAAGAAAACAGGCGAGAAAATGCCCGTGGAAGGGTCCGTCTCGCTGATGCGGGATTCGCAGGGCAATCCCATCGGTTTCAGGGGGGTTGTTCGCGATATCACAAAACGCAAAGAGGCGGAAAAGGAACTTCGTGAATCCGAAGAGAAATACCGGCTCCTGGCTGAGAAAGCCATGATGGGCATCTTCTGGATCAATGATTCGTTCCAGTTCATCTACGTTAATGATCATCTTTGCAAAATACTGGGCCGCTCGAGAAGCGAAGTTCTTGGTAAAAATTTCCGGGAGGTTTTATCCGACAACTCGCGCGATCATGTAACGGAACGCTACGTGCGCAGGCAGCGCGGTGAAGAGGTGCCTGACCGATATGAAGTAGAAGTTGTCCGTCCGGACGGTGAAGTACGCCGCATTGAAATGATGGTGGCCGTCATGCTGGATAAATCGGGAAGAATGAACAGCATAGGACAGGCCATTGACATCACCGAGCGCAAACAGTCAGAAGAAGAACGGGAGAAGCTGCAGCAGCAATTGACCCAGGCCCAGAAAATGGAATCCATTGGACGCCTGGCCGGCGGAGTGGCCCATGATTTCAACAATATGCTCGGGGTTATTCTGGGCCATGCGGAGATTGCCATGATGAAGGCCGATCCTTCACAGCCATTTTATAAAGACCTTGTTGAAATCTCGGAAGCGGCCGGACGTTCTGCCAATCTCACGCGTCAGCTTCTGGCCTTTGCCCGCAAGCAGACCGTAACCCCGAAGTTACTCGTCCTGAACGAAGTTATCGAGGGTATGCTCAAAATGCTCCAAAGGCTTATCGGCGAGGACATTGAACTGGCCTGGCTGCCCGATTCGGCCCAGGCAATGGTTAAGGTGGACCCCGGCCAGATCGACCAGATCCTTGCCAATTTGTGCGTCAACGCGCGTGACTCCATTGCGGGTGTCGGTAAAGTTATCATCGAAACGGGAAACGCGGTTTTCGACGAGGACTTTTGCAGCAGTCGCATCGGGTTTTCTCCCGGTGACTATGTGATAATCACCGTCAGAGATAACGGTTGCGGCATGGACAAAGAGACGCTGGAAAATCTTTTTGAACCATTCTTCACGACCAAGGACGTCGGACAGGGGACTGGCCTGGGACTGGCCACCGTGTACGGCATTGTCAAGCAGAACGGCGGATTTATCCATGTTGACAGTGAGCCGGGGCATGGAGCAACCTTCAGGGTCTATCTACCCCGGCATGTGGGCAAAACCGAACCCACAAGGAAAGATGATCAGGGAACACCGGCCACCAGGGGACACGAAACCATCCTGCTTGTCGAGGACGAACCGGCAATGCTGGAAATGACCACACTCCTTCTCGAACAGCTTGGTTACGTCGTGCTGAAAGCATGCACACCGGGCGAGGCCATTCATATAGCCGAAAATCATCCCGGCGATATCCATCTGCTTGTGACAGATGTGGTCATGCCAGAAATGAACGGTCGCGATCTGGCCAGAAAAATCCTGTCCCTTTATCCAGGCATCAAACGCCTTTTCATGTCCGGCTACACAGCCGACGTCATCGTCCATCAGGGTGTGCTGGATGAGGGCGTGCATTTCATATCGAAACCCTTTTCAGTAAAAGGCCTCGCCGACAAAGTACGTGAAACGCTGGGGTAATCTTACACGGGACGCATCTTGAACAGGGCAGGAAGTGCTTTGTCCGGAAAACATGAACTATCCGGAAGTGAGATAAAATCCCCGGATGATGAGGCGGAACGACATTCTTTCGAGTCAAGTAATGTTCAGAACAATTAATTTATGCTTTTCATTTGCAGTCAGAAAACTTTATTCAAAAACAAATAAATAAAGGCAGAGCCATACGACCCTGCCTTGCCATTCAAATATGGTGGAGGTGAAAAGGTTTGAACTTCTGCCTCTTGAATATTACTACCCAAGCGCTCTCCCAGCTGAGCTACACCCCCACGCAATTTCCATTTAGTCGTTTACCTTGAATATGTCAATTACTCTTTTGCGTAAATCTCTCACTCCGTTAAACTTTTCCCGCATCGCGCCAATATCTCTTGTTACCGTCTGCTGATTACGCGTAACATCCTTTTAAAACGGTTTTTTCTACTCTTCCCTGACAGGAAGCATTTTGCTTGCCCTCCCGTTTCTTTTCCAGTTTCCAGAAATAGCGGATCTTGCAAACTTCACCAATGGGCAATCCCGTCATCTCCTCCAGGTCCGTAATACGAATGTTAGGGTTTTTATCAAGTTCATTCACAATGATTTGCTCCTGATGGCTCATCCTCTCACCCTGCCTTTCTGTAAAAAAACTGCTTTATTTTTGGTTTTTGCAAGCTCCTTTACATCCAACCCGCCTTTGTTCAGAAATTACAATTTTATCTATTGCTGAAAATATTACTGAACCTCTCTGTAACTATGAAAAATGAACAATATCCCCTAGGGAGATACATTGTATTGCTGTATTTTGGATCGCAATAATGAAGAGGGAGTTTGAACTTCCTTAAAAACTGCCGTATAAAATGGAGACCCTCCAGAAGGTGATTTATTTACCTTTGACTCTTCGGCTGACCTGCCTCCGAGTGCGCGTTCAAAGGATTCTTCAGAAGAGATCACCGGAAGTTTTATCGCCTGGGAATTACGTCCATATTTCTGCACAAATCTCTCCAGGCTGAATTTTAATTCACTTGCCATTTTCTGTGCTTCTTCCCCATTGTCACCGCAGATGTCTTCATAAGAATCGTTTCCTTCTCTGGAGAACTCTGCAATCATTTCCATCGCCTGCGATAACACGAAATCAGGAGTCAATTTTTCGCCAATGCGAAGTCTCTCAATGACTCTCTCCTTCAACTCATAAGGGGCATCCTTCTTCATGAGTTGAATGGGGCAGGCAGAAACAGTCTCGAATTTCTTCACAAACTGTTCCAGTTCCATTTTTAGTCGAATGGCGGATAATTGCGCATCCTTTCCCCTGGTTCCTACCAGTTTCTCATGTAGATCCTGACCAAATTGATTGAAGTTTTCTAAGATTTGTTTCGCTCGTGTCAATATTAATGTTGGAGTAATCTCTTCATCTTCCTGTTTCGCTTCCCATACCTCTTGATAGAGTTCATAAGGGGCATCTTCTTCCATTTTCTGAATCATCTGTTCACCCGTCCTTTCCATGGGAAAAACAAATAAAACATTGTATCAAACAGGGTAGGTTTTCAGCTCTTTATTACTTAAATCAGCATCAACAAAGAAGGCTCCTCCGGTATATTCGCCGCCGTCCGGCAGCTGTATCAAAAATTTGTAATACATTGTATGCATAATATATTCCCAAAAATCTAATTTTATCTTTTTATGTATTAACTTACTAAAATAATTTATATAAATTTTGTATCTTGATGAAAGGCAGCAACGAAAAATCGAATGTATGGACTTTTGAAATGTCAAAATTGTAAAATATTCTGACAGTGAAAACGGCGAACAACAACCTCATTTCTTGTCGTCATTTATGTAATAAATTGACTTTATTGATTATTTCACAATTATTATGCCATATTGTAATTTGTAATACATTTCGACAATCAATGATTTTTCAGAACAACAATGGAAGGGCAAATTCAGAACCGTCTCTTCACGGTCTGTTTTTGAAGATTTGGAATTGAAGAAAATCAGGCAGGCGCCATGCTGCCAGTTGACCAGCCAGCGCGGCGCCTGCTCGCAGAATGATGTCAATTCATCGCCTGTTCGACCGCAACCGCGACGGCCACCGAGGCCCCAACCATGGGATTGTTGCCCATTCCGATCAGCCCCATCATCTCCACATGAGCGGGAACGGAGGATGAACCGGCAAACTGCGCGTCGGAATGCATGCGTCCCATGGTGTCGGTCATACCATAAGATGCCGGCCCTGCGGCCATGTTGTCCGGATGAAGCGTTCTTCCCGTACCGCCTCCGGAAGCCACTGAAAAAAACTTTTTCCCGGCCAGAATACACTCTTTTTTATACACGCCCATGACCGGGTGCTGGAAGCGCGTCGGGTTGGTTGAATTTCCCGTGATGGCGACATCCACGCCTTCCAGGTGCATTATGGCCACGCCTTCACGCACATCGTCGGCGCCGAAACACCGGACGGCCGCTCGCTCACCGGTCGAATAAGCTTTTTCCTTCACCACGGAGACCTTCCCCGTCTTGTAGTCAAAAGCGGTTGCCACATGAGTAAAACCATTGATGCGGGCAATGATGTGAGCGGCGTCCTTTCCCAGTCCGTTGAGGATGACGCGCAGCGGTTTTTTTCTTGCCTTGTTCGCGGATTTGGCAAGACCAATGGCCCCTTCCGCAGCCGCAAACGATTCGTGCCCGGCACAGAAAGCGAAACAGGCGGTTTCTTCACGCAGCAGCATGGAAGCGAGATTCCCGTGGCCGATGCCGACCTTGCGGTCGTCGGCAACTGATCCGGGAATGCAAAATGACTGGAGCCCTTCACCGAGCGTCTCGGCGATGTCCGCAGCCACTTTCTGACCTTTTTTGATTGCCACGGCGGCGCCCACCAGGTAGGCCCATCCGGCGTTTTCAAACGAAATCGGCTGAATGTCTTTTACAATTTTCCGAACATCTACACCTTTTCCCATACATACCTTTTCAGCATCCTCAAGCGATGCAATTCCGTATTTTGCGAGAAAAGGAGTGATCTGCTTAATTCTTCTTTCGTATCCTTCAAATATGGCCATGTTAAACTCCTTATCCTTTTCGTGGGTTGATAACTTTGACGGCTTCGGCAAAGCGGCCGTAGGTTCCTGTTGCCTTGGCCAGCGCTTCATTAGCATCCATGCCTTTGGTGATATGATCCATCATGACGCCGAGGTTGACAAATTTGTAGCCGATAATTTCGTTGTCGGCATCGAGACCGATTTCACGAACAAACCCTTCGGCCATTTCCAGGTAACGCGGCCCTTTTACCTTTGTCCCGTACATGGTGGCAATCACGCTGCGCAGACCTTTGCCCAGATCTTCAAGACCTGCCCCGATGGGAAGCCCTCCTTCAGAAAAGGCTGTTTGCGATCGTCCGTAAACAATCTGAAGAAAGATTTCCCTCATGGCCACGTTGATCGCGTCACAGACAAGATCTGAATTCAACGCTTCCAGAATGGTTTTATTCGGCAATATTTCGGCGGCCATGGCTGCGGAATGGGTCATGCCGGTGCATCCGAGTGTTTCGACCAGCGCTTCCTCAATGATGCCATTTTTCACGTTAAGCGTCAGTTTGCAGGCACCCTGCTGAGGCGCACACCACCCGACACCGTGGGTAAGGCCGCTGATATCTTTAATCTCCTTCACCTGCGTCCACCTGCCCTCCTGAGGGATGGGGGCCGGGCCGTTTTTGGCGCCCTTGGCGACTAGGCACATCTGCTCGATTTCATGAGTGTGTTCCATAAATTAGATCTCCTTCCGGTAAAATACTGCGCCCGGTAATGTAGCACCGGGAGGTCATTTTATCAATTCAAATTGTTTACGAAAGATCAAATTTTGAAGGTCTGTTGCCCATATATCCTTTTCGCTTGCCTGAAAGCGTTTTGAATAAATCTAAAGCTTGCGAAAGGTAATGACAAAACTCGCCTGCGGCTCAAACAGTTGTCATTACTGATCTTTCGCTGCGCTTTGATTTATAAAAAAACACCTTCAATGGCCGCTCAAAGGGATATCGTTTGGGCAACAGGCCGTTGAGGCCTTAAGGCCTGCTTTTTAAGCATTCGCAAGATATTGATTAAATACGTATTTTATGGACAGCTGTCCGGACGCAGAACTTGACACATCCCTTCATTGTGCTTATACTGCGAACATCCGGTTATCCTGTATTCCGGAACGCCCGTCACCCCTTATCCTGAGGTAAAAAATGGTAAATCCTGCGATTCAAAATTTATATCAGTCACAAAAAGTTTTTTTTCATTCCGGAAAAACGCGCGAGATCGGATTCCGGATTGATGCATTGAAAAAACTGCAGGAAACCATTTTCGCGCATGAGAAAGACATTTGTGCCGCCGTTTTCGCGGATCTGCACAAGGAAGAAACGGACGCTTATGCCACGGAAATATCCGGCATCTACGATGAAATCAAAAACGCCGTCAGTAATATCCGTGATTGGGCGGCGCGCGAAAAAGTTCCTACACCCGGTTTCCTGATGCCCTCTAAAAGCTATATTTACAAGGAACCCTTCGGTGTAACACTGATCATCGCACCCTGGAATTATCCTTTTCAGCTTCTGATGATGCCTCTTGTCGGGGCAATCGCCGCAGGAAACACGGCCATTCTGAAACCATCGGAATGGTCATCTCACACAGCGGCTGTAATCGAAAGAATCATTCATACCGCATTTCCCAGGGAATATATTTGCGTTGCTCAGGGTGGTGTGGAAGAAACACGTTCGCTGCTGGAACTTCCGGTTGATTACATTTTTTTCACCGGCAGCGTCCCCGTGGGAAAAGAGGTGATGGCCGCAGCGGCCAGAAATCTCACGCCGCTCACGCTGGAACTGGGCGGGAAAAGCCCGGCGATTGTCCATGAAAGCGCAAATCTCCACACCGCTTCGAAACGCATCAGCTTCGGCAAATTCATGAATGCAGGTCAGACCTGCATTGCACCTGATTATGTTCTGGTTCATGAAACCGTTAAGGACGCTTTTATTGCCGCACTCATCAAGTCGATTCAAAAATTTTATGGCGAAGATGCCTCCGCCCACCCGCGGTACTGCCGCATTATCAGCGACCGCCATTTCCAGCGCCTGATGTCTTTGCTCGACTTCTCCAAAATGGTTTACGGAGGAAAAACCAGCGCGGCGGACCGCTACATTGAGCCGACGATTTTATCTCCCGCCGACTGGAAAGACAAGATCATGCAGGAGGAAATATTCGGTCCGATACTGCCTGTCATCCCCTATTCCAGTCTTGATGACATAATCGACAAAATAAACAAACGTCCCAAACCGCTTGCGCTGTATATGTTTGTCAATGACAAAAACATCCGCAAAAAGATTATTCGTGAAACATCCTTCGGGGGAGGCGCCGTCAACAATACCATCATGCACATCGTCTCTCATCACCTGCCCTTCGGCGGGGTCGGTTCAAGCGGTCTGGGTTGTTACCACGGAAAATACAGTTTTGATACTTTCTCCCACACCAAAAGCATTCTGCGCAGCTACAATCTTACCGATGCGGTGGATATCGCCGCGCCGCGCGGCGGAAAATTCATGAAGTTTATTTTAAAACTGGCGAGGTAACTGAACATGCAGGGAAAGGAAAACCCATGAAAAATTTCTCCATACTGGCAGCCTTCTGTGTATTATTACTGCTTGGCGCCTGTTCCACTCCCAGGATCAACATTCTCGATACAACGGAGGACCCCCTCAAGGAATTTACGCTGGAAGGAAAAGGGGAAGACAAAATTCTGATGATCCCGGTAAACGGAATGATTTCCGCTTCGCCCAAAACAGGACTGCTCAGCTCAAAACCGGGCACGGTAGAACAGGTTGTAGCCCAACTCAACAAGGCCCGGGACGATTCTAAAATCAAAGCCGTCATCCTGAAAATCAACTCTTCCGGCGGGACGGTGACGGCAAGCGACATGCTTTACCACGAGATTGTTTCCTACAAGGAGAAAACCGGCAACAAGGTTTCCGTCATCATGATGGATTCCGCCGCCTCCGGCGCTTATTATATTTCACTGCCGGCGGATTTGATCATGGCACACCCCACAACGCTCACCGGATCGGTGGGGGTTATTTTCATGCGTCCCAAAGCGGTGGGCCTGATGGGCAAAATCGGTCTGGATGTGGAAATCAGCAAATCGGGCAAAAACAAGGATATGGGATCGCCCTTCCGTGAATCAAGCCGTGAAGAGAAAATCATGATGCAAAACACGGTCGATCAGTTCGCAAAACGATTCACCGGCCTCGTCCGGCAGCACCGCAAGATGGATGCACAGCAGCTCAATACCGTTTCAACGGCCCGTGTCTTTACCGCCGATGAAGCGCTGCACCTGAACCTGATTGACAAAATCGGGTATGTCAGTGACGCTGTCCGGGAAACGAGAAAAATGGCCGGCCTGACTGAAGACGCCAGGGTGGTCGTTTACAGAAAACAGTCCGTTCCGGACGACAATTATTATCACACGCCGGGTGCATTTGCTGAAAGCGTTCACCTGTCGGCGATTCACATTGCCTTGCCGGATATATTGCAGGCCGGGGCCGGCTTTTATTACCTCTGGCCCGGGGCGATTAAATTTGAATAATCCTGATGCGGTTCCTTCTCTGCGAATATGGCTATTATTGAAATCCGATCCCTGACGAAAACATTCGGCAAAATCCGTGCGGTCCGCGGAATTGATCTGACGATTGATGAGGGTGAAATTTTCGGACTCCTCGGCCCCAATGGCGCCGGCAAGACGACGACCATCGGGATGCTCTGCACCATCATCCGCCCCACCTCCGGCACCGGCATTATCGCCGGATTTGATATCGTCAGACATCCGACACAGGTCCGTCAGAACGTCGGCATCGTTTTTCAGGACCCGACGCTGGACACGATTCTCACCGGCCGTGAAAACCTGCAGCTTCACGCGCGCCTCTACGGCATACCGGCACGGGAGCGAAACCGGTGGATCGAAGAGATGCTTGAACTGGTTGACCTCAGGGAACGCGCCGATGATCTGACCAAAACCTACTCGGGCGGGATGAGGCGCAGGCTTGAACTGGCGCGCGGCCTTTTGCACCGCCCGGCTGTTTTGTTCCTGGATGAACCGACGCTGGGGCTCGACCCCCAGACACGCGCCCGTACATGGGAATATATCCGCAAAATGGCGCAAAAGGAAAAAACCACCGTGGTGCTCACCACGCATTACATGGAAGAAGCGCAGCTCATGTGCGACCGCATCGGCATTATTGACGCAGGAAAGATCATCGCCCTGGACACGCCCGGCAACATGATCGACCGGATGGGCGGGGATATTGTCGCGATCAATGCGCCGAATCCTCCGCTGGATCAAATCCGTTCCCTGCCTTATGTATCAGAGATAAAAACAGCCGGTGAAACGACAGAAATCACCATGAAATCGGCGCACCTTCACCTGGCCGGACTTCTAGCCCTGATCCGGGACGTCAGAAGCGTCGAGATGAGAAAGCCAACGCTCAACGATGTTTTTATCAAACTCACCGGCCGCGATATCCGTGAGGACAACGCAGAGAGCGGCGGAAGCTGGATCGAAACCATTGCCCGGTATAAACAACGGGGGAAATAAAGAGATGAGATCATTCAACGTGCAAAGAGAACTCCTGGGCGTTACCGCCGTGTGGTGGCGGGAGTTCAAGGTCTTCTGGCGCGAAAAAAGCCGCATTGTCTCGAGTATCGTCCAGCCGCTGATGTGGCTTTTCCTGTTCGGCAGCGGCATTGGCGCCAGCCTCTCTGTAGGTTCCGTCAACTATCGGGATTACATTTACCCGGGCGTGCTGACCATGTCGGTGATTTTCGGTTCCGTTTTTTTTGGACTGTACATCATCTGGGACCGGAAACTCGATGTGCTCAAGGCCGTGCTGGTTGCGCCCGTCACGCGCATAAGCATATTTCTGGGAAAAGTGCTGGGGGGATGCACCGATGTCCTGCTCCAGGTGGCCATTCTGTTTGCGTTTTCTTTTCTTTTTCCCTCGGTAAATCCCTGGGGTATTCCACCGGCCCTGCTGATCCTGTTCATCACGTCGGTCGCCCTGGTGTCGCTGGGCCTGGCCCTGGGTTCGCTCCTGGAAAGTCTGGAAGGGTTCCAGGTCATTTCCGCCTTTCTGATTTTTCCGCTTTTTTTCCTTTCCGGCGCCCTCTTCCCGGTAGATGAAAGACTGCCCTCCTGGCTGCATGGACTGGTGAAAATCAATCCCCTCAGTTACACGGTGGACGGTGTTCGAGGCGCACTTCTGGGCATCAACCTTTACCCGTTTTACGTGGACCTGGGCATCCTCACGATCTTCGCCGCCTTCATGCTTTTCCTGGGAAGCATCCTCTTCAGCAGGATGAAATAAACCGGCACCGGGCAAAGCCACCTTGATCCTCTTTCCGTTTCCGTAAAATTTTTTTCCCCTTTCCCGCAAACCGGGAAATGACCGTTAAAATTGGAATCCGGCGGTCAGCGGACGACTTGCATTGCTCATCATAAATGTGCTATTACTGCTCCGCACTTAATAAAGATAACATTCCCCCGTCAGGCACCGAAATTCATGTTTTTAAGGCTTAGAGGCCCGGTTATGCTGTAATCAGGGTCGCGGTCAACGGAACATGGCTCCGGAGAAAGGCCCTGACTTTATGGACAACATAAAATACGGAGAAGGAAGAAAACATCCATGAAAAATATTATTGGAATAGACATTGGTTCGGTTGCCCTTTCTGTCGCGATGCTCGATAAAAAAGGTGCGGTCGTCAAATCTTTCTACAGGTTTCACCGGGGAGCCATCACCGCAACGCTTCGTGCAATCCTGAACGATATCGATATTCGCCGGGTTGGTGGAATCGCCATGACGCAGTCCGGGCCGGACATTCTGAAGAGTGCCGAACGCTTCGATACGCAGATTGCCATGATCGCAGCGGTTAAAAAATATCATGATCCGGTCGGCAGCATTTTATTTGTCGGCGGAGAAAATTTCGGCCTGATCACTTTCAACAAAAAGGGCGAATATGAACGGTTCAGATCTAACTCATCCTGTGCCGCCGGAACCGGCAGCTTTCTGGATCAGCAGGCGAAAAGGCTCAACCTGAAAAGCATCGAAACGCTCAGCACCGTCGCATTCTGCAACAAGATCAACACGCCGAAGATCGCGACGCGCTGCGCCGTGTTTGCCAAAACCGATCTCATCCATGCCCAGCAGGAGGGTTACTCCGTGGGCCAGATCTGCGACGGACTTTGCGAAGGGCTGGCCAAAAACGTTATTGACACTTTGATTCCCGATTCGAATATTCATCCGCCTCTGATCCTGGCCGGCGGTGTTTCCATGAATTCAGCCGTGGTAAAACACTTCAGTGCACTTTTGCAGACCGAACCCGTCATCGGGGAAAACAGCCATCTCTATGGAGCCATCGGCGCCGCCCTTCTCTTAATGGAGCAGTCAGCACCGGCCCCTGTAGACGCGAAGAGATGGGATGATCTTTTTGTGCAGGAAACCAGGGAAAAGATTTACGGGTATCCGCCGCTCAGGTTGAGGATTTCGGATTATCCGGATTTCTCCGCCGAGTCCAGTTTTCTTTACAAACCTGTCAACAATGCCGCTGGCATTGAAGTGGACATCTACCGTCCGCTTCAGAAAAAGGAAAATGTTTACCTGGGAATCGATATCGGTTCCACCAGCACCAAGGCGGTTTTGATCAACCGCCGGAATGACGTTCTGGTTGGTCTATACACCCAGACGTCAGGCCGGCCCCTCGTTGCCATCCAGGGACTTTTTGAGGCCCTGGATCACATTGCTGAAAATCAGTCCTGTGAACTTGTTTTTGACGGTGTCGGCACCACCGGGTCCGGCCGGAAATTTATCGGCCGTATCATCAATGCCGATCTGATCATTGACGAAATCACCGCTCACGCGCGCGCAGCGTTCGAGCTTAACAACGAAACGGACACGATCATTGAAATCGGCGGACAGGATGCGAAATTCACCACTTTGAAAAACGGAATGGTCACCTCTTCCGTCATGAACAATGTCTGCGCCGCCGGTACCGGCAGCTTCATCGAGGAGCAGGCCGTCAAACTGGGCGTGAGCCTTGCCGAATACGCCGGACGGGCGATGAACGCCCCGGCACCCATTTCCAGCGACCGCTGCACCGTATTCATGGAACGCGACATCAACAATTACCTGACGGAAGGATATTCCATCGATGAAGTGCTGGCAAGCGTCTTACATTCCGTATGCGAAAATTATCTGGCTAAAGTCGCCGTGGAGGCCAACATTGGCCAAAACGTCTGTTTTCAGGGCGCCACGGCCCGCAACAGGGCGCTGGTTGCCGCATTCGAGCACCGGCTGAACAAACCCGTTTTTGTATCCAGGTTCTGCCATCTGACCGGCGCGCTGGGCAGCGCACTGATCCTTGCGGAAAATGCGGTTCAAAAATCCGGTTTCCGCGGGCTTGCCCTCCACCGGGAAAACATTCCGGTGGAAAATGAAGTATGCGAACTGTGCCACAACAACTGCAAAATCAACAAGGTCATTGTCCAGGGAGAGACTGTCGCCTTCGGGTTTCTCTGCGGGAGGGATTACGACACCAGGCGCTATGTCGGTCCGGGCAAAAAACAATACGATTTGATCAAAGCAAGAAGCATGGTTTTCCCGCTGCCGAAAAAACATGCAGATTTCAAGACAAACATTAAGATCGGCATCCCCAACGCCCTGTACCTGGCCGAAGAAATGCCCCTTTGGAAATATTTTTTCTCCGCACTCGGTGTGGAAACCGTTACATCCGAAAATTTCACAGGTGCCGTCAAGTCCGGCAGGAAACTGGCGGGTGCCGAATTTTGCGCACCGATCAACGCTTTTTTCGGACACGCGCAGTATCTGGTGGACAAGTGCGACTATATTTTTCTGCCTTTTTATCTGGAGGCCCCCAAACAAAAAGGCGAGGACTTCCGCTACTACTGCTATTACACACAATTCGCGGCTTCCCTGGCGGCTGGCCTGAAAAGCATGCGCATGAAAAATAAAACCCTTATGCCGGTGATCGAACATCATTCCTTCCAGTCACGCATTGAACTTTTCTCCATCCTGAAATCGATTTTGAACACCGGCTACTGGGCAATCTACAATGCCTACGAGGCGGCTCTGGCTTTTTACAACGAGGGCCGTTCAAATCTTCTGAATGTCTATGAAAGAGAAAAACCCGCAGGCGGCGACATCAGTGTGGCTTTCCTGGGCAGGCCCTATGCCATCATGCAGAAATCAATGAATAAAGGAATCCCGGAGATCTTCAGCACGCTCGGCGTGAAAAACTTTTACCAGGACATGCTGCCCGCGGAGCGGGAGGATCTGTCCGAAATCGAAACACTCCTGAAGCGAATGCACTGGAATTACGCCGCGCGGATCCTGAAAGCCGCTCTCTGCATCGCCCGCACACCCGGCCTTTACCCGGTTTATGTGACATCATTCAAATGCAGTCCTGACTCTTTCACGCTGGATTATTTTAAGCGGATCATGGACAAATACGGCAAACCTTATTTGATTCTCGAACTCGACGAGCACGATTCCAATGTCGGTTATGAAACCCGCATTGAAGCGGCTGTCCGTTCTTTCAACAATCATCATAAACACAACGAGCTCAGACTGGTTTCTTCCCGCCTGCTGCCGCTCAATTCCGCAAGCACCTCCAGGATCGCAAACAGGACTTTGCTCTTTCCGTGTTTTGATCCCATCAATTCCAAACTTCTGGAGGCGGTGTTCATCCGCGAAGGAGTTGACGCCAGGATGGTGCCTCTCACGGAGAGGGTGATTCAGCGAGGACTTCGCACCAACAGCGGCCAATGCCTGCCGATCAATTTGATCGCCCAGAGCTATATGGATTACATGGAAGAAAACTTCCTGGATCCGTCACAGACCGTCGGCTGGATTTTTGACAGTCATGTCGCCTGTAATATCCGGTTGTACCCGCAGCTGATCAAGGGCGTCATGGAAGCGGCAGGCCGCGGCATGGAAAAAGTGGACATGTATGTGGGAAAGATTTCCATGGCGGATATCTCCATGCAAGCCTCCATCGAGGCGTATTTCGCCCATATGTTCGGCGGCATGCTGCGCAAGATCGGCTGCAGGATCAGGCCGCATGAAAAGGAAAAAGGAACGACGGACAAAGCCATTGTCCAATCTGTCAATATCTTATATAATATGTTTTTAGGAGGAAGGAGCAAAGATGATGATCTGGCCAGGGTCATCACTCTGTTCAAAAAGATAGAAACCAACCCGGGCGTCCGTCCGAAAGTGGCCATTTTCGGAGATATGTACGCGCGCGACAACGACGTATTCAATCAGAACCTGATTCACTGCATCGAGGAATACGGCGGTGAAGTCATTACGACGCCGTTTAATGAATTTGCCAAGCTGATCGCCAGTCCATACATGCGGCGGTGGTTTCTGGAAGGAGAGTTCATGGATGTTCTGCTGACCAAAACGCTCATCACATTGGTCAACCAGCTGGAAAAAAGTTATTATAAAATATTCAATGAACTGCTGAATGAACCTGCTCTGGACAGCGAAATTGATTACAGGAAAATCTACAAAGACTTTGATGTGACGGTCCAGCATTACGGGGAATCCGTCGACAACCTGCTCAAGATTGCCTCATTGATGCAGCACCATCCGGATCTTGCACTTTTCGTGCAGACCAATCCGGCCTTCTGCTGCGCCGGGCTGGTCACCGAAGCCATGGCCTCGCGCATCGAGGAATACTCGGGCGTTCCCGTTGTCACCCTCAACTACGATGGAACGGGGAAAAATATTAACTCCAGGGTAAGCCCCTACATCAAATTTCCGCGCCGGAAAGCGGCGGATAATCGGGCCTGATATAGACAGACAAAAGCCAAAGAAGCGGATCATGGACATAAAACCTGAAACACGCTTCGGAAATTCGATCACGGCAAAATGAATTCTCGCACAAAACCGGCCAACCTGATCTATGACGTTGACGAAAGCCCGAAAATCGGCGCTCTTGTCCTGCTTGGTTTTCAGCATATTTTCCTGCTTGCGATCGCCTTTGTCTTTCCCGTACTGATTATCGACAGCATTGGCGGTTCCGAAAATGACGCACGCCACCTGATCTCCATGGCCATGCTCGTCACAGGCATTGCAACGATCCTGCAGGGGCTGAATAAAGGCCCCGTCGGCTCGGGATACCTGTGCCCCCTTCTCAACGGCCCGGCCTTTCTCTCCGCATCCATCATGGCCGGCAAGGCAGGCGGACTTCCGCTAATTTTCGGCATGACTTTTGTCGCGGGCATATTTGAAGCATTATTCTCCCGCGTAGCCGTCAGAATGCGTGCCTTTTTCCCCGCTGAAGTAACCGGAACCATCGTAACCATGGTCGGCATCGAGGTGATTCCCTTTTCCATGAAAAAATTTGTCGGCATGGATGCGGCTCATTTAAGTCCTGATCCGACAGAATCAGCCGTTGCCCTGGTGACGATTGCGTCCATGATCGGTCTGACGGTGTGGGGAAAAGGGAAAATCCGCCTTTTCTCGGTGCTGATCGGCATGCTGATCGGCTACACGCTGTGTTTTTTTCTGGGCATTATCGGACCGGAACAATTCAGCCATTTCAAAGAATCCGCATGGTTTTCTTTGCCCGTGCCAGGTTCATACGGTCTGTCCTTCAGCACGGCTCTCATTATTCCCTTCGTGGTGGCGGCCCTCTCTTCCGCCCTGAAGACAATGGGAGATCTGACCACCTGTCAGAAGATAAACGACGCCGGCTGGAAACGCCCGGACATGAAAGCCGTCAGCAGGGGCATCCTCGCGTGTGCGTGCGGCAACCTGATGTCGGGACTGGCAGGCGCTCTCGGCCAGTCCCCGTCGTCCAGCAATATCGGTCTTTCCATTGCCACGGGAGCCACGAGCCGGACCATCGCCTATGCAACGGGATGCATCCTGATCACGCTCGCCTTCATGCCGAAGATCGCGGCAATTTTCGTCATCATGCCCACACCTGTCATGGGCGCCAGTTTGATCTTTGCCGTCAGTTTCATGGTGCTTGCCGGTATTCAGATCATGCTCTCGCGCATGATCGACTCCAGAAAAACCTTCGTGATCGGCATGTCCATCATCTTCGGACTGAGTGTGGACCTGATCCCGGGAATTTATAACGGCCTGCCCGGTGCGATCAAACCGTTCTTCCAGTCTTCCCTCTCCGTCGCCACGCTAAGCGCGATTATCCTGAACATGTTCATGAGAATCGGCATCGCAAAAATTGCTCATCTTACTCTTGTACCCGGCGTGGATTCATCGGAAAAAATATTTACCTTCATGCATAAACAGGGCGGCTTGTGGGGCGCCATGCCGGACGTGATTGACCGCGCGGCCGCCGCCATCAACGAAACATTTGAGGCCGCCGAAGCAAAGTCGGCTGCCGAGGGTCCGTTGCAGGTTGCCGTTTCGTTCGACGAATTCAATCTGGATGTTGATATAGCCTATGAGGGGAAGCGGATGGTCATCCCGGACGTCAAACCCCCGGAAGAAGAAATCATGATGTCCGCCGAAGGTCTTGCCAAGCTATCGCTGTTTCTGATTCATGAAAATGCCGACAGGGTGGAGTCGCATGTCAAGAACCGGCAATGCCGCATCCGGCTGCACTACAATCACTGACGTTGTAATTATTGGGCAGACTCCGTCCAGCAATCACTCCATGCCGAAGGGGAAGACCCTTCCGATTTGCACATGGCATTACAGTTTGCAAATTCCGCCGCACAAAGTCTGTTGTCCGCCGTATAATTGTAACAGGGCTGCTGTTTGGCAGCGCAGCAACTGTAGCATTTATTGGTTCGTGCCAGCCGTTCTTTTTCTAGTGCTGCGGCAGACTTGTCGCTTTTCGTGACCGCCTTCTCTTCCTCTGCCGCCCCTTTGCTTGCGGTTTCTTCAAAGCTCTCCTGTAACTCACATTTCATGCCGTCCCGGGGAGAGGACGTAATGAAAAGATTACCATGACGGTCTGTGCACTTATAAATTTCTCCTGCATGAACCAAGTTTATAAAAGCAAAAAAAACACTCAGAGTGATGAATAAGAGCTTCCTCATTTTCTCCTCCTTCATTCAACTAATAAAAAAATTTATTTATTATATCACTTTCTTGACGAATAATATAGTGCAGTTGTCAGAATGATCGTTACTCAACCGTAACCCCCTTCACCCACATCAGCTCACACGAGTTGGCTCCGCTGTCCTCCCGGGTGAGTGATGAACTCCAGCTCCCGCCGCTGGAATCCCTGGCGCTGATCAGATAGCCCTCAAGCCTGACAATTTCACCTTTGCGCACTTTGAACAACTTCGATTCGATATTGTCATCCGCCGGGACAAGATGCGTGTTGGCTGAATTGCGCACAATGAGGACGGGATCGATCGGAGGAGCGTCCTTCCAGCGATAATGATACCAGCGATTGCTCTGGGTGATGTTGAGTTGCCCGGTGATGGCGTTGTCCGACATCGGCCCCCAGCCCAGTGCAAAATCCACCGGACAGAGTTGGGCCCAGCGCCCGCTTCGGTAGCGTTCGATAGACAGCACCTTGGCACGAATCCTGTAGCTTGCAAGAGGTTGAATTTCAAAGCCCAGCTTATGCATCACTGCCGCATCGGTGCTTTCCTGTATGGGCTGCCCGGCCACGGGCCCGATACGGTCGATCCGTTTCTGCTGTTGCCTGTTATACGTACAATAACCGATGGAAACGAGCAGCAGCCCAATGATTATGATCATCGACACGGGGAGCTTTGCCCTTTTGGCAGATATTGCTGAAGTGCCCGTCCTGTATTTTGACGGTTCGAAGTCTTCCGGCGTCAGTTTCGCAAAAATGACGCCGCAGTGAGCGCACTCAGAATTTTCGTTCATCTGTTCAGTGCCGCATTTTGGACAGATCATTTTTCAATCTCCAGTCTTGACGGGCTGTTGCCCAAATACCTTTTTCGCTTACCTGAGAGTGTTTTGCATAAATCTAAGGCTCACTTCAGGCAATGACAAAACTCGCTTTCAGCTCAAACAGTTGTCACTGCTGATCTTTCGTTTCGCCAAGATTTATTGAACAAAACACTCTCAATGGCCAATCAAAAAGATATGGTTTGGGCAACAACCCGTTTAGTTATGACAAAGATCATTGACCCCTTCATTCCAGATGGTCATCATTTTTTCTCCCACTTCACGAAATTCGGGATGATGCGTTATATAGTCTGGAATTTTTGCCCGCGTTTCCGTTACGGCATCGGCCATACTTTTGAAGATAGACGTTATCTTTGCTTTGGGCAGCGAAAGATGCGCCACGGCAAACTGCTCCAGTATTTTTCGGGTCCACCACTTTTTCGTGCCGGCAAGCGTAAGCGCCGGAACGTCATTTTTAATATAAACGGTCGTGGTCACCACGTCATACACGGGAGCAAGCCACACAGCAGATTGAGGGGTGTTATATAGAACTCCAAAATTCTTCAGATGCGCATCACCATTCCTCACCATGACCGATAAAACCAGCGTCGCGAAGAACTGTTCCCGGGCAGCCATCAGACAATCACCGGAAACAAAATTGCTGATGCTCTTTGCGACCCGTTCATAACTGCTGGAGTATTTCCGGGCTGTACCCAGCGCCTGGAGACTGCACATATCCTCAAAACCGATGGCTTCGTTATTGTGAGCAACGTCAAACCGCTGCATAACAAACAGGCCGCCATTTTCGGACAGGTAGAATTCAGGTGTTGGCAGAGCGGCCCGCTTCGCAGCCGTCATGCAAAAATATTCATTGGCAGCCAGACAGGGATAATCCGTTCCCCATGACTTCACAATATAGTTTGATGACGCCATTGTGCCCCGTCCCTTTGCATTGAGCAGCACCTTGGGCTGAACGCCTGATATGCCGGAACGCAGGGCATATTTTGCAACGAGTTCATGGAATAGTTCACTGGTGTTGGGATAGTTAAGCAATTCTTCCAGAGACTCGGATGTTTCCGGCAGAGATGGTGAATCGTCACCGGGAAGGGAGAAGCGGTTTCTGCCCACCTGGTTTCCACCGGTCACATGGAGGATAGAGAGGTCATCCTCGCCGATTATTTTAGCGATGGCCCTGCGAATGGCCTCGAGCAGGGCCCCCTCCGGCAGGTTCATCTGGAATATGGGGTGCAGTTCGCGGCTTGTCCAGCTTGCCAGCCGCACCGGCATGGTCAGGGAAACCTGCGCCTCGCTGCCAGTCTCCTGAGAATAGGCAAAAATATACTCCTGCCGGGCATCACGCTCCAGCAGACCGGCCCGTATGCCTGCCGCCCAAACGGCAAGGGACGACACTTCCGGCATCAGCGTTTCTCCTCTTCACGAAGTTCATCCAGCGTCGGCGGACTGCCGGCCTGTCGGATACGCAATTCCAACCCCAGGTATTCGAGTACCCGGATCAACTTGCGCACGCCGATTTCCTGAACCGTTCCATTTTCAATCTGCCCTATCGTCGTGCGGCTCATCCCCAGGGCTTTTGCCAACTGTGCCTGGGAAACCTTACGTTTCTTGCGTGCTTCGTGAATTTCTTGACCAATATTAAAAATCATAATTACATTATATATAATGCAATTTTAAATTTCAATAGTTTTTTACATTATATATAATGCATTATTTGACAGAAATACTGAAATCATTCTCGCCATTCAAGCGACGCAATAACATGCATTATTCCTGTTTTAAAACAGTGCAACGATCGCATCTTGATCGTCTCGCGAAGGCTCTCAGGCACACACATTCTGAGACCGTCGTCTGATATCCGGATGAACATAGGAAAAAAAGGTTTCTGTTGTATTGTGCTCTCTGCGGTCTGGAAGTTTTTCATCTCCCGAATTTTTTTTTCATCCTGCCCCATAAAAGCTTCCAGAACCAGGAGGCCAGGTGCCACTTCTGGTCGAGGAAAGCGTTTGTCACGGTGGAAGCGGCGTTGCGCAGCTCTTTGCCATCAATGTTCTCCGTCACCGTGGAGACAAATCTGCTGAAGGCTTCAGGTTCATCCCGGGTGATGCCGTTTACAAACCGTGAAAAGGCATTGATCGTCCTGGCACTGACCCCCGGCCCCTCGGTGAGAATCATCCGGACCAGGAGAGTCTTCAGCTCCGGAGAGGCCTTCAGCATCGCAGATGCAAGATCGGTCCAGGCCTTTGCGCACTCCTTTGCCGCATCCCTGTCAATGTCGTCCGCAAGGCTTGCCATGAATGATTTCACGAGCTCGGGAGGTAACTTGTTCAGTTGGGTTGCCAGTTCGGTGAGTGCTCCAGTCATATTGTTGACGACAACGGGAAGGCTGCCGGTAATCCCGAAGATGACCTCCGGGTCTTCGCCCATGAGGGTCTTCACTGTATTCCTGCCTGAGTCAGGATGCCTGGAGTTCATGTTGATCCTGATGAGGTCCTTGACCAGGGTGGACCGGAGGAGTGCTTTCAGGATGTCGCCATGTACTTGTGAGGTGGAGCCAGCTTGCATCATGTAATCTCCTTTTCTTTGGACGACGGCTCTTCGAGAGATTCTGAAAAGGCCCTGAAGACAGGGGCCATGTCTTTGCCCAGTTTTCGAACCTCCCTGATCAGCCGGACAAGGGTCTCCCTGTCCACATCCTGTAGCATGGATTGGGTCATGCCTGTAAGCAGCGGCGCGGGGTATTTACGAATCTGCACCACCATTTCCATGGCAATCTTGATGAGGCAGTTCGCAATTAACGGCATGGCACTCATTACTGCCATGGGCACCTCAACGTCTTTGCCCATCAGTGTGCGGACAAGGGCGGGGCCGGACTCCGGGTCGATGTTCTTCAGGAACAGCCGCAGGCTGTCCTTGAATGAGGTGCTGGCGAGAAGCTCTTCGGCAACGTTTGTTTGATTTTCCAAAATTCCTGTATCCTGTCTGTTGTCCATGGTCACCTCAGAGGGTTTCGCAGTTAAAGAAGTACCGGGCGGCCTCCATCTGGCAGAGCTGCTTGCCGCCCATCCAGAGTTGAACAATCTTTATGTCTCGCCAGTGCTTCTCGATGTCCCAGTCACGGTCCGCGCCATAGAGGCCAAGCACATCCATGGCCTTGCCGAAGCAGTCCACAGCTCTATCCGACACGAAGTCCTTGATGTTTCTGATCCTGCCCACCACATCTTCAGCAATGAGCGGCTTTCCATAGGGCTTGTTCCTGCGGTCCCCGATCATGGCAGACTCGTATCCGAGAATCCGGCAGATGTCGATGTCGCCTGCAATGCGGCCGATGATGCCTGCAATGGCATCATTTTCCTTAAGAGGCCTGTTGTTATATGTTCGTGTGGAGACGAATTCATACAGCCTTTCATAGAGGTTCATCATGGCCCCGGTCAGGAAGGCGCAGCTCATAACCTGCCCGAAAGGAATGAGCTGGTAGAAGGCCTCGGCATCCCTGCCCGGGCCATGGGCCCTGTACCAGGAAGGGACACGGACATCCTCAAACCAGATATCGCCATTCTTGTCCGCCGCCATGCCCGCCTTCTCATAGGGCCCGCCCTGGGTCACGCCCGGCAGATCGGCAGGCACATAGATAAAGGCAAAATCTTTCGGGTCGTTTGAGCCGGGCTTTGTCGTGCAGGGCACACCGAACAGCTTCGCGACACCGCCCGAATTAGTGGGCCAGAGTTTGTGGCCGTTGATCACCCATTCGTCACCATCCAGGCGGGCGGTTGTGCGGATGGTTCTGCCGCCGAGCAGTCCGAGGTTCTCGATGTCGGAACCACCCTGGGGCTCAGTCATGGCATTGGCTGCGAATACAGCCTTGTTTGAATTGCAGAACATGGGGGCAAACTCGGCGATGAGCCGTTCGTTGACATAGGGCTCAACCGATATCACCAGCAGGGGCCAGTAGGTTACTCCCAGCGCAACGGCAAAGCCGGTATCCGCCCTGCCCATTTCCTCGCAGACCATATAGCCGGCCCGGAAAAAATAATCGGATTGAGCAAGGCCCATCCCGCCATATTCCATCGGGAATAAACCTTTCTGAAGACCGAGGCCAACCATAATCTTATCGAATGCAGGCTCGATGAGATGGTGATCTTTCCAGTCTTCGTCATACTGCCTCCGAAAGGGCATGATCGATTCCTCGATCGTTTTCCGGAGCAAACGCCTGAAGTGTCTGTCAAACGGGGATATGTACTCTTCCTGCCTGGAAAATTCGTCGAAATGTTTCATGCTCAATCCCTCCTCAAATCTCGGTGCAGTTATAGAAAAACCGGGCAGTATCCATCTTGAGCGGCGCCTCGGCAGCCACTCCATACAGGATGGATTGAATGGTCTTTACGTCCCTCCAGTGCTTCTCAACGTGCCACTCCTTTGCATAGCCTGCCGATCCCATGAGCTCCAGGCCGCGGTTCATGGCATGCATGGCCCCCTTCTGCACCCGATGGCCGATCATCCCGGCATAGGTGAAGGTGCGCCGGATGGTTTCAGGTCCGGATTCCTTCTGTGCCGCAATGATACCGGCAAGATCGCAAAGCAGAAGCCTGGAAAGCGCAATCTCACAGGCAACATCGGCAAGGACAGATGCGCACAGGGGGTTTTCCTTCAGTAATACGCCGCCCTTGATGGTCCGGCTTTCGCTCCAATCCGCAAGCAGTTCGAAGAAATTCATGGCGGCGCCAACGCTCACTCCGCCGAGGAGCAGATTGAGCCAAATATACAGCTCTTCAATATTGCCCTCATGATTCAGGACGTTTTCCAGGGGAACAGGCACTTGGTTGAAATCGATCTGTGCATTCCCACAGGCATTCAGTCCGGTCATGAGAATCGATGGGCCTCGCTTTACGCCCTTTGCATCCCCCGGCACAAAGGCGATGCAGGGTTTGCCGCTTCTGTCAGCGCACACCACGCAGAAGAAGTCGGCCAATCCTCCTGCGATGAGGGGCCGGAGAGCTTTTCCGTTCAGTGTGAAGCCTGTTTCGGATTTTTCTGCACATGCCAGAATAGACCTGCCAAAGAAAAGTGGCGTCTGCATGCCTGTCAGTCCAGGGCCTGTCAGGATGAGTGCCGGAGTCCTGACCGTTTCATCAGAAAACCGTGCTGCCAGGCTGCCGCAGAGCTTATCGTTATGATTGTGCTGACAGGCCATCATCAGGAACAGAGCCCAGGACGCTGCAGACAGGATCCCTATGGACGCATCGGCCCGCCCTATTTCGAAGGCAAGGGCGAGCATGGCAGGGGCCTTTGAAGGACTGTTCCATCCGAACCCGCCGAGGTCCGCCGGAATCGTCAGTTTCTGCAGCCCGATATCGATGCAGAGTTTTTCCCTTTTCCCGGCGAAGAGATGCTCATAGCCCTCACGATATTCCATGCGCTTTGAGACGATCTCCCTGTCCGACCACTGCCTGACAAGCCTCACCACACTCAGGGATTCTTCGTCCAACAGCTGGGTCGGATATACAAAAAGATCATCTAGATTCCTGGCCATATTTCCTCCGTACATTCATTATCCACTGTTTTATTTTGCTTTCTGCTTCGCATACACCGCCGCGCCCAGGGCGCCTATGATCTGCGGATCCACCGGGAGGCTGGTCACTTCCATGTTGATGATTTTCGCAAGAACCTTGATGAGCCCCCTGTTCTTGGCGCAGCCACCCGTGACCGTCACCTGGGGTCTCATGCCGATCCGCTTGAGCAGGGTGAAACAACGTTTGGACACGGCTGTCTGGATGCCGGCGGCAATCTCCTCCGGCGGGTTCTTCCTGGCCAGGAGGCTGATCACCTCGCTCTCGGCAAAGACGCTGCACTGGGCTGTTACCGGAATGACCCTGTTTGCCTTCAGGGAAAGATCGGAAAACTGCTCCAGGTCCATGCGAAAAATCCTGCTCATGGCCTCGAAAAACCTGCCGGTGCCTGCCGCGCATTTGTCGTTCATGGCAAACTCCAGCACCGAACCGTTGCCGTCCAAAGCAATCGCCTTTACATCCTGCCCGCCGATATCCACAATGGTTTTGATCTCCGGCTTGCAGAAGAACGTTCCCATGGCATGGCAGCTGATCTCGGAAACGTTTTCATTGGCAAAGGGCACTTCGTTCCTGCCGTAACCCGTACCGATCAAATAACTGAGACATTCATAGCCGCCGAGCCCCTGGACCTGCGAACAGGCTTTTTCCAGGGCGAGTGTGGATGTCAGCTCAGGGTCTATTTCACTGGGCACAATAGATGATGCAACGATGTTGCCGCTTTCATCGATGATTGCCGCCTTGCCTGTGGTCGATCCTACATCACATCCGCCGAAATATTGCTTCGCCATACCTGTCTCCCTGTTATAATGATTTCATCCTGGTATCTCTAAATATCCAGCATCCATCCCTTGCCCTGCAACTGTGCGGTTACTTTCGCGCCTCGCAGAAAGATGGATCTGAACGTATCGCTGATCAACGCTTTCCTGACCGGGGGCAGCCTCAGGAATGCACCCACAAAATTTCTCATGTATTGGTGGGTTATACTCTGGGGGTTGTCGAAGATCTGATTCTGCATCGTGCCACGTTCCAGAGATGAGAGGATAATCACCTCAAATATAGATTCCGGGTGCAGGACCCTGTCGGTGCGCGGCACCATCCTGATGGCCGCGGTCGCACACTTGGCCGTGCACACCCCGCAGCCAACACATAACTCGTTAAGAAGACGGGCTTTCTTCTTTTTTTTATTTTTCGCGTCATTGACCGGATGCAGTTCCACGGCATGCACCGGGCATGCATTCACGCATTTTCCGCATCCTGTGCATAAATCGTCATCGATCCTGGAGACGAAAGTCGAAGTGACCACGCTGTTAACGTATCCGTACCGGTTCAATCCGCCGAGGAAGTTGCAGCAGCATTTGCAGCAATGGCATATGGCCATGGGTTTCTTCCGGGTGTTCACGGCACAGAACACGAGATCATATTCCCTGGACCGGGCCAGATTATCCAGCATCTCAGATTTCGTGACCTCACGCGCAAACTTGTTCCTGATCGCATATTCCGCCCCGATCCCCAAAAAACTGCACGTGTCCAGCGGCGCATCACACTCTTTTTTCTCAGCATGCAGTTTTTCGTTCCTGCACGAGCACACACCGATGGCCAGTTTGCCGGCGTCCTCGATGAGCGATGTCGCTTTCTCGTAATCGAAAAATTCCGTGCGGTACCTTTCTTCCACGGATTCTTCAATGGGGATGACCCTCAGAGCGGAGACCTGCTCGTGATTCGAAAAATTCGCTGCATGAACCCAACCGAAGTATTCATGAAAAAGCCGGGCCCATTTTTTCATGGGGAGATTTTTGTCCGACCTCATCATCGTGAATTCGAAGATCCCTATCGCTATGGGGTTGGACATGTAGAAATATCGGCCAAGCTCCTCATTCCAGAGGTCTATGATAAGCCCCTTGGCGCACAACTTTTCCAGGATGCCCTGCAGGCGGGTTTTTTCAATCTGACTCACCCGGGAGATTCGCTCGAGCGTAGATAAGGTATAAGGCATCTTTACCACCACGTCCGCCTCTTCCGGAGTGTAGAGTTCCCTTAAGAGGCTGTGCCATGTTTCGTTCCAGGGTGCCCGCACATACAGGTTGTCTATTTTTTCCCCAAGCTTCTGATACAATCGATGGTCTTCAATCCCGTGCATTTCATATCCCCAACTAGTGTTCAATGCGTTTTGCCTTCATGACATTGTCCATGAAGTGCTCCACCTGACGTTTCATATTGTCGTGGGAGACGATTCTCGGGTCGCTGAGGTCGTAATCCAGAATAAGCAGCGGGATTCCCTTCTCCCGGCATTTTTCACGCAGGATACCGTTCATGGCCTGCCCGCCCTTGCAACCCACATGGTTGGCAATCCATATCATGTCGAGATCAAACTGCTTGTGCGCGCGGAAAATATCGTCGAGGTAGTTTTCGGCCGGACCCCTTGTATGACGAACCATGGGACCCTGCATGACAATCCTGCTCCAACCACGCAGCATAGACTCGGGTGTGGAGATATCAATGGGTCCGTGATGGTGATACGACATGCTGTCGTTCATAAGCGTCAGGCCATAGGTCCGCTCGGCCCAGTTGAAAATGTCGGAAAAATGAAGGAAGGGAGGATTCCACACAATGGTTCGGTACCGTTCGTTTTCGGTTGCCGGAATATTGTTCTCAAGGTTTTTCCTGGCCAGCTTCACAAGGTTCTCGAAGAGCCGGGCAGACGCATCATAATCCGGGGATACGTTATAATGCCAGAGGTGGCTTAACCAAACGGCCTCTGATGCCAGAGGGGCCGGCCGCACGCGCAGCATATCCCACAATTCAAGCTCCAGTTCCAGCAGATGGTTGCGGTTCTCGCAGATTTTTCGGAAACAATCCCAGTCCATGCGGCCGGGCGTGTGTTTTTCGAGCCAGGTGATCATTTCTTTTACGTCCTCGATGAAAAGGTTTTCTGCCCGCTCATTATAGAAATGATAGGGCACATCGACACGATAGATGGGGACATCATATACGCGCTGAAAGAAGGAGTACGAGGCCGCCCCTGCATCACAGGGAAGATTAGAGCTCACGAGAGCAAGCCCCTTGGGCATGTGACCTTTAAGGACCATGCCCACGGTCGTCTTGGGCAGGCTGCACGCATCGGGATTCATTCCCTCGTTCTCCGCCTCGTCTATGTATTTCATGGCCGAGTTCGGGTCCATGATGGGAAGCATGATTCCCATGCCTTCAAGCTGGTAGGCCGCAAGCCCCATGGCATGCATGATATCGGTCGGCAACAGATCCTCGATGATGACCAGCCTGTCAGGGAAGAAAAACATTTGCTTGAGCGTGTCGTTGGTTCCTGCGACGATGGTGTTCAGGGTCATGCAGATGGACTCCAGATAACGGCCTGTTCTTCCGCGGCCATAACGCCTCATCAGATCATTCACCTTCAGCAGGGTAAGAAGCCAGGGGTTTTTGATAAGCAGCCGGATGGCACCCACCGGTCCCAGATGGACAGCACATTCGAGGCCGAACTTTCCGATTTCCTTGCAGTTAAGCATCCAGTACTTCATATACGTCAGAGCAGCGTTCAGATCCGGTGAATGAATGAGATATTCCGGCAGGGATGACTGCCATGTTCTCTTTCCCTTCTCAGGCAGCCTTGCGATCATGGCATGGATAGAGGCAGGTATGTTTTTCATCGCAATGATTCCTCCGTTTAAAATCATTATTTACCCATGCTCTCAATGAATGCCTGGACCCGGGTGCGCAGCTGGCCTTCGCCGCCCAGGCGGTATTCACGCTCCAGCTTCAGGACAGGTATTCCCTGTTTGCGCAGAGCACTCACGAGCGGCATGGCATCCACCCCCCAAAGATCGCAGAATTTAATAATCTCAAGGACAATACCGTCGACGTGATATTCCCGGACGGTATCGATGATCGTTTTGAGCCGGGTATCGAAATCCTCCATCATGCGCGGGCAGAGTGTCTTTTCAAAAGAGTGTTCCGCCATAGCTCTGACCGGGTCGCCATTGACAAAAACCGATTTGAAACCGGGAATGGAACCGGTACAAAAACGGTCGGCCACCACCAGTCCGCCCTGAGATTCAATGATGTGAATGAACTCCGGGTCATGCAGATGGCCCCCGACCACCATGAGACGGGCACGGTATTTTCCTGCACCCTCCTCCTGCTCAATCTCGCTGTACAACGCCTCGAGGTGGGGAAGAATCAGGTCTTTGGGCGATGCAAGAGAGGCCATGACCACACTCTGAAACTCGGCACCTGTAATGGAAGGATTCGGCCTTTTTCTGATATCTCCGATTTGCCGCATAACCCCGCAGAAACGGTTCCACTCGCCGATGGCTTTCATCAGCGAAGCATCGCTCATGTCCATACCGAAATGGGATGACAGTTTTTTGGCGAGGATATGGAGCTCTTCTGTCTGCCATGCCAGGGTGACGGCGCTCACCTTGCGGGGCACATCGATGACATGGCAGAAGCCGGGCTTTTTGAGATAGTCGAAGTTGTCTATGAAACGCTGCATGTGCGCACAGGAAGGAACGAATACCCATCCCCGGATACAGTCATACCGGTCGTCTATGGCAAACTCGAGGATGCTCCGGGTGTACGAGCAGAGCAGGCTGGAAAGGTAGTTGTCGGCAAGCTCCGTCCCTGCCACCCCGGTGGCATGAAGACGAACCGGGAAGAGCCTGTCCGCCATGAGAAGGGGTTCAGGGACAAACGAGCAGGCATACCCGATGGGGATACGGCCGCTTTCCGCCGCCTGTTCCACCAATCGGTTCTGAGGGTTTTCCAGGAGCTCCTGAAACAGTTTTATGATCTTTGTTTTCTCTGTACTCAATGGGTTCCTCTCCATGCCGACGGCAGTTACGCCGTCAGATCCATCTTTTTCAGGATATCCGAAACAATGCTCAGATTCGGTGAGTTACCGGGCATGGATGTCAGGGGGGCGCCCCTGAAATCAAAATCCCTGATAACCTCGTCATCGCAGAGCCATCCGTAAATCTCGAGTTTTGTTCTCGCGCTGATGTCGCGTGCTTCCGTTTCGCTGCGCACCCGGTTGAGCACAAGCCCCATGCGCTTGAAGTCGACGGCCTTTTTGTCAGAGGCCACCAGGGCGATCGTGTTGGCCACGCCAATGCCTTTTACCGACGTGTCCGAGACGAGTACCAGGTGGTCCACCGTCTTCATGACGCGCCTGTTGATCTGTTCAATGCCGGCCTCTCCGTCAATGAGCACGATATCGAACTTGCCGGCCAGGTCGCGGATAATATCCTTTAGCAGGCTGTTCACCTTGCAGAAACAGCCTTCGTCTTCCGGTCTTCCGATGGCAAGCAGAGCATACCCGTCACGCTCCTCGAGTGCATCGAACAACTCGTAATCGATCAGCTCCAGTGTCTGACGGTTTCCCGGCGCATCACCCTTCTGAATCCTTCCAATGAGGTCCTTCCGGATGTCATCTACCGTTTTGCGCACGGTTATCCCCAGGGATGTTGCAAGCCCTACGGCAGGGTCTGCATCAATGGCAAGGATCTTCCTGCGGTTCGATTCGGATAGCTTTTTTACCATAAGCGCGGAAATCGAGGTCTTCCCCACGCCACCTTTGCCGCATATTGCCACGATCCTGGTGTCAGTCAATGCATGCCTCCTGTGACTTCTTCATGAGCCTGTCTCTCATGGCTTTGAGCTGGGAGGCGTCGTCACACACCTCCTGGTAATCGCAGTTCTCACATTCAAAATCCATCTCCGCAGCCATCTTGTTCATGGCCGCGATGACCTTTTCCGCTCCGGAGGTGATCTCCCTGAGTCTGATAACATCTTCAGGACTGGAAGTGATGTAGATGACTTCCACGGCCCTCACAAAAGGTTTTTCAAGAAAAAGGCTGATCAGCGCCGATCCCAGGGTGCGTGCAGAGAAGCCTTCACCAATGGCAACACGGCTGATTCTGCACCACTCCCGCATGTACTGCGATACAGACCTCATCATGAATCCCTTGAGGTTGATGCTGTACCGGAGAAAATCCAGGTCTTTATGCAGGTCATAGGCATTGTCTTCCGTGAATCCTTCCACGCCTGCCAGCACAACCTTGCCAAAGGGAAGGCTTCTTCCCGTGCTTTCCGGAAAGTCAGGCCCCATGAGGGTTATCCTGCCATTTTCGATGGAAGCAAGATCATGGGTCCACAGAAGACAGGACAAGGACTCCATCTGCGGGTTGCCCAGTTCCACCCCCAGGTCTTCCTTGAGCACAATATTATGTCCGCCACCTTCGGGCCAAAGGGGTTTGTCCTCGGCGATCCAGGATCGCTTCCCCGAAATCTGCGTGATAAAATCACGTACGGATGAAATTGTGTCGGTAAAGAGTTCCACGGTTTCGATCACCTTTTCCCGGCGGCGGTCTGCCGTGCCACAAGGGCGGCCCCGATCGCACCGATGATCTGGGGATCCTCATCCATCCGGATCAGTTCTACTCCGAGGGCTTCCTGAAGCGCGGAAAACATGCCCTGGTTTTTCGCCACCCCCCCGGTCATGGTGATCTCCCCGGCGAGTTCAATGCTCCTGGCCAGCGATGCCACCCGGTGTGACAGAGCCTTGTGCAGACCACCTACGATATCCGGAAGGTCCCGGCCCGCATGGATGAGCGATATGATTTCGGTCTCGGCAAAAACAACGCACTGGTTGGACAGTGCGACCGGATTTTTCGCCTGAAAGGAAATGTCGCCCATATCATCAAGATCGATGCCCATGGAGGCTGCCATGACCTCGAGAAATCTCCCCGTACCGGAAGCGCACCGGTCATTGTATGCATAACGGACCACCTTTCCCGTCTCATCGATCCTGATGGCTTTCGCGTCCTGCCCCCCGATGTCGATGACCATGCGGACCTGCGGCTTAAGCCACTGGGCCGCCTTACCGTGGCAAGCAATCTCCGATTCCACGGCCTGGGCAAAGGGAACTGCGTTTCTGCCGTATCCCGTCCCCACACAACAGGAGATGTCTTCCATGGACAACCCGGCCTTCTCCAAGGCACCGTCCATAACCGCCCGGGCCGACTCTCCGGGCTCGGGCCGTGCGAATATAACGGACGAGGCAACGATGCAGTCGTCCTTCATGATGACTGCCTTGGCACTCAAAGATCCAATATCGCATCCAGCTACAAACATCATTTTCCCCCCATCTTTTCCCTGGCAAACACGGCCGCCCCCAGGGCACCCATCATCTGGGGATCCACTCTGAGCCTGCGCATGGGAACGCCCAGCTGCTTTTCCATGGCCTCCAGAACCCCGGCGTTTTTTGCCACACCGCCTGTCATGCACACATCCTTTTCGATCCCCACCGAGCGGGCCAGGATAGCAACCCGTGCGGCCATGGCCTCGTTGATTCCTGCGGCCAGATCCGCGCTGGGCATGCCGTCGTTGATATGCATAATGACCTCTGCCTGGGCCCACACCGTACAGGTGGAGGCAAGGTTGATGGGGCGCGTGGCCTGCTTTGAGATGCTTCCAAGCTCCTCCAGCCCCAGCCCCAGAAGCTTTGCCATCACCTCAAGAAACCTGCCTGTGCCGGAGGCACATTTGTCATTGGTGATGAACTTAACAATCTCCCCGTTTGCACTCAGGCGGATGGCCTTGCAGTCCTGTCCGCCGATATCGATGATGGTGCGGATGGAAGGTTGGATAAAATGGGCTCCCTTTGCATGGCAGGAGATTTCGGAGACTGTCTTCTTCACGAAACCGATCCTCTCCCTGCCGTATCCCGTGCCCACGCAGAACCCGACGTCATCAAAACTGAGCCGCGCGGCTTTCAAGGCTTGCTCCATCACTTCATATGCTGATTTTTCGGGATTGATCGAAGACCTGAGAATAGCGTGTCCCAGTAAACGCGTATTGTTTAGAATGACCGCCTTGGTGGTCAGGGAACCGACATCGCATCCAGCCGTAATCATGAGGCGATCCCCCTTACGTGCATGAACTCGCTGATCTTGTCTACGCAGAACTCCCAGGAGGCGACTCTGTCGTCAAAGGCATCCGCAAACAGAAGCAAGGTGGGGAGGCCGAAGCGTTCAGCATCGCGCTGGATCAGCTTGTTGGCGCCATAGCTGTTCCGGCAGCCCATGCTGCCGATATAGACGGCCAGATCGGGTTGCATGATCCTGGACATGCAGAAGAGGTCTTCCCGCCATTGTCCGGCGGCATCATACGGTCCCCTGAGTTGTTTGACCATCGGCATGCGTGAGTTGATGTCGGCCAGGGATTCGATCATGGTATCCATGCTGGAGGTATTGATCGCATAGGACTGATCCTCCCTGCCTTCCGCATAATTGATGCCCTTGTTGAAAAAGGTGAATATGAGTGTCGGAAGGAGACTGATGTCCTGGTCGTCAAGCCACTGCCAGAAACGACCGTCCGTCGTGTAGTGATCAATGTAGCACATGAGGAGACGTGCCCGTTCCCTGCCCGAGGCCGTCCCGGCGCGGCCTGCCTTTGCGTTCTCGCGAACGACTTCGAGCATGGTTTCAAGCAGCCTGGTGAATGATGTTTTGCCCGACGACTGGAGCTTTCCGCTGTACAGGAAAAGATTGAAAATGGGCGGCATGGGACAGGGCTTCAGCCTCGAAAGATCAAAGATCTCGTTGATGATCTCATCCTGGCGTCTGTGCTCTTCGAGGACAGACCTGAGCTTGTCCTCATCCAGGCGGGACCCGGCGTGCTCTTCTATAAATGCGATCAGGGCCTTGTAGTCCCTGCGCTGATAGTCCGTGATTCTCTTGCCCGTCAGATTGGAAGGGAAAGTAAGCTGGAATAGCGGGATGTGGAGATACTCTGACATGAACTGCATGGAATTGGCATTGGTGTCGCAGATACCCGGCGCCCCGCAGATGAGGAAATCGGGCTTTTGGGCCAGGCCGGCCAGATAAGCGCCAACCGATCCGCGCTGGGCCGAGCACGAGGTTTCCGTGAACCCCACCTCACAGCAGTAGTCCATGTATTCCGCAGTGCCCCTCCTCATCATCATGGTCCCATACACGGTCAGTAACTCGGCCCATGCAGGGACCACGTTGTCAAAGGCGTAGAAAAGATCCTTTGCTGCGACGAACGTGCCGAAACAGAGTTTCTTGCCTTTTTCGTGAACGGTTTTGATATCGTCGAGATATTCCGCGCCCATCTTCATATAGAGTCTGCCCGGCTCACCTTGACGTATGAGGACATCGATCACGCTCCTGAAATTCGGGATGAGACGGAGCAGTGCCTGGTACTCCTTCCTGGTCCCGTCCATAACCTTGCTTCCCGAAGTGACACTCGACCAGAGCATCCAGTCAAAGTTGTATTCGCGTGTTTCCTGTTTCATCCCCTGCCCCCTCTTAAACTGCTGACATGCTGATGTGTGCTCCGGATTTCATGCGCTGGATATAGAGGCCCGCACGCTGCCTGAGGATATCCAGATCGGTCTTGCGGGAGATGTATTCCATCGTCTGAAGGGATTCCCTGAAGAGGGTGAGTGCATCGATGGCCCGCTGCCGCTCCGCCAGCATCCTTCCGCCATCCATTGCGATCTCGCACAATACTTCCATTGTCACGGCTATCTTATCAAACTCGCACATCATAACCTCCTTGCCGCCTTTTTCCATCAGGTAGGCGGATCATTTAGAATGGATCTATGGCTGCATCTCTAAACTCTGAGACATGCCCTTGTTGTTCGAGAAAATGTGATCGGAAATCCTTTCCATAAACGCATCGATGCGCATACGGATCCTGCCGGTCTCTGAAAGAGGGCCATATTCGCGCTCGAGCCTCATGCAGGGAATCCCTGCGGACTCGAGGTCCCTCTCAAAGATACCGTTTTCCGATCCATGGAGATCGCAGAAACGGACATTCTGCAGGACCACTCCATCCACCCTGGCCTTTCTGATCACGTCCATGACGTAGGCGAACCTGGTCTTGTAATAACCGAGCATACGGGGGCAGATGCTGTGGGTCAGATAGTGTGAGGACAACGCGTGGACCGGGTCCGATTTCTCATCGACAAGTGCACTGTAGGTGCGTGATCCGTAGCAGACGGTATCCGCCACCACGATGGAGCCAGCTTCCTCGATTACGCGGATGAAATCCATATCGTCGCTTGCGCTCCCCATGAGCATGAGCCGTTTTTTTCCATCGGATAGTGAAGGCGCCTTTTTCAAATTCCCGATAAGACCTTTCAGCATGTCGATGAACTGTTCCTGAGGAATTGCATGTGCAGCGATGAGAACCGCCATGGCATCTTCACCGGAGATAGGAACATTCTGCCCCTGCCTTAACGCATCGAGTTCCTGGAGGCATGCTCTCCCTTCGTTATAAAGCTTGATGGACTTCCTCAGGCTTTCCTCCGAAATCTTCACATTAAAATGCTTCTCCAGCGTTTCGATCATGCCGTTGAGTACTTCTTTGTAAAACTCGATGCTGTAATCCACGGACTTGTGGGGAACGGAGAAGTACTCATAATATTCCGGCAGGGTTCCCGGATAATCCTCGCTTGCCTTTCTCCAGCACTCCTCGAGCCTGCGCATGGAATCACAGCCATTGGTGATGATAGCACCGTCAAGGAAATTGTATGCGCCCTGGCCGGCCAGTTGCAGAACGCATTTGGGCAGGCTGCAGTTCACTGCCCCAAAGTACGAATCCCCTATGGACATGGATGCAGTGCCGATCCCCCTCAACCTGAACGGCAGCACGCCGGCGGCATGGAGAATTTCTTCGGGGATGAAGGTGCATGAGTATCCCACAACCTTGCCACCCTCCTTCTTCCTTGACTGGACAAAGGCATTGTGCAAACCCCGGGCCGCTTCTTTCAAGGGATTGATCATTTCTCACCTCCCTCAGCAAAGGATAAGGAAATGGCAGCTCCTTCTTCCGGGGTCACCAGTTCATTGAACCCTTTAATGAGTTCGGGTAAAACAATCGGTGCAAGAGGCCTGAGCGCTTCCACCAGATCCGGAATCAGCCATTTGGAAATCCGTCTTACCTGCTCGGAATCTATCGAATCCACAATCCCCCCCACAAGGTTGCTGACAACGTCAGGCTTGGCATCATGAACCCTGTCGAGAACGCTGCATGCCGTATTGATGAGACCGGCAACCTCGTGAGTATCAAGATCAGAAACGCTTTCCGATACGGCAGCATTGAATCCGGCTTTTTCAACATCTTCCAGAATTCTCCATTTTCGGGATTTTCCTCTGACTTTGCAACTTGTCACCTTGCCCAAAGAAGAAAGCAACGACAGAACCATTCGGGAATTGGCATCGAGTGCATCAGCTTTGGCATTCGCAATCGTTTCCTGATCTTCTGCCAGGCAGATCCTTGCCTTTCTTGCCAGCTCGGGATCCATGGCCGTGTAATAATCCCTGAAAAATCCTGTAAGATAAGTCTGTAAAAGTGGTTTGCCTCCCTTGCCGATCAGGAGGCTCCCGGTATGGACTCTCCGGATAAGCTCGAATACCGTGTTGGTGAGGTTTGCAGCGTTTGTTCCATTGACATCCCTGATGATGGAGAGGATGAGGTCTGCCAAAAGATCGGGGCTGAACTGTTCCTCAATGGGCCGCATGATCTCCCGGGCACCCTTGATGGAGGTATTCATGAGTGCAATGGCGATGACCGTGAGCGCGCCGGCTTTTGCCGGATACTTCCATAACTGCTGATTGAACGTTCTGATGGATTCTATCACATGCGGGTCAGCACCTTCGATCATCTCCAGAACCTCACCAAAATCCATATTCTGAAGGAACGCATCAATAGCCTCTCCCTGTTTTTCATCATGGAGAGTCTTTCCGGATGCATGATCAGCATTGACTTTCCGGGCCAGTGAAGTCAGGAGGGCTCCGACGTCTGCAGCCAGGTATTTGTCCTGTTCGTTCGGGTTCGGCTTACCAACTTTGGCTGCAACCCACAGGACAGGAGCGGCAAGTTTTTTTTTGACCTTGCTGTCTTTTGACCAGTTGTTGATAGATTCCTTCATAACAGCGGAAACCAGGGCCTTTGAACCAGTAGACCTCATTTTTTTGCCAACGATGCGGGCAAAAATCTGGTTGCAGACAGACTGATGATCAATGGTATTCATCCCGGAACCTCCGTTTTGTTTTTCTGTGTCTCTTCGAGGGCTTTTCTTCCAAGTTCTGTTAAGTGTGATTCGAACATGAGATGGCTCATTTTTGTCAGTGTTGCTATCGCCTCGTCGCGGGTGAATTTTTCTTCCAGGAGGATGCTGTCACCGAGATGCATGGTCATACCCACCACGGCATAGGCCGTGGGAAGGGGATTGAGGTTTTCGATAATTCCTATATCCAGCCAATTTTGAATGTCATTCGCCAGATCCTGGGCAATGTCGCTATAATGCTTCCTGATAATTGCATCCATCTCCTCGTCTACACCCAGGCTGCCCCGCAACATGAGAAACTGCTGGCGGTGAGAGGTGATGTAGTCGATGTATGCACCAAAACTCTGGTTGAGCTTTTCCTCCCGGTCGGTATGTTCCCATATCTTTAGCGGTTCTCTTAGATTCTTGATCCGGCTGCGCAGATCCGCCAGGTTCTTATGCGTGATCTGCCCGAAGAGATCACGTTTGTCCTTGAAGTAATTGTAGAATGTTCCAGCCGACATGCCGACGGCATTGACGATGTCCATGACCTGGGTGTTGTGGTACCCGTTCTTACTGAAAAGCTCTTCGGCAGCCTCAATAATTGTGTCCCGGATGAACTGCTTCTTCTTTTCAAGGAGTACATTCATGGGATTCCTCTTTTTTGCATCCTAATTTTCGTCCTTTTATCATCTTGATCGGCAAGAGACTTCGTGTCGGGGTAAACAATAAATAATGTATAACAATGTGAAACAAAAGGGTAATCGTTTTTCATTAAAATGAATATATATTACTGCTGTTCTCAATGTCAAGTTTAAAAATTATTTTTTTACAAATTCTGACTATGTTACTTCTCAAATGATGATAGATACGAGAAATAGGAGAATAATATTCCTGAGCGGTAATATTCTGGAAACAAAGGCTAAGTTTATATGTATAAATTACCGTGTGGGGACATAATGCTTGACGTCGATTTTATAAACATCATTACTGATGGGGAACAACGGAATCATTATAAGGATTCTGTCTGTCATTGAGAAAAGGGAACGGGAACATTCCTTAAATAATCAAAAAAGCGACAATATTAACCCTCTTCAGATTTCCGGAAAGCTGAATCCTAGCCATGATCAAAATTCTGTAGTGTTCGGATAAATTGAGCATGTAAATGGGGAATTGATTTCAAGCAAAGAAAAAGAGGTTACGCTGTTCCCGTAACCTCTTCATATTATTTTGGTAGCGGGGGTAGGATTTGAACCTACGACCTTTGGGTTATGAGCCCAACGAGCTACCAAGCTGCTCCACCCCGCGACAAATCGCTGTCTAAAAAGAAAGTTTATAAAACATTATTAATCATGTTTGTCAAGGCGATATTTGATCATGATTTGATTGCCACAATAAATTATCGATTAAAAAATGAAAACCGCGGCTGCGACAACCGTCGTGTACCAATTGTTCTTGACGATGGTGGATTGCGTAATGTTGCGTGTGCTGACGATTTTGCCGCTGATTTTGAATATTTCCTTTTTCTCATCCCAGCTTTCATCAATATCAAAATCAATGCCCAGAGTCGAAGCCAGCATGGCGGCAGCCAGGTCTTCCGAATAATCACCGGTTTCCTTTTCCGTTCTTCCAAAAGCATGGTGCTCACTGATGTAGCCATAGGCTTTTTTATCAGCGGGAATGGCCAGTCCGACCGACGAAGCCAGCAGGCGGCGCGGTTCGTTGCTGCAACATCGGCTCATCACGCAATATGTGATGGCGCCTGTCTGTAACTCTTTCAGTCCCTGCGCTTTGGAAATTAATTTACAGCCCGGCGGAAAGATACTGGATACCTGGACAAGGTTGCATTTTTCGATACCGGCATCACGCAGGGCCAGTTCAAACGAATGCAACTCTTCCTTGTGCGTTCCGACACCCTTGGTCAAAAATATTTTTTTTGGAACATTTGGATTCAATTTTTCATCTCCGTCAAGCGCTTATTTTGTTATATAACCCATCAAACGATAGATCAGTTTGGCCGCCATAAAATCCGGGGCAACCATTCCGGGCAGCGGTGCCAGTTCAACCACATCAAACCCGCGGATATTGCATTTACCTGCAACCAGGCGCAAAAGACTCAGAACATCCCTCCAGTAAAGACCGCCCGGTTCAGGCGTTCCGGTTGCGGGCATGATGGATGGGTCAAACACATCCAGATCGATCGAAACGTAAACATCACCGCGCAAATTTTTACAAACAGTCTGTGCCCAGTTTTTATTTTCAAATACATAATCTGCCGAATAGGATTTTACGCGGCTCCTGGGAAGATAGTCAGCCTCTTCTCTGCTCATGCTGCGAATGCCCACCTGGACCAGTGAACAGCAATCTACGATCTGTCTTGCCACACAGGCATGATTATAAGGAGTTCCTTGATAGCTGTCCCGCAAATCCGCATGAGCGTCGAACTGGAGGACGGTCAGCTCCGGATATTTTGCAGCAACCGCCTGAACAGCACCGAGTGAAATACTGTGTTCGCCGCCCAGCATAACCGGTATCTTGTCCGCATGGACAAGCCTGTCGATTTTTTTTCTTACGGCGGAAACCATGTACTTCGGACCGCGGGCATCTACTTCCACCGGAGACGTAGTGTGAATCCCCGCCAGGTAAGTGTCTTTCTTCAGCTCTTCATCATACAGTTCCATGTTGGTCGACGCTTCAATAATGGCTGCCGGCCCCCGCCGGCTACCGGGCTGATACGTGGAGGTCAGATCGTAGGGCACCGGTACAACCACAAAGTGCGCGTTGCGAAGAGAGCACTCAGGATATATGCCGCCAAAATTCATAATTTCCCTCTTTTATGATGCTTTATTTCCGGTTGTCCGTTTTGCGGTGAATCAGGAAACATATCAGGACTTCCCACCGAAAAGCATAAAAAATGGCGCTTTTTTATAAAAGCGTGGTTTTCTAGCATAAAGCTGAAAAGATGTCCAGTTTTTCATCAAAAACATCATTTTAGCCGGTATGCAGGTGTTGACATCCTCCCCGCCCTGAAGGAAGGGGTTTTACGGCGTGTTGTAATAACTTAAAAAGAATTTTCTGTTTTCATAGTAAAGAAATGAATAATATTTGATCCAGTCGCCCAGAGTTACAAATGTCTTTTTCCTGCCCTCCACCTCGAAATAACGCAGGACCGGCTTATGGCAATGCCCCATGATCACGGCATCATAATTCTCACGCAATTTCACCGTTGCCAGGGAAAGCATTTTTTCGACCAGATAATCACTGTTATCATCATTCACCTGCTTGCTCATTTTGGATGTCCCGGAAGCCAGCGACCAAAGCAAAGAGGCGGGAATAAAACGCTGGACGTGATAGAATGCGCGGCTGCGCAGAATTTTGCGAAACATCATGTAGACGCGGTCAGAATGGTCCGCTGTGTCACCATGAGCAACCAGCATTCGAAGCCGGTCCATTTCGACAGTTGCCCATTCCTCAAACACTTCCATGCCCAGGATATCCTGAAAATATTCCTTCATGAAAAAATCATGATTCCCCTCACACATGTGGATGCGGACACCCGTTTTCTGCAGATCCAGCAGTCTGCTGATCACCAGGCGGAATTCAGGATGGATATGATCGCTCCGGCAAAACCAGAAATCAAAAAAATCACCGACAATATAGAGATGGTCAATTGATGTTTTTTCCCGTCCGAGTTCCCGGGCATCTACCAGAGACCTGACCTTCCCTTCCCTGAGATCGTCAAGAAACTGCATAAAACGTACATATCGCTCGTCGGCCGAATGCTTCAAATGGGCATCGGATATAAAAACAGCTTTCATGATTCTCTCTCTTCCGGTTTAAACATGCTTGTTCTTTAGCAGACAATCGCGTGCGAAACCATTATTTATTTTATTGAATCTGTCAAATGGGAACCAGCAATTGATTCTTGTTTTGTCCGGTGTTTTTTGGTAGTTTTTCCTCACATTGTTTGATGATGAAAAATAAACTGATAAGGTGCAGGATAAAAAATGAATAATCGAGCGGCTATTGAGCGCGCCAGAGAAGTTTTGAAAATTGAAGCGCAAAGTATTTTGAGCCTCGTGAATAAAATCGACCGGAATTTCTCCCACGCGGTCAATTTGATTTACCAGTGCAAAGGGAGGGTGATCATCACTGGCATAGGAAAATCCGGATTAATCGGACGGAAAATTGTCGCCACTCTGACCAGCACAGGAACGCAGGCGCTCTTTCTGCATCCGGTGGAAGGCATCCACGGCGACCTGGGTATTGTGACCAGGGAAGATATCCTGCTCGCGATCTCCAACAGCGGGGAAACCCGCGAGTTGATGCCCATCATCGGTTCTGTAAAGCATATAGGCGCTCCGATCATTTCCTTTACCGGCGTGCTCACGTCAACACTGGCCAAAAACAGTGACATCGTTATTGACGTGTCTGTGGAAAAAGAAGCCTGTCCTTTCGGTCTTGCCCCGACATCCAGTTCCACCGCGGCGCTGGCCATGGGAGACGCTCTGGCCATCGTCCTGATTGACAAACGAAAATTCCGTGAAAAGGATTTTTATAAGTTTCACCCGGGCGGCTCCCTGGGAGCACGGCTTCGGGCAACGGTCAGGGACGCAATGGTTGTCGGCGACAGAATACCGGTTGTACAGGCAAGAACACCCGCCCTGAAGGCTATTGCGGTCATTGACCGTATGAACGTGGGGTTCGTACTGGTGACAGACAAAAAAAATCAACTCCTTGGTATTCTGACAGACGGGGACGTGCGGCGGATGGTCAGCAAAGGCATATCCTTTGAAGGACTTGCCATCGATGAAATTATGACCGCCAACCCCAAAACCATAGACGAAAAAGCATCGTTGGCGGAAACGGTCGAGTTCATGCAAAAAATCGAAATCACCGCTCTGGCCGTGGTAAATGCAAAGAAGAAGCTCATCGGTTATGTCCATCTGCACGACATTTTTGGCCGCGGCGGCTCGGTCAATATTTCCCTGACATGACAGGTATTGATTCATGGCTTTATATGAATTCGAAGGCAAAAAACCGCAGATCCCATCCGATTCTTTCGTTCATCCGAATGCTGCCCTGATAGGCGACGTACGTTTAGGCCATGAATGTCTGATCGCCCCCGGGGTATCTATCCGCGCGGATTTTGGACCGGTCATCATTGGCGACCGTTCCAGCATCCAGGACAACGCAGTCATCCATGTTTATCCCGGTTCACAGTCCATTGTTGAAAATGACGTTACCGTCGCCCACGGCGTCATCCTGCACGACGTTCAGATCAAGGCGCGCTGCATGATCGGCATCGGCGCCATTTTGCTTTTTAATGTAATTTGCGAAGAAGATGTTTTTGTCTCGGCAGGTTCGCTGGTCCCCAGGGGCATGCATATTCCCGCAGGCAAGATTGTGGCAGGCAATCCGGCCAAGATCACCCGCGATGTCACCGAAAAAGACAGGCAGGCGGCCAAAGACGGCATCGAAGCCTACCGGTATCTTTGCCGGCAATATCTGGCAACCATGAAAAACGTGACCTGATCGTCACTTATGATGATTGCTTTTTCCTGGCCTTGATCAACAAAACCGATGATAATGACCGGGGCATAATGAGCGCATCGAGCCATGCAATACCTGCGTACAATTTATTGCCCCATTGAAAAAGTTTTACGATTACACCACCCGGATTTTTTTGTTTTGCTTTCACAGTCCCATTCTTTTTCAAACTTTCAAGACCGGACGCGCAAAGCGTAACCGCCAGCATGGTTATTTTTTCCAATGGACCAAGCACTTTCCTGACGTACTCTGTGTGAAATCCGGCCTCATCCAGAAGGGAGATCATTTCAGGAAGTTCATAGCGGCGATAATGATTGACATAACGGTCATCATGGGAAAAATAAAAATGACGGTGAGGGAACGTTATCATCAGTACCCCATCCGGTTTGGTCACCCTTGCGATTTCCCTCAGGGCTTTTCTGTCATCTTCAAGGTGCTCCAGAACCTCGGAGGAAATGACATGAGAAAAATAATGATCATCAAAGGGCAGATTCATGGCATCGGCAACCACATATTGCCCCCTGCCATGGATTTTCTTCAGCATGTCGAGAGCAGAAGAAGACAGGTCCGTATAGACAACTTTTTCCCATGAGGTCAACACGGGGGAAATCCCGCTGCCGATTTCCAGAACGGTTTCTTTCTTCTCGGAGAGCATGGCTTTTTCAACAGCACGTTTTCGCAAAAGATAATTGTACAGGTAATTCTTCAAGGTAACATACCGGTCGTTCTCGAAAAAATCCTGAAAACGGTTTGCGTTTACGGAAGTCATCAATGTCTCTCCGGGAAAAGCGGTGTTTTAATCAATCCGGATTTGGACATTTGATATTTCCACGCTGTTTGAAGACACCCCAGCCCGTACTCCACGCTTCGTCGGAAATTGATGGATGAGGCTTCCGCAAAGTACTTTGTCGGACAACTGACCTCCGCAATGGTATAACCATACCAGATGATCTGGGCGAGCATCTGGTTGTCGAAAACAAAATCGTCTGAATTGGAAGCCAGGGGTAATTTTTCAAGCAGTTCACGGGAAAATGCGCGATATCCAGTGTGATATTCTGACAGTTTTGCACCCAGCATCACATTTTCAACAAGGGTCAGAAAACGGTTAGAAATATATTTCCAGAACGGCATGCCGCTTCTGACAGCGTGCCCGCCGAGAATTCTCGAACCGAGAACGCAGTGATAGAGGCCATTCCCGATCATGGAGGCCATGGCGGGGATCAGCATCGGTGTGTATTGATAATCGGGATGGACCATGATGATAATGTCTGCTCCCTCCTCCAGCGCCATCTTGTAACAGGTCTTCTGGTTGGCTCCGTAACCTAGATTCTTTTTGTGAACATGAACCCTGGTTTTGGGAAGTTTAAGGGCAATGGAGGACGTTTCATCATTGCTTGCATCATCGACAAGAATCACGGTATCGACGATATCCTGCGACATGACTTCATCATAGGTCATCTTCAGCGTCTGAGCCGCATTGTAGGCAGGCATTACCACAACGACTTTTTTGTTTTTAAACATCCTCCAAGTCTCCAATTGTCGATTTTATATAGCAAAATTATATTCTTGTCCACAAATGGATGCTATCGATATTTGAAAATGGATCTAATAAAAAGGGATTAACAGTTGCCCGTTAATCCCTGAATTGAAATGGTAGGCGGTGCTGGGATTGAACCAGCGACTTCTACCGTGTGAAGGTAGCACT
>CAYMYR010000016.1:0-34548 GCA_964394715.1 uncultured Smithella sp.
CTTAATGCTTTGTATTTATTGAAAACAAGATTTCTCGCTTCGCTTCGAAATGACATAATAACAAATTACAATACCGCCACGAAAGCGGGACTCCAGGAAAAGATCAATGCTCCAAGATTCCTGTTTAGTCCAATAGGACAGTATTTTCTTGTACTATTGATTTACTGCAACCGCAAGCCCCGGGTTTTTAAGGAAATGTAAATGTCAGATCAATACGACATACTGGTGATTGGCGGCGGGCATGCCGGCTGTGAGGCGGCGCTGGTCGCGGCGCGCATGGGTTGCCGGACGCTGCTTTTCAACATTAATCTCGACGCGATAGCACTGATGTCCTGCAATCCGGCCATCGGCGGATTGGCGAAAAGCCAGCTCGTCAAGGAAATTGACGCACTTGGCGGTGAAATGGGCAGGGTAACGGACAAAACCGCCGTGCATTTCCGGTTGCTGAACGCTTCCAAGGGGCCTGCGGTACAATCCACGAGGATGCAATGCGACAAGCAGCTCTACCGCCTTGTGATGAAAACCACTCTGGAAAATCAGCAAAATCTTCACCTGCGCCAGGCCATGGTGGAAAACCTCGTCATCGAAAACGGCACGGTCATGGGCGCAACGGACAGCAGCGGCTATTTTTACGGCACAAAAAAAGTCATCATCACGACGGGAACTTTCCTGAACGGGCTGGTGCATATCGGAACCTCGCAAACCCCGTCGGGCCGTGCGGGGGAGCTGGCATCGGAGGGCCTTGCCAACCATCTCAAAGCTCTGGGATTTGAAATAGGGCGGATGAAAACAGGAACACCGCCCCGGCTGCGTGCCTCATCCATTGATTTTTCCTGCCTGGAACGCCAGGACAGCGACCCGGACCCGGCGCCTTTTTCCTTCACCACCGGAAATTTGCGACCGGAACGACTGCCTTCCTATTTTTCAGCGACATCCGCGGAAACGCACCGGGTGATCCGTGACAACATTGCGCATTCACCGCTTTATTCCGGCGTCATTAAGGGAGTCGGCGCACGCTACTGTCCGTCTCTCGAAGACAAAGTCATGCGATTCGGCGAGCGTCAAAGCCACCCGGTGGTCCTGGAGCATGAGGGCCTCGAAACCCAGGAAGTTTACGCCAAGGGCCTGGGCAACTCACTGCCATTGGAATTGCAGTATCAGATTGTCCACAGTGTCAGGGGCCTGGAACAGGCCGAGATCATGCGGCCTGCCTATGCCATCGAATATGATTTTGTTCAACCCACCCAGCTTAAACCTACGCTGGAAACAAAATTGATCTCCGGATTGTATCTGGCCGGTCAAATCAACGGTACATCCGGTTATGAAGAAGCCGCCGCACAGGGACTATGGGCTGGAATCAATGCCGCTCGTGCCCTGCAGAAAGGCCCTCCTTTTATTTTGGATCGTTCTGAAGCATATATGGCAGTCATGATCGATGACCTGATCACACGGGGCGTGGACGAACCCTACCGGATGTTTACTTCGCGGGCTGAATACCGCCTGATTCTGAGGGAGGACAATGCTGTCATCCGCCTGATGGGCAAAGGATGTGCACTGGGCTTGATCGACCGTGCATATTATCTGCATCTTCAGGATCAAATGAAGAAAATCGAGCAGGGCATCGGGCATCTCAAGGCTTCGTCCGTCAAACCTTCAGCGGAAATCAACGATAAACTCCATGCCCTGTCTTCGCCTCCGATTACCCAGGCTACGAACCTCTACAACCTTCTGAAAAGGCATGAAGTTGCCTACGATGATCTGAACGGTTTTCCCGGATGGGAATCTCAACCGGATCCTTTTGTGAAAAAGCAGATCGAAATCGAAACCAAGTACGAAGGCTATATCAGGCGCCAGTTCGAGGCGACAAAAAAATTAAAAGACCAGGAAAAAAAGAAAATTCCTCCTGATTTCGATTATTCAGAGGTTCCGGGGCTTTCCAATGAACTCAAGGCCAAGCTCACCCGTATCGCACCGGCCACTATCGGCCAGATGGAACGTATTCCGGGTATGACAGAAGGCGCCATCTCGGCTGTTCTGATTATGCTGAAAAAACAGGAGATGACGGCGCCCGGCACTTAATTTATCCTCTTTTATTTATCTTGACAGTCAAAAGGGTAATTCCTATACTTCCAGCAAAATAATTATACTCGTTTGGTTTCAAAGTACTGTCTGCGATCCCGGTTTTTTTAAAGGAGGATCACATGCGCTGGCGCGGTGAACGGCAAAGCGATAATGTTGAAGACCGCAGGGGAATGTCGGTTTCCCGCGGAGCAAAAATAGGCGGTATAAGCGGCCTTGGTCTTGTAGCGGTTGTTGTCATCAGCATGTTTCTCGGCGTCGATCCGACTGCCCTTTTGCAGGTTGTCGGACAAAGCACCCAATCCACCACCATGTCAACAGAGCAGACAACTTCTACCCCCGCCAACGATGACATGCGCAATTTTGTGGCTGTTGTTCTGGCCGAAACGGAAGATGTGTGGAACGAAACCTTTCAGAAAGCGGGACGGACGTATGAAGAGCCCAAACTGGTTCTTTTTTCCGGTGCCGTCGAATCTGCATGCGGCATGGCCGACGCGGCAGTAGGTCCGTTTTATTGCCCGGCCGATCATAAGGTGTATCTTGATCTTGCTTTCTTCGAAGACCTTCACACCCGGTTTGGCGCATCCGGTGACTTCGCCCAGGCATATGTGATAGCCCATGAAATCGGGCACCACGTTCAGACACAGCTGGGCATCATTCAAAAAGTGAACGCGATGCAGGCACGCGCCGGCAAAACCGATAGAAACAGGTTAAATGTGATGCTGGAATTACAGGCAGACTGCCTAGCCGGCATGTGGGCTCATCAGGCGCAGAAGAAACGCAATATCCTGGAAGAAGGCGATATTGAAGAGGGGCTGAATGCGGCAAGCGCGGTTGGCGATGACCGTATCCAGAAAAGAACACAGGGATACGTGGTTCCCGACGGATTCACCCACGGCAGCTCAGCCCAGCGCGTCAGATGGTTCAGGAGAGGCTTGGAACAGGGAAACATTTCGGCCTGCGACACCTTTAACGCTGACGAGCTGTGAGTTTAATCCGCCCAAAGTACCGGGCTTGTTGTTATGGATTGCAGCTGAGAAAAGACGGCACTGCAGCATTTAAGACGTGACTATTTTTCTCAGGAAAAACGAGACGTGATTCAGCACAAACAAAGGAGGTGCATGACATGGCTGGTGATGAAGTCAAGAAAACAGAGGAACAGGATCCATGGGATGTCAAACAGTACCATGAAGTCAAAAAAGGCGACACTCTCTGGAAAATCGCCGAGAAGTATTACGGCGACGGCAATCTTTACAAACAGATCTTCGAGGCCAACCGGGATATTCTTAAAAATCCTGATGTGATCAAAATCGGACAGAAACTTCATATTCCCTGATCGTAGATATCGGAATATCAATTCGTACAAAAATCAATACATTCAAAAAGAAAGGATAAGCCATGAAGAAAAAACTTTTGTGTATAGGAGTCATTTTGTTGTTTGCAGCATTGATGATTGTAGCCTGTGGCAAAGCCGACAAGAGCGCGGCAGAACTGGCCGTGAATTCAGCAACCCAGGCCATCGATACCGCCAAGACCGAAATCGGGAAAATTGCTCCGGATGAAATTGCCGCACTCGAAACCGCGCTTGCTTCAGCCAAGGAAAAACTGGACAAGGGCGATTACAAGGCCGCCCTGACAGAGGCACAGGGACTTGTCACAAAGGTGAACGACGTCGTAGCAGCGGCGAAGGCCAAAAAGGACGAAGTGGTTGACAAAGTTGATCTGACAAAACAATGGAAGGATATGAGCCAGGGGCTGCCCAAAATGATGTCCGCCCTTCAGAGCCGTGTGGACATCCTTTCAAAATCCAAAAAGCTGCCCGGCGATTTGACTGCGGAAAAATTTGCAGAGGTAAAGTCTGAGCTGGCATCCGCAAAGGAAGACTGGACCAAGGCACAGGAAAGCTTTAAAGCAGGAAATCTGCCCGATGCGCTCTCTTCAGCAAAGGCCGTAAAGGAAAAGGCCGTAAAAGCGATGGAAACCCTCGGAATGAAGGTTCCGGCTTCAGCAAAATCGTAAACTGAAAAGAATCATCAAACAAAGGACGTGTTCTCTTGATTTCATGTGCAAAAGAAGAGAACACGTCTTTTTTTTCAATCCCCCAAACGCGCTGCACTTGTTCTATGCGGTGGCCTTTTAACAGGAAACCTTGTCCTTGTACGTTGAAGAAAACATCTGACAGTGCTGCTATTAAGGGTCTCATAATTGAACATACATTTGTCATGCCGGACTTGACGCGTGACCTTTAGGTTATCCGGCATCCAGAAAATTTAAACTGGTTCCCGGCACTCGTGCCCTTCAGGGTATTCGCCGGGAAGACGACTGAAAATTAAATGTTTTCAGTCGTAAATATTATTATGATTCCGTTAATAAGCGTTCAATTTTATTTTGTCGACATCGTAAACTTCACCGTTTTTAATGACCATCTGCGGTTTGCGGCAAGTCTCGATTTTTATCAGCGGATTTTCCTGCAGAATCGTCAGGTCCGCATATTTCCCCACCTCGACAGAGCCGATCTTGTCGGCCATCCCGACAATTTTCGCGTTATTGATCGTGGCGCACTGAAGGATTTCAGCGTTTGTAAATCCGATGCGTCCCAGCATCTCCATTTCCCGCCACAATGTTCCGTGATAAGCTAGAGGAACCCCTGCGTCTGTGCCGCAGCCAATCAAAATGCCCTGATCTTTCATGGCCATCAGATTTCGGGGACCGACCAGCAGGATATTGAAGTAGATTTCAGGATTGGCCATATACTTGCCTTTTTGGTACAAGTTATCCAAGCCGTATTTTCGATAGGTTTCCAGATAAGCGATATTACTTTCATGAATGGATCTTTCCGTGTAATCATCCAACAAAGAGCTGAGGTATTCCTGACGGATCTCCATTTCCCGGTCAATAAAATCGGTGCGGTATTTTCCGGGCCTTTCAGCATACGCTTCTTCAGCGGCCAGCATCTGCCCGATAATCATGGTTGGAACAATGGCTATCTTCTTTTTAGCCATGGCGGCTACTTCCTTTTCAGTCAGCACCGCATCGGCAATGGAATGTTCCATCGAGCCGATACCATATTGCAGGGAACGGTCAAACCCGAATTTGGTATGAACATGTCCCGAGGTTGCCAGATTGCTTTTTTGCGCAAAGTCAAATATCACGTTTAAGTGTTCATCCGTGTACACGGGAATCTCGGACTTCCCGGCCAGGCAGGATTTTTTGTCCATGGTCAGCTTAATAAACGAGGCACCCCGGGAGCTGTTTTCACGCATCTTTTCTGCCAGTTCTTTGGTGTCTTTGAACCATAAACTCATATCGCCGGTCAGCGCCGCCCCCATAGGCAGAAAAATACTGACGTCCGCGGGATCAATGGACGGATGGCCGCGGTATACATTGGTGAAGGAATTGCAGTAAACAACGCGCGGACCGGTGAGTTCGCCTTTTTCGATTTGCAATATAAAGTTATGCAGTACTTTCGGCATCGCGCCCATGTCGCGGACAGTGGTTACGCCATGCTTGATCTGTTGAATGTAATTTCTTTTCAGTTGATACATCGTGGTCAGAAAACCCGCAGGATTAAACACGGATTCACCGGGCATGGTTGCATGGCAATGCGCGTCAATTAAACCGGGAATGACGAATTTATTTTTCAAATCCAGTACCATGTCCCCTTGACGGGGGGATGGAATCTGATCATTAATGGCCTCAATATAACCGTTACGGATGACAATTGTCCGGTCATGAAGGATCACTCCACGGACGACATCAGCAACTTCGCCATGAATGATATACAGTGCCTTGTCTTTGGCGCTTCCCGATGGTTGATATCGGGGAAGCGATGAACATCCGCTAAGATTTGGCGTTCCCATTACTAAGGCGGATGCCGCTGCTGTCTGCAACAATTGCCTTCTGGTCATATTGGAAAATGCATGCGCCATGGATCATCCTTTCCGTTTCATGTAATCTGAAATTAATGCGGTGATTTGTGTTATTCTATATTGAAATAACAGTATATTGCAAGAATATAAGGATGGAACTGTGATATCCACCGCAAGAAAATTATCAAAAAATAATGAATAAATTTGTATGCATTCCTGGTTTGTCTGTTGTAATATACATAAAATAATCAAATTTATGAAAACCGAGGTGAGGATATGTCATTATCAGAAAACAAGCCATGGTTGAAATTTTATGATTATGTACCGGAAAGCATTGATTACCCGAAAATCAGCATGTATGAATGCGTGAGAAAAACCGCGGAGGAATATCCCGATGAGATCGCATACGATTTCATGGGAACCTGCAGGACTTACAAAAATTTTATAGCGGATATTGACCAGTTCGCCCGGGCGCTTTACGGAATTGGACTCAGAAAAGGCGATACCATCACCATATCGATGCCCACATCCCCCCAGGGGGTTATCGCTTTTTATGCCGCAAATAAAATCGGCGTGATCGCCAGCATGATCCATCCTTTATCAACCCAGAGCGAAATTGAATTTTACGTGACAAAAAGTAAAAGCCGCATGGTCCTTACCATCGATATTTTTTATGATAAATTGGTTGCAGTTCAGAAAACCACGGGTTTCGATAAACTGATTATCGCCAAAATCCCTGATTATCTCCCGCCTCTTTTGAGCGTCCTTTACTGGCTCAAGCAGGGAAGGAAGAATCCAAAAGTCTCAGATACGGACAAGGTGATTTTAATGTCAACCATGATGAAAACGAACTATCCCGACCATCCCCGGATCGATGTCAAAACGGAAGAGCTGGCCGTAATTCTTTACAGCGGGGGAACGACCGGCAAGCCGAAAGGGATCATGCTCTCCAACTACAACTTTATCGCTGAAGGACAAATGGTCGCGCAATGGGGCGGCATCGATAGAAAGTATCCAAAGATGCTGGCCGTGCTCCCGATCTTCCACGGATTCGGGCTTGGAGTTTGCGTTAACGCGGTATTGATGGCCGGCGGAAGATGCATCATGGTTCCGATATTTGAGCCGAACAATGTTGCGGCGCTGATCAAAAAGAAAGAGCCTAATTACCTGATCGGCCCCCCGACGCTCTATGCAGCACTGAATAAAAATGAAAATTTCCGGAAAGCAAATCTTGATTGTTTCAAGGCCGCCTTCAGCGGTGCGGATACCCTTCCCAGCAAGGTAAAGCAGGAATTTGAAAGTATTGTCAAAGCAAGGGGAGGGAAGGTGAAACTTCTCGAAGGATACGGATTGACGGAAGCGGTGACGGCGATCATGGCAATGCCGCTGAATGAATATCGCGAAAACAGCATCGGTGTGCCTTTCCCCGATATGCGCGCGAAGATTGTCAAAAAAGGGACGATAGAGGAAGCAAACCCCGGAGAAGAGGGAGAAATATGCGTTGAAGGTCCTGCTGTCATGATGGGATATCTCGACGAACCCGAAGAGACGGCAAAAACCATCAGAAAGCACGCCGACGGACGGTCATGGCTTCATACCGGAGATATCGGCTCTATGGACCAGGACGGTTTCTTCTATTTCAAATTAAGAGAAAAACGCATGATTAAATCCTCCGGAATGAATGTCTATCCGGCGCAGGTTGAAGAGCAGATCAATACCCATCCCGATGTGGCCGAAGTCTGTGTTATCGGAGTGCCGGATATTCAGCAGGTGGAAAAGGTAAAGGCGTTCGTCGTGCTGAAAGACCCTTCAAAAGCCTGTCAGGAGATGGAACAAGAGCTGATTAAGCACGCCCAGAAAGATTTGATCAAGTGGAGCTGCCCCAGAGAAGTGGAGTTCGTTAAAGAACTGCCAAAAACCCTGGTCGGAAAGATCGCATACAAAGTCCTTGAGGAAGAGGAAATCAAAAAATTAAAAGCGGAAGGGAAATTCACGGGCTGAGAAGGCGACATGAAAAAGCATTATGAAAGCCTTCTTCTGGATTCAGCTGGCCCGGGGCAGGGCAGCGTGCGTCTGACCTGGCTGGGCACGGCCGGCACATTCATCACGGACGGGGAAACAGGCATCCTGATTGACCCCTACGTGAGCCGATTCAGCCTGGGCACCGTTGCATTCCGATTTCCACTAAAACCCGACCGCGCGCTCATACGAAATTGGGTAGATAAACTCGGCAGGGAAAAAATCAATGCCGTCATCGTAAGCCACAGCCACTTTGATCATGCCGCAGACGCCCCTTATTTTGCAATCGAGGCAGACGCCCCCCTTATCGGCACGGAAAGCACCGTCAACGTGGGCAGGGGCACAGGCATTGATGAAAGCAAGCTTCTTCCTGTGAAGCCGGGGCAAACCATGTCGTTCGGCAACTTCACCGTAAAGTTTATTGAAAGTGTCCACGGCCCCGCACTGCTGGGCCGTGTTCCTTTTCCCGGAACGATCGATGAGCCTCTCATCCCGCCTGCAGCCGCGGGGAAATATCGTTTGGGCGGTGTTTTCGCATTACTGATCACACACCCTGCAGGAATCATTCTCCATCATGGAAGCGCCGGTTTCAAGCCGGGCATGTACGAGGGGATCGCCACAGATGTTCTGCTTCTGGGGATCAGCGGAAGGGGAAACACCGATCAATATCTGGAAAACGTTGCATTGAAAACGAGGGCAAAACTCGTGGTCCCCATTCACGTGGACAATTTTTTCAAACCTCTTGAAAGCGGCATGTCATTTCTCCCGACAGTAAAATTCGGCGAATTCTGCTGCAAGGCTGAAAAATACCGGGCGATGTTCATGATGCAGACGATTCCTTTGTGTAGGGAAGTCAAAATTTTACCCTTGAATCCGTCCCTGGCGACGCACACCAATATGCGCTAGGAAATTGCCATCCTGATTCTTTTCTCGTCACGCTATTTTCCCGTTAAATAAATATCGCTCAAATGATGAAGCAGATCATGAAACTCCTGATGCTTTCCTGTTCCGATCCGGGCGGTTTCAATTTTCTCAAAACCCTCAAACAACTCTTCCTGGGCTTTTTCCGACAGCCGATCATCGGCCATGGCAAAAAGAATGTTATTTTCTTTATCAATGTGATTGGTAAGAAGTTCGATATAATCCCCGGCATTTTGCGCAATCGCTGAAGCGGCTGATGCATCGTTCATTTTATAGCGTTCAAATGCCTCCATCATCACACGAATGTATTTTCGTCCCATTTCGTGCTCAAAAAGCATCACGGCAATCGGCCCGTCCTGTGGAATTCCGACATGCATCAGCGCCGGAAATAAAAGCTCTTCCTCTTTTCCATGATGGCATTGATCAACAAAAACTTTGAGGAATTCAAGGATGCTTTCAAAATGGCCGTTTTCCAGACGGCCATCGGCCTGCAACTGCCGACTGATTTCACCTAAAATACGAAGCATCAACAGGACACCCTCGTGCTCGTCCTTTAACTGCCGGGTTGCTTTCATGACGATCTCCTATAAACTCAAGTAAGTTGTCCGTTCTAAATTGGTTTCCATGGTCCATATGGAAACCATACAGCCGGTTACCCGAAACACGATCAGTGCATTTTCACCCTGTTCCCCCATCAACGGCTTTAGCCAGGGTCTGGCTTCAAGGATTTCTTTTTTCAAAACCTCATCCGTCAATATTTCAGCGGTACCGGCAACCCTAACCTGTATATCCGGACTGTTGAAGCACACTTCGATCTTGTTGTTTTGCTGCAGCTGAGAATAAAGGGCCTTGAAAGCTCCCGTGTGAAAAACAATGCCCTTTTCATCTGCGCGGTACATGAACATGCCGCGCACACGCGGCTGATCTCCTTCTATCGTGGCCAGATGGCAGCCGGGATTTGCGTTCAGAAAATCTAATATTTCGTCACGATTCATTTTTTATCCTTCTCCATTTTCAAAAGTTCAATCCTGTTTCTCATGGCCCGGGCCTTGTCTGTATCCCCGCTTTCCGAATAAAAGGCGTGCAGTTTTTCCAGATAGGCCAAAAGCGGTCTGCGCCAGCCACCGGCAGAAGCCGTATCAATAGCTTTCTGCAAAATATTTTCATCGTAAGGCAAATGTTTTACCCAGACACCTGCAGCTACCAGCCGGGACACGGGATCGCTTATGGCGGAAATTTCATGGGCGGCAAGCGCCACATCCTTTCGCTCTGCGGCTTTCAGCAAACCGGTGTAACGGGCAGGCAGCGCGCTTGCGTTAACGGCCGCAAAATTTCCCTGTAAAAAACGGCAGTAGGCCATGTCGGCCTCATCAGGTTCCAGTTGCTCTATTTTAAGAAACTCGCTGTCATCAAAACGCTCAAGCGAGGCGGTGTGCAGGGCGTATTTGGTCAGGTAGACAACGGCTAAAAGCCGCAAATCGTTTCCCGCCGTAATTTCTCTTGTGGCTTTCACAAAATGAGGCTCCGAGGACAGTTCTTTGCCTTTGAGGAAACTGTTGGTATATTCGTCCAGATACCTGGCGCCTTTCTCCTTCCAAACGGGTGCCGGCATAAGGGACCCGCAAGCGCATATGAATAATACGAACATTACCGTCAGCAGTTTTTTCATGGCACCCTGAACTCCGGAGTTTTTTTCGACCCGATCAGTGCATCAAGTTTTTTGGCGACATGATCAATGGATTTCACTGCGTCATCAATATCTGAACGGAGAATGTGCAGATCTTTCATTCCTTCCGACGCGTCGGTACTGATGCTGTTAATATTATCAACGGTTTTATCCAGTTTTTTCAACTTGATGACCAGATCCCTGAGGATCATGTTCATTTGTGGAAGAGCGCCATTCTCTCCGTAGATTTCCCTGTCCGTTTTATCCGCCATCTTATCGATTTTAACCAGCACGCGATCGATATTGCCTGTAATGTCTTTTAGCTTTTTCAGGGATTCATTGAGCGCTTTGACGCTTTCCTGATCGGACACGGCCATTTCCACCAACGATTTTTTGGAGGCAAAATTGGAAGTGATTTTCTCGGCATTGCCCAGCACACGGTGAAAATCTCCTTTCGGATCGGCAAGATTACGCGTAATAATCTGAATGTTTTCAGCTATTTCGGTTACTCTGTCCAGGACTGGTTCAATTTTCGCAATCGCATCATTAATATCATTCACCGTGAGGACCTCTGGTATCTTGCGCGGATTCAACGGAGGACTTTTCAAATTTTCTGTATTCACCATAATTCTGGCGGACCCGATCAAAGGGCGATACAATACAAAGGAACTGTCCGATCGAATCCACTTCACATGGCGGTCAGGGACTTTAATATAGATTAAAACAATACCCTCATCATTTAGTTCCAGTGAATGCACATTTCCGATATTGAATCCGGAAAAAACAACCGGCATGCCTTCTGTGAAACCTTCACCGGATTTGGATGAAAGGGTAAAGGTATGGATCCTCTCCAGGACACCCTTACTGATGGCAAGATAGAGCAGGGCAATCACCAGGATGAATGCCGTAACGCCAATAAAAAGACCGACTTTATATTCCCGGCTCATTGTCATAAATCACCATACTTTTCCGTCATCCATTGATAGTCGTAGATATGACAGCTCTCGTATAAATCATCTATGGTTTTCAACATGGTCGTGACCATTTGAATATCCTTCAGGTGGGGAATCAGCTCAAAGGGTTTAACCATCAAAATCATGGCATCCCGGACCATGGCGGCCCGAAGCAGCATCACGCCGAATCTCTCTTCCAATGTCAATGCCGGATCACGCTTATACGCAATGTGTTCAAGACCGATTCGCCCGAGGCAATGAACCGCCAGACGCTCGGCCTGCTGCCTGGGCATATTCTCATGATATTTTTTAATCAGGGCTATATTCATATATACTTCCTGATTGGAAATCAGGGGAACGCGCACCCAAACCGGTGCCGCCTGCCGGGCATATTCCTGTATAAACCGATCTACTGATTGGTCGATTGCCTGATCACTTTCAAAAAATTTTAATACAATTTTGTTAGTAATGACAGCACCTCGATAATCAGAATAGCTGCAAAAACGTTCACCATCCCTCCGGATACTGCAACGGGAATACTGGTCAGTTCATGCGATGCCCGCAGACCGAAGCGTATCGGAATCAGCGTGATAAAAAAACCGTAAACCGCACATTTGAAAAACATGATAATTATATCAGAAAAACGTGTCGAATCTAATATCATATTCACATAAACATCGGCATTCATGCCAAAAATCAGTTTGGCAAAAAGAATTCCGCTGATCAGTAACACGATAGAGAAAAGGCTGCTCAATAATACGATGGAAATGATGCCGTTGAGGACCCTGGGCGCAAGAAGATAATCGATAATGTCGATCCGGAAAGTTTCCAGGGTTTTCATTTCACGGTTCACTTTCATCACCGCCATTTCCGTATTGATCGCTGAGGCTGATCGCAGTGTAATAAGCAGTACGGTTAAAAAAGGAGATAATTCCGTTACGATCAGTCCCATGAGAACGTGACCGATGAATTCGGTGAGTCCCAGGTCCTTGAGGATGGTAAATACAATCCCGATCAGCAGGGATCCGAAGAAGATGGAAACAATGATAAAAACCGGCAGAATCTGTACAGAGGTAAAGTAGATCTGGTTCACCAGGACTTCACGCATTGCGCTCGAATACGTTTTGCGCTTAAAAATACGCACAAAAACCCTGCCGGCAAATACAATTGTATCAGAGGTTTCTTCCAGCATTCGTATGACAAAGTGCCCCAGTCGTTCCCAAAAAGTTTTCATTTATTGATCTCCGAACAGAAAATTATTCTAACACAGGATGATAGAGACTTCAAACGGCCATTATTAAAACGTTTTTCATTGACAAATAAGTTCATATCATTATATTCTAATTGATGTATTCGTAGCAGGCTGACAACATATGGAATAAACACTATGATATAACAGCAATCTACGGAAGATTAACGCTCGTCCCGCGCAAGCGGGATTAAAATATAATATGTCATTGCCGGAAACGAAAAGAAGGCGATACATATTCCTATTTGGAGGATAAGTATGAAAAATTCAAATCGAAAAACATTTTTCATGTTTTTAATGGCATTTCTTGTTGCTTTTTTTATTGTATCGCTTGTGGGAGTTTTACGATCATCGTTTACCACTTCCGGCGCGCCGGAAATTCCTGTTGCTCAAGCCGTTCCCGCAATTTCGGATCCAGTCGTCAAGACACCTCTTTCTTTTTCCGAGCTAACAGATCGTGTGAAACCCGCCGTTGTCAATATCAGCACTTCCAAGACTTTTAAGGGACGCAGTTTCGGCACTCCGTTCGGAAGATCGCCTTTCGGAGGATCACCTTTTGGCGGATCGCCGTTCGGAGATGATTTTTTTGATCGTTTTTTCGGAGACATGCCGCGTCGTGAATTTAAGCAGCGAAGTCTTGGATCCGGGTTCATCATCAGTAATGACGGGTACATTTTTACCAATAATCATGTTGTAGAACAGGCAGATAAAATTCTTGTAAAAATATCTGACGGCAAGGAATACGAAGCCAAGGTGATTGGAACTGATGCCAACACGGACATCGCGCTGATTAAAATCAAACCGAGCAACAGCCTGCCTGTTGCGGAAATCGGGGATTCAGAAAAAGTGAAAGTCGGTGAATGGGTGATTGCCATAGGAAACCCGTTCGGTTTAGATGCCACCGTAACCGCCGGCATCGTCAGTGCCAAAGGCCGTGTAATCGGGGCCGGGCCTTACGATAATTTTATTCAGACCGATGCTTCCATCAACCCGGGAAACAGTGGCGGTCCACTTTTTAACATGGAGGGCAAAGTCATTGGCATCAATACAGCGATTGTCGCGCAGGGTCAGGGCATCGGGTTTGCCATCCCCATCAACATGGCAAAAAACATTTTGGCCGACTTGAAAACCAAAGGTAAAGTTACTCGCGGCTGGCTGGGAATCTCCGTTCAGGATATTTCTGACGACATCGCTAAAAATCTAAATCATCAAAACAAGGGCGGGGCTCTGGTATCGGATGTATTCAAAGGAGATCCGGCAGATCAGGCTGGAATAAAGGTGGGCGACATTATCACTGAAATCAACGGAAAGCCAATCAAAGACACGCATGAGTTATTGCTGACCATCGCAGCCCTGCAAGTCGGACACAAAATGAACGTAAAAGCCATCCGCGACGGCAAGGAAATGACCTTCAGGGTCACCGTAGCGGAACGAAAAGACAATGTGGCCCAGGTGGCGGAAAAATCAGATAAAGGTCATTTTGGAATTTCCGTTCAGGAAATCACCCCGGAAATCGCGAGGCAGTTAAGTATCCGGTCTGAAGGTGTCATCATTACAGACATTCAGGAGGGAAGCCCGGCGGATGAAGTCGGAATGCAGCCTCAGGATATCATTGTTCAAGTAAACCGGGTGAAAATCGCTTCGATAAATGATTACAACCGGGAGATCTCAAAAGCGGCACAAAAGAAAAGCGTCACCCTGCTGGTCAAACGTGGCCGGGCAAGCTTCTTTGTAGCACTTCGGACACAATAATTCGGACAACCGAATCCATAAAAAAGGCAGACCAATTGGTCTGCCTTTTTTATGGACAAAACAGATGAAAAAAATATAATACCCTCATTATGAAATTTCACGACTATACAGGAGTTATTCACCTGCATTCTTCATATTCCTTTGACGGCCATGCACCGATGGAAAACATCGTTTCCGCCGCTCAAAAAAACAGTATTGATTTTTTAATGCTCACTGATCATGATCACCTGCAAGCAAGAAGTGAGGGCTGGGAAGGATGGCAGGGAAAAACCCTGGTGATTGTCGGAGAAGAAATAGCACCTCGCTTCAACCATTACCTTGCTTTCAACATCAAAGAAGCCGTTGTTTGCACTGACGATCCTGAAGGAAAAAATCCCCAAAAATATATCAATGCCGTCAGGGATCAGGGGGGATTTGGCATTATTGCCCATCCGGATCATGAAGGAACCGAAATGTTTCACGTGAAACATTATTGTTGGAATGACTGGAAAGTCAATGATTATAAGGCTATCAGTGTCTGGGATTTCATGACGGATTGGCAAAAAAGCCTTCGAGGCTACATAAGCGGGCTCTTCAGTTTTCTTTTTCCGGCATACTTTCTAAAAGGTCCGAGCCGTGTTACTCTGGAAAGATGGGACGCCCTCAACCAGATAAAAAAAACCGTGGGCATAGGAGAACTGGATAATCACGCCAGCTTGAAAAAACTCCTGGGAATTTCTTTTGTCGCCTTCCCTTTTCAGCGGGCTTTCCGGTTTATACGAACGCATGTTTTAACCGACAGGAGGTTCAGCGGCAACAGCCGGCAGGACACTGATATGGTGTTTCAGGCATTGCTGCATGGACGCTGTTATTTTGCACTGGAATACTTCCGCCCCGCTCAAGGGTTTCAATTTTTCATTGCACAGGACAAACAGGAATTTTATCCGGGAGACTCGTTCAGGCTCTCGAACCTTGCGCAATTATCCGTATCCTGTCCGGGGAAAGCCCTCATTCGGATTGTTAGAAACGGCCGCGAGTGGCTTCAAGGGATTGGCGGTCGGGTTTCTGCACCAATTAAAGAAACCGGTGTCTACCGTGTCGAAACATTTTTAAAATCAGCAGGTAGATTCAGGCCCTGGATCTTTTCCAATCCTATTTTTGTTAAATAATTGTCTGACTCTTTTGCTTCAGAAAGACCTCCTGTCATATTCTGATAGACAATATATTGCCGGAAACAGAAGCCTCATATCTCTGTAGTGGTTTTTTGGCCGGCCCTTTGATATTGCCTCCGTTCAGAGTGAATGCTGAACTCCCCAGACTTGCACACTCAAAACGTTTAGTTTTATGATCATAGTCCACTTCAACACCCCTGTGTGTGCATAATAAAGAAGCAACTTGATAGGTATTTTGTTCAGTGCGTGCAATAATAATCCCTTGCGGTACATCATCGTTTTTAATTTTACCGGCTCCCCCCACTTGGCCCAACAAAGGTTCTCTGGATAAATCGACCAGCAGCATATTTCCTTTACGGCCCAGGGCTTCCGGTTTGATTTCCTGAGTATGGCCTATCTTGGTAAAGGTAGAACAACCGTTTAAACCGCAAAGACATGTTGATGTAACCACAACAGCTGCAGCGCCTGCTTTTAAAAAATCTCTTCTTTTCATATCCGGCATAGATTCCTCCTTCATTTTTTCAGTTAAATTGCTGCAAACATGTTTTTCCCTTTTGATACGAACGAAAACGGTAGTTGTGATATGGAACATTCTTTATCCTTATTATACATACATTGTCATGCCATTACCATCTGATCCAGTATTTTTACCATACCAAGACCTATTCTCAACCGCCTATATGCACATCTTATTGATTTTATTGATGTTTTTAAATTTTGTCGCAAAAAATCCATCGCACAGACAAAATCTTTCAGCGTGTTCTTTCCGCCTGGTTAATATTTGTTTTGCGATGGTTCCAAAGCTGGCAATGACTGTTTCTTTTCAACACCCCTCCAGGCTTCATCGCTACTGCCAAGACTTTCTATTCCTGACAAAGCGGACAATAATAGGTGCTACGTCCGGATTGCCGGACTCTCTCAATGAGGCTTCCACATATGCGGCAGGGCTTTCCTTCCTTTCCATAAACCCTTAGCTCTTTCTGGTATTCGCCTGAACAGCCGTAAAGATCGCGCCAGTCGGAAATGGAGGTGCCCCTTTTTTCAATCCCCTTTTTTAAAATATGTTTTGCGTGCCTGAAAATCCGCATCCATTCATCGTTGCTGATGGACGACGCCTGCCGGAAAGGGGAAATCCCCGCACGGTGCAAAATCTCACAGGCATAAATATTTCCAATACCGGACATCGCCTGCGGATCCATGAGCAACACCTTGACGCTGACGTTTCTCTTCGCCTGCTTCTCCAGGAAAGCTCTCCTGCTGAAGTTTAGCAAAAGATCTCTTTCGTCCCTTCCATCCTGCGTCTTTACAATCTTCACCGTCGCAAAACGTCGCGGATCGATCAGATCAATATTGCCATCAACCGTCTTCATCCTCCATCGTGTGTATGGTTCTCTTGTATCCTGCTCCCTCCAGAACAACCGTCCCGACATGCGCAGATGAATCAAGACGGTTCTGCCGTCATTGAGGATGATGTTTATCGTCTTTCCGCTCCGATACACATCATCAATGACAGACCCTCTGATGCTTTCCTGTCCCGCCAGTTTTTCGTCAAGGACGATTGTCAGCAATATTTTTGCACCCACAACTTTCTGATGAAGCTGAAGGCAAAGCGTTTCTACTTCCGGAAGCTCTGGCATTTATTGTCTCCTGTCGTTTATGATTTTAAATTTCTTGCCTTGGGCCCGGAGGCGGTATCTCACCAAATCCTTTGCCCGTGTGCATTTCATCATACAGCGGATGATCATTCCATACCTTTGTTCCGGACGCTTCCCACCGCGGTGACACAGGGATTGCCACCGGCCCTTTTTCTATTTTGCCTTTTACCAGGACACCGCATCCTTTGCATCCCATGAAGCCGTCTTGCATTCCTTGTAAAAATTTTTTTCATTTTTTTTTCTAAAATGCAAAATAATTGTTGACAAATTTTTCTGTGTGCGTACATTCAAAAAAAAACAATGCATTTTCCTGGTTTGTTTTTTTTAACGGACACATTGTTACGGAAGGAGAATGAATGGAAAACGAAACGCTGTTTAATGAGGAGGCCGAACCTCCCGGTCCAACCACCGACCTGGCTGCAATGCAAGACAAAGCAACGAGGGTATTTTCGTTGTCCATGAACCATCAGCAACCTTCCCTGGCAAAAACAAAGCCGGAGAGACTTTATTTCCCTTTTAAAGATTCGCCCCGATCACGCGCCTTCCGAAAAAAGCATTATCCTGAAATCAGCCGTATTGAATGGTTTGACTGGCGCTGGCAGTTTCAAAACGCTATCCGCGACGTTCACTCCCTGGATGCCATTATTCATCTGTCTGATAACGAACGGCAGGCGATGATGCATCCGTCAGGGGACCTTCCCGTCGCCATCACCCCTTACTACGCAAGCCTTCTTTCCGTGCAGGATCCTTCTGATCCACTGCGCCGCTCGGTCGTCCCGGTGGTTGACGAATGCCTGCACACCAAAGGCGAAGAAGAAGATCCCCTCGGTGAAGACGTCGACTCGCCGGTTCCCGGCATCGTCCATCGTTATCCTGATCGCGTTCTCTTCCTGGTGACCGACATCTGTTCGACCTATTGCCGCTACTGTACCCGCTCCCGGATTTTCGGACGCCAGCATCAATGTTTTATTGACAGCGCAAAATGGGAAAAGGCGCTGGCCTATATTGAATCAAATCCGAACATCCGCGACGTTCTTCTGTCCGGCGGAGACCCGCTCACCCTGTCCGATGACAGGATTGAATGGCTCCTTTCCCGGCTCAAGGACATTCCGCATGTTGAGATTGTCCGGATCGGCACCAAGGTACCCACGGTCCTGCCGCAGCGCATTACACCTGCGCTGGTTTCCATGTTGAAAAAATATCACCCTCTCTGGATGAGCATTCATATCACGCATCCCGACGAACTGACCCCCGAAATGAGCGCCGCCTGCATCCGACTGGCCGATGCCGGCATTCCCCTGGGAAGCCAGACGGTTCTTCTGGCCGGGATCAACGATTCGGTTTCCACGATGACCCGATTGGTTCACGGCCTCCTGCAGATTCGTGTCCGTCCTTATTACCTGTATCAATGCGATCCGATTCCCGGCTCCTCTCATTTTCGTACACCGATCAGCAAGGGCCTGGAGATCATTCAGGGCCTGCGGGGCCATACAACCGGTTACGCCGTACCGACGTATGTAGTTGACGCCCCGGGCGGCGGGGGAAAGATTCCGCTTCTTCCCGAATATGCCATTGGCTGGGACAAGGGTGATCTGATGATGCGCAATTACGAGGGTCATGTTTTTCGTTACCCGGACAATCACGCTGAGTCGAAAGATATCCATTAGGATCGTGAATATTTATGTCCGGCAGAATGAACTGTTCGTCAACCAACTCCCCTCAAAAGATAACTATCGGCCTGACCTACGATTTGCGTGACGACTATCTGCGTGAAGGCTACAGCCTGGAAGAAACAGCGGAGTTCGACAAGCCCGATACTATCGAAGCCATTGAAAATGTCATTTTAAAAAGCGGTTATGCGACCGACCGGATCGGCCATATCCAATCACTGACCCGTCGCCTGGCCGCGGGTGATCGCTGGGACCTTGTCTTCAACATCGCCGAAGGTCTTTACGGCTTCGGCCGTGAGGCTCAGGTTCCCGCTCTTTTGGATGCCTACAACATTCCTTATACGTTCTCCGACGCCCTGGGGCAGGCCCTGACCCTTCACAAGGGCATGACCAAGCACGTCGTGCGTGACCTGGGAATTCCTACCCCGGACTTTGCCGTTGTTTCCGGGCCGGAAGATATCGGACTCATTGCTCTTCCCTATCCCCTTTTTGCCAAACCAGTTGCAGAAGGAACAGGCAAGGGGATTACGGCTTTTTCCAGGATTGACAACCCGAAAGACCTGTACTCGGTCTGTGTAAACCTTCTCCAGACGTTTTGCCAGCCCGTGCTGGTGGAAACCTATCTGCCCGGACGGGAGTTCACTGTCGGGATCGTAGGCACGGGGAAAGGGGCTCGCGCGCTCGGTGCCATGGAGGTGATCCTGAACCCGGATGCCGAACAGCACGCATACTCCTACGAAAACAAGGAGCATTACGAAAACCTCGTGCGATATGCCGCCGTGGATGATGCAGAAGCCCGGCAGGCCATGGAAATATCGATCCGGGCCTGGAGGGGTCTTGGTTTAAAAGACGGGGGACGCATCGATCTGCGCTCTGATGCTCAGGGCCGGCCTCATTTTATGGAAGTCAATTCCCTGGCCGGCCTGAATCCAGTCCGTTCGGATCTGCCTATTCTTTGCAGGTTGAAAGGCATCTCCTATGACCGGCTCATTACCGACATCCTGAATTCTGCGCTAACGCGCGCAAATATAATCACTTGAAAGGTCGCATCCAAAATCCGGCGGACAAAAGAATCCCTGATGAAACGAATTGTCATTTTACATACCGATGTGGCCCCGGACGCGGGAATTGACGAGCTGGATTGCCTGGCACAGACCGAAAGCGTCAGCGAGGCGGCCCTATCTCTGGGCTATGAACCGGTCCCGCTTCCCTTTGGGATGGATTTCAATCAAACGATCGCCAAGCTCCGCGACCTTCACCCGGATGTCGTGTTCAATCTGGTGGAAACCTTTGCCGGAAGGGGCAGCATGGTCTACTTCGCAACAGCCCTCCTGGATTTCCTGCAGATACCCTACACGGGTTGCAGGACAGATGCCACGTTTCTGACCTCCAACAAACCTCTCGCCAAACAAATGCTGCAGGCTGCCGGTATCGCCACGCCGCCATGGATCACCTCCGGGGGAAACGCCATCGGCCAAACCGATACCGATACCTACATGATTAAACCTTGTTGGGAGGATGCCTCCGTCGGTCTGGACGACGAAGCCGTTCTTCAGACCGCTGACCGCGAAATCCTGTTGAACGCTCTTCAGAAGCGAAAGAAAAATCTTGGCATGGACTGTTTTGCAGAAGCCTACATTGACGGCCGTGAATTTAACGTTGCCCTTCTGTCCATCGATGGCGAAGTTCAGATTCTGCCGGCCGCGGAAATTCTGTTTCAGAATTTTCCGCCGGGAAAATTAAAATTTCTCGATTACCGTGCCAAGTGGGTTGAAAACTCATTTGAATATGATAATACAGTACGCTCTTTTGATATCAGCCCTCATGATACCGCTCTGATCGGCTCATTGAGAAATATCGCTCTTGCGATCTGGCATCTTTTCGGTCTGCGCGGGTACGCCCGCGTAGATTTCCGCGTTGACCAACAGGGAAATCCCTTTGTTCTGGAAATCAACGCCAATCCCTGCCTGTCTCCGGATGCAGGATTTGCCGCCGCCCTGGAACAGGCTTCGATACGGTATGCTGACGCGATAGACAATATTATAAGAAATGCTATTTATTCCTGAGGAGGGTTCATCTTGTGTTAAAGCCTGTTTTATTACTGATCTTTTCCAATCTGTTTATGACATTCGCCTGGTACGGGCATTTGAAAAATTTCAACACCAAACCCCTGTTTTTCGTCATCATGATCAGTTGGGGCATTGCATTTTTTGAATATGTATTGCAGGTGCCGGCCAACCGTATTGGTTTCCAGCACTACTCCCTGGGCCAGCTTAAAATTATCCAGGAAGTCATTACCATGGCGGTCTTTGCCGGTTTTGCCATCCTTTATATGAAGCAGCCCCTGAAACTTGATTATCTCTGGGCATCTCTTTGCATGGTTGGGGCGGTCTACTTCATGTTTCGAAGCGGTATTCCACAAAATGGAGGATCTTTATAATGTCCATGCTTTACAGACAAGAAATACTGTCTTCAGATCTGAGTGTCATCTTAAATATCGTTCAATCCAGCGGCTTCTTCTCCACGGCCGAAGTGGAAATGGCCTGTGAGCTGGCTACGGACCGGCTTGAAAACGGACAGCAGAGTTCCTATCAATTTCTTTTTGCCGAAAATGATGGTGAGGTTGTCGGATACACCTGTTATGGCCTGATCCCGGCAACCGCTGCCAGCTACGATCTCTACTGGATTGCCGTTTCTGAAACCTCCCGTGGCAAAAAAATGGGGAAAATACTCCTGCAAAAAACGGAAGAAATCATCCGCGGCATGGGCGGCACACGTCTGTATGCAGAAACATCTTCACGCGCTCAATACGCCTCCACGCAAAAATTTTATCAAAACTGCGGTTACATTGCTGAAGCCGTTCTCAAAGACTTCTACACGCCAGGCGACAGTAAAATTATTTACTCCAAGGTCTTAAAATAACAAATATTAACGATAGATTCGCCGCCGGAATTCTTATAAGTTCTTGCATTTTCCCTGATAATTCGCTAGATCAACGCTGTCTTTTAGATTAGATCGTTCATTGAATCATAAAGGAGAATCTGCTTATGCGCCTTTTTCCTAAAGAAGAAAACTTCTTTAATTTTTTTGAAGAATTGGCCGACAAAATTGAAGAGGGCGGAAAATTCTTTCTGGAAATGACAAAAAACCGTGATTACTCAGCCGCAAAAGTGTCCCGGCTCAAAGAAATAGAGCATGAAGCGGATGTTATTACGCACAAAACATATGAAAGAATGCACAAAACGTTCCTGACACCGATCGACCGCGAAGATATTTACGCGCTGGTCAACAAGATGGACAGTATCATGGATGTTATTGAAGCCACCGCCATCCGCATCCATATGTATAATGTTAAGAAGCCTGATGACGAAATTATCAAACAGGCGGAAATTCTTTTTCAGGCCATCACCAAGATCAAAGAGATTATTCACGGCCTGCGTGACATGAAAAACTCCAAGATGATTCTCGACGGGTGCGTGGAAATCAACACCCTGGAAAATGCAGGAGACGTGGTTTTAAGAAGCATTATCACCGAGCTTTTCATCAAGGAAAAAGACGCCATCGAGCTCATTAAATGGAAAGAGATCTTCGAAAGAATTGAAGAGGCCATTGATGTTTGCGAAGACGTATCCAACACTGTGGAAGGGATTGTCCTGAAACATGCTTGATTCGATGGCATTTGTTTTCATTCTGGTGGCAATCGCGCTGATATTTGATTTTCTAAACGGGTTTCATGATTCAGCCAATTCCATTTCAACGGTTGTTTCCACCCGGGTTCTTTCACCCAAATTTGCTGTTTTGTGGGCGGCTTTTTTTAATTTTGCCGCTGTTTTTTTTGTGGGAACGGAAGTTGCCCATACCGTCGGTAAAGGCATCATCCATATTGACATTGTCGATAACCTCGTTATCCTGTCCGCCCTGGGCGGCGCGATTATCTGGAACATTATCACCTGGTATTACGGATTGCCCAGCAGTTCTTCGCATGCATTGATCGGAGGACTGATCGGAGCGGCCATCACAAAGGCAGGAACCCAAACCCTGGTTTGGTCGGGCATCACGAAAACAACCCTTTTCATCGTTGTTTCACCGGCAATCGGGATGCTGCTTGGTTTTATTTTCATGGTTTTGGCCATGAACATGAGCCGTAATTCCACGATTGCTAAATCAGACTTTATTTTTCGCAAACTTCAGCTTGTATCGGCTGCAATTTATTCTCTTTCTCACGGTATGAACGATGCACAAAAAACCATGGGGATCATTGCCATGGCCCTTTTCAGTAAAGGCCTTCTGGGCGATACCTTTCATATTCCCGTCTGGGTAATTATCACCTGCTATTCGATGATTTCTCTGGGCACCATGTTTGGCGGTTGGCGAATCGTAAAAACCATGGGAACCAAAATCACCAAGCTTGAACCTATCGGCGGTTTCAGCGCCGAAACGGCTGCGGCCTGCTCCATCATCGGGGCAACTGTGGCAGGAATTCCCGTCAGCACCACCCACACCATCACCGGCGCGATCGTCGGCGTCGGCGCCACCAAAAGATTATCAGCGGTCCGCTGGGGCGTCGCGGGAAATATCATCTGGGCATGGATTTTGACCATCCCCATCTCCGCCATAATTTCCGCTGCCATTTACTCTTGCGTTCACTATTGTGCCTGATGCAAGAGTTTGTGCCCTGTATTTAAAATACCATTGATAAATTCATTATTTTACCGTAAATGTTCATGACAAATTGAATACGGGAGAAAATGTATGCCGGAAAAAAGACTGCCCTTTACCAAAAAACAGATATTGGAAATCATTGAAAAATATCCGACTCCCTTCCATATCTATGATGAAAAAGCCATCCGGAAGAATGCGCGCGAATTCAAAAAAGCGTTTGCCTGGAACAAGGGGTTCAAGGAATACTTCGCGGTCAAGGCCTGCCCAAACCCGTATATCATGAAAATCCTTCAGGCAGAGGGATTCGGCGCGGATTGCAGTTCACTGGCAGAACTGGTGATGTCGGAAAAAACCGGTTTCAGCGGTGAAGAAATCATGTTTTCCTCCAATGACACACCGGCTGAGGATTTTGTAAAAGCCAGAAAGCTGAAAGCAACCATTAACCTGGATGACTTCTCTCATATCGCATACCTGGAAAAAATTGCCGGTCTTCCCGAGATGATCTGTTTCCGCTACAACCCCGGTCCGCTTAAGAAAGGCAATGTGATCATCGGCCACCCCGAAGAGTCCAAGTACGGATTTACGCGCGACCAGCTCTTTGAGGGTTATCGCATCTGCAGGGATAAAGGCATCAAGCGTTTCGGCATCCATATTTTTGTGGCTTCCAACGAACTTGATCCGAACTATTTTGTGGAAACCGCAGACATTCTTTTCAGGCTGATTGCTGACGTCTCCCACGCCTTGAACATACGCTTCGAATTCGCTAATCTGAGCGGAGGGATCGGTATCCCCTATCGGCCCGAACAGAATCGAATGGACCTGGTGGCCATGAGCCGGGGCATTAAGGAAAAATTCGAAAAAATTATTGTCGGCGGCGGGTTTGCACCCCTGAAAATCTTCACCGAATGCGGACGGTATATCACCGGACCTTATGGCTATCTGGTCTCAAAAGTCCTGCATATCAAGGATACGTACAAACAATTTGCCGGCCTCGATGCCTGCATGGCCAATCTGATGCGGCCGGCTATTTACGGCGCCTATCATCACATCACCGTGCTGGGCAAAGAAAAGCAACCGCCTAATTTCATGTACGATGTCACAGGCTCTCTCTGTGAAAATAATGACAAGTTTGCCATAGACCGTATGCTGCCGAAACTAACACCCGGCGACACAGTAGTTATCCATGACACAGGTGCGCATGGCTTCGCGATGGGATTCAACTACAACGGCAAGCTCCGTTCCGCCGAGCTGCTGCTCAGGGAGGACGGGTCTGTGGTTCAAATCCGACGCGCAGAAACGGTGAAGGACTATTTTGCAACACTGGATTTTAAGGAACTGAAAAGATTCAAACTTTAATAGGCGAATGGGCTATTAGGCTATAGACTTTTAGACTATTAGGCCAAAAGGAATGGGCGCAAAGCGCCCAACAAATTATCCTAACAGCCTAAAGGCCTACAGTCTAACAGTCTAATTTTCTAAAAGTCTACAGCCTAAAAGCCTACAGGCTAACAGCCTATTTCTCCCCCTTGCCTTTTGGCCATCCCACCATTATATTGTCATCATGTCGAAGGAAAAGATTCCATCAACCCCGGCGATTCTGGCGTTGAAAGCAAAAAATGCAATTTTTACACTGCATTCCTATCAATACGAGGATAGAGGGGGAACCCGGGTATCATCAGCCAGGCTCGGCGCTGATGAGCATATCATGATCAAGACCCTGGTGATGGAAGATGAAACAGCCAAACCGCTTATCATCCTCATGCACGGGGACAAGGAAGTCTCCACAAAAGCACTGGCCCGCGTGCTGGGAGTGAAATCCATCACACCTTGTAAACCGGAAACCGCACACAAACATACCGGCTACATGGTGGGAGGAACCTCTCCCTTCGGAACCAGGAAACCATTGACGGTCTACATGGAAAAGACCATCGCTGACTTGCCGGAAATATTCATCAATGCAGGCTCCCGGGGGTTGCTTGCAAAAATGCCGGGCACCGAGCTGGTTCGCATCCTTAAACCCCGTGAAGTCAGCGTTGCGATATAATTTGCCTTTTCGTATGAAAAAAGAGATAATATTATTGCAATATTGAGGAAATAGTTATGCCGGACAACATCATTATCCGCTGCCTGAACTGCGGCACTAAAAATCGCATACCGAAGCAGAAGTTTCAGGGTCGTCCCACATGCGGTAATTGCCACGCTCCCCTGGATGACCTGATTATCCGCTGCCTGAAATGCGGGACAAAAAACCGTATTCCTGAAGAACGCCTCAGTTCGAAACCGCTTTGCGGCAAATGCGGTGAGCCGCTTATTATTGCGAAACAGGACATCAAACCTCTGGACGTCACCGATGATTCGTTTGCCCGTGAAGTGCTGACCACAGAAACTTCCGTGCTTGTCGATTGCTGGGCGCCCTGGTGCAGTCCATGCAAAAGTCTTGCTCCTGTGATTGACGAACTCGCTTCTGATTATGCCAATGGCGTCAAGATCGTCAAACTCAATGTGGACGAAAATCCGGTTACCGCATCCCAGTATGGCATTCGCAGCATTCCCACCATGCTTTTTTTCCGGGAGGGGAGGCTCGTGGAACGCCTGGTAGGTGCCCTGCCGAAACAGGAAATTGAGAAGCACATTCTAGCCATCATCCAGACAAACTGAAGCGAAAAAGTTGTCCATGGGAAATAAAAAACAAAAATCCTATAGCTGTAAAATTTTCACCGTGTGGGAAGAAGACGTTGAACTGGCCACGGGTAAAAAAACCCGGCAAAGCTGGATTGCCCATAAACCAACTATCGCGGTTGTTGCTGTTAACGCTAAAAATGAGATTTTGCTGATCAGACAGTTCCGCGTCCCGACCGGACAAGACCTTCTGGAAATTCCAGCTGGCTCATTCGATGATGACGGTGAATCGCCGGTGGACTGCGCACAAAGGGAGCTTGCCGAAGAAACCGGGTATAGGGCCGGAAAGCTGACAAAGCTTTTTGCCGGATACATGCTGCCCGGTTACTGCAATGAATTTATGTATTTTTTTCTGGCGCAGGATCTGGTTTACGCACCTCTGACTCCCGATGAAGATGAATGCATTGAAGTCATTCCGGTAAGTTTTACGAAGGCTTCTGAACTTTTTAAAAGCGGCGAAATGAATGATGCCAAAACTGTTTTGGGAATTATGCTGGCCCGCAACTATTTAAACAACCTCCTGGATTTTTCATAGCCGGCCTGTACTATCAACGCCGTCTCTTTTTTCTTTTTTCCAGTTGGATCTCCAGGTTTTTCAATTGCTGCAGTCCTTTTGCCAGTTCTTCATTTTCCTGCTGCAATCTTGATATTTCAGCAGCATGCCTTTCTTCCGCCTGCCTGCTTTTATTACTTAACGCATTAAAATCATTTGCAAGTTTTACCTGTTTTTGTTCCGACTGATCCAGTTTTTGTTCCAGTTCAGAAATTCTGTTGATGCTGATAAGCATAGCCTTCGCGGCGTCAGCCCATTTGCTTTTGGGATACAGCTGCATTAAATTTTCCAGCCTTATTTTTGCCTCGTTGTATTGGGGTTCTTTTTCTTCTGCGCTTAAGAAGGACAGCGCCTCCGTGAAAATCTCCCTGTCCGAAGGCTTGATATTGAAAAAACCGCTGGAATGCTGTGCTGCATTTTTTTGATCAGCGCTTTTATTGATTCCGCCGGTTGTTACGCATCCCGTCAAAATTACAGGAAGCATTATCAAATAAATCAGTTTTTTCGAATGCGTGATCATGAGTTCAGCTCCAGGGTGCCTTGAAGGGTCTGCGGTTCCAATGACCTTCTCTTCTCTATATCCTGTTCCGTCACATAATTGCTGCCGGGTAACATTTTTGCGTATTCTTTCAGCTCCGCGGCCATCCTGGCCATGTCCAGCGGATTTTTAAAACGTGACCCGTCATCCGTGACAATGGCCGCCGTAATGGTGATCAGCGGAAATTTCTGCCTTATCCCCTGGCGGTTTTTCCCGATAAAATATCCGTTTTGGGCATCCTCTATTGCGTAATAACTCATAATGCGCTTTTCAAAATCAACTACCAGCTTTCGGCAGATGCTCTCGACCTGATCCGGTTCGCCGATGACGACAAAATCATCTCCCCCGATATGGCCGATAAATATTTCTTTCATACGCTCTTCATCGATATATCCTGTAAGCAGGCTGGCCACTTCTTTGATCACTTCACTGCCCCAGGCATATCCGTACTTATCGGCAAAGGGCTTGAAATTATCAAGATCCACCTGACACAATGAAAACTTTTCCCCCTTCGCCAGCATCTGTTCAATCTTGTTTTCTATAGCCAAATTTCCTGGCAAACCAGTCAGCGGACTGGCATCAAGGTTCAGCTCTTCCAGCACTTTGAGCCTCTTGGTCATTTCCGCAAAAGATTTGGCCAGCGCGCCAATCTCATCATCGCGTCTTGCTTCTATCTTATGATCGAGGTTGCCTTCCGAAATGATGCCTGCGGCCTTCTGCAGCTGTTTCAGGGGTTTGGAAATATTACGGGTAAGGATCAGCGCAAAAGCGATCCCCAGGACTAAACTGAACAGGGCAATGCCAATGGTCATGTGCGCATCCTTTACGCTCTGCTTTGCAATCCTGTTCATTTCATCACTGATGGCCTGATCCACATGGATCTGAACATATCTGATCTTTCCAGCCATCTCATCAACAACAGTTCTGGCGGACGTGTCGGACAGGGTCTGGGCTTCCGCTATTTTACCGTTTTTCAGCAAACCGATTTCTTCTGAAAACAACTCTTTTAAGCGATCCTGCAGCTTACCGAGTTCGTTAAGGTTATTATTTGTTTTTAGGTCAAGGCTTACGTTACGCATTACCGTGAGCACTTCATGAAATTCACTGCTGCGCTGCCAGAAAATCTGTTCCAGAAGGGGGTCTTTCAGGATCAGGTACTTCTTTTCAACGCCTTCCTGTGCCAAAAGGGTATCCATCAGCGTTTTCGTATTTTCGGCCAGAACAAATTTTTGTGTGGTGAGATTATATGCTACATAGCTTAATTTCTGAAGGGTGATTAACGCATAGGTGCTGGCCAGTATGGTCAAAAAAGCCATGAACAAATAACCCAGCAACAATTTGCGGCTGATCGTAAGTCTCAATTTTCTAAAACCTGTGAAAATTGCTGTAATTGGGCCTTGAAGCAACCTTTAATTCTCCGTAACACAACCGGTGCGTTTCCGTAAAGAATAATTTAATTTTTATGACAGATTTTTTCCTTTTTCGAATATGGAAACCTTCTTGCCACGGACGTAAAGTTTTGTTAGACTTATTTTAAGGAAAAGGCTGCACTTTTATCCATCCTGGACACCCGATTTTGATCAGGCAACCATTCGTTGCCTTTATATAGATTATCCGAGCAAGGGAGACGCTGCTATGATTTATAATGAAGAATTCGAAACTTTACCGCGCGAGGCGCTGAAGGCATTGCAAGTCAAAAGACTCCAGCGGGTCCTGCAACGGGTTTATCACTCCGTCGGTTTTTATAAAAAGTCGCTGGATGCTGCCAAAATATCGCCGGATGACTTTCGTTCCCTTGATGATTTAAAAAAGCTCCCCTTTATTACTCGCCAGGACCTTCGCAACAACTATCCCTTCGGACTTTTTGCCGTTCCAATGAGCAACATTGTCCGCCTGCATGCATCATCCGGCACCTCCGGCCGGTCATCCGTTTTCAGTTATACAAGACGGGATCTGGATACCTGGACAGAACTGACCGCCCGTTCCCTTGTCGCCGCCGGTCTGACCAAAAACGATATCGTCCATAACGCCTTCAGCTATGGCTTGCTCCCCGGAGGCCTCGGCCTGCATTACGGGGCGGAAAAAATCGGGGCCAGCGTCATTCCCATGTCTGACGGCAACACCAAACGTCAAATAACTCTCCTGCAGGACTTCGGACCGACCGTGTTGTGTTCAACGCCGTCCTATGCCCTGCATCTTGCCGAGGAAGGTGTTGCCATGGGCGTGAATATGAAATCCCTGCAGCTTCGCGTCGGAATCTTTGGGGCTGAACTGTGGAGCGAAAAAACCCGCGACGCCATCGAAAACGCTTTCGGGATCAAAGCCCTCAATATTTTCGGCCTTTCCGAAATGCTGGGGCCCGGTCTGGCAAGTGAATGTCTGGAAGGCCGGCATGGCATGCACATCTTCGAGGATCATTTTCTCGTGGAAACCATCAACCCCGAAACAGGCGAGGTCCTGCCCGAAGGAGAAGAAGGCGAACTGGTTTTTACCAGTCTGACCAAAGAGGCGTTTCCACTGGTCCGTTACCGTTCCGGCGATATATCACGCCTGATTCCCGAACCCTGCCGCTGCGGCCGCACCCATATCCGTATGGAACGAGTGCTGAAGCGCAGCGATGACATGCTGACGATCCGCGGCATCAATATCTTCCCCTCACAGGTGGAAGCCATCCTGAAGGAGATCCAGGGTGTCGAGCCGGACTATCAACTGATTATCGACAAAGTCGGTGCTCTGGACGCCGTTGAACTCCATGTGGAAGTCGGCGATAAATTCTTCAGTGAATCAGGCGGCGTCAAGGAATTGCAGATCATTGAAAAAAGAATTGTGAAAGATATGAAGGATTATTTAAGCATTTCTCCACGCGTCAAACTGGTAACCCCGCAAACGTTGAAAGAAAAAGGCGCCAAAGTCATCGACAAACGCGTCATTTGATGCCGTTGTCAGGGAAGCACGGCATCCCGCGGGAAATGGCCCGATTTTCTATACGGATGCCACAGCGGCCTCCCGCAGGCAATATGCATAAAAAAAAGAAATCTGGAGGAAATATGAAAGTCGAACAAATCTCTGTTTTTCTGGAAAACAAACCCGGTTCACTTGTCCATGCCACCCGCATACTGAAGGATAACAACATCAATATCCGCACGCTGTCGCTGGCGGAAACCGTAGACTTCGGCATCTTGCGTTTGATCGTCAACGATGTGGAAAAAACCAATAAAGTCCTCAAGGACGCGGGATTCCGCGTCAGCAAAACCGTTGTCGTAGCCGTTGAAGTTCCCGATCAGCCGGGCGGTCTGCACAGCATCATGGAAGCCCTGACTCAGGAAGCCATCAATGTTGAATATCTCTATGCCTTTGTCGAAAAAAGCGGTCAAAACGCTGTGATCATTTTCCGGTTTGATGATCCGGAAAAAGCTATCGATGTACTTTTAAAGCACAAGTTTACAGTGGTACCGGGAGCAAAGCTCTACGAGTTTTAAGGAGGAATCCTTGAAACAAGCCATTTCTGATTTTCTCAAGCCGCAGGTGACCGATCTGGGATTTGCCCCGGTGGACCGTTTTACAGGCGCCCCGGAAGCGCATCATCCCGAGCGCATCTGCCGCAATGCAAAAACCGTTATCGTCTTTGGCATTACCGTTCCGAGGGGCATGCTTAAATCGCCTGATTACAACCTGTATACCCTGCACCGGACTTACCACAGCGCTTACACCCGTATTGATCACATCGCCCTATCATTGTGCAACTATATCGAATCTCTCGGCAGATATCTGGCTGTCCCTGCTCCCAGTTACGCCCCGATGGTCTTTCATCAGTTTGAACCCTGGGGCCTCTTGTCCCTGAAACACGCCGCAGTCAATGCCGGGCTCGCCAGTTTTGGACGAAGCGGACAAGCGTACCATCCGCGTTACGGATCGCTTTTACGTTTAGGGGCAGTAGTCACGGACGCAGTGATCGAAGCAGACCCGATTCTTTCCACCGATCCCTGTCCCCCCAACTGTACAGCTTGCATGAAGTCCTGCCCGGCAAAAGCTTTCGATAAGGACGGCAAATTCAACAAAATGCTCTGCCTGGGTCATACGATCAAGCATGCCATTTATCCGCTTGCCTTAAGCAGTGAGGCCGGTTTGAAAAATATCGAGCGGGTCATCAACACCGCCGGGCACAATTACTGGATCAGCTGCGATGAATGCCTGAAGGTTTGTCCGTTAAACCTGAAAAGAGGTCTGGCTAAAGATTCATAAATATCAACAAAAAAAGCGTCAGATGAAAACTTCACCTGCCGCTTTTTTTATCTGTTTTCTCATTTATATTACGATGGCTTTCCGCATTCCTTGCACTTGCCATCGGGACCGATCACTCCAATACAGTTGCCGTCGCTGCATAAAACCCTTTTGTCCCAGTCGTCGGATTCGATGGACTCTTGCACAACCTGCCTCGTGTCTTCCATGGCCTGTTGAGGAACTGCTTTGACTCCGTGACCTTCCGGCAGAATACCTTCATATGGTTTCCCGCATTCCCTGCACTTGCCGTCCGCCCCTATGGTACCGATACAGGACCCGTCACTGCACAAAACACGTTTATCCCAGTCTTCACTTTCGTCAAAAATAATTTCGTCCATTCCGTTCCCCGCATTTCATTTATACAGTCTTCTTATTCCGGGCTCATCAAAAAGTCAATTCGAACAAGAAATATTATAATTAAATTTAAATGCTCAATTGTAGGGGCATACCCTACGTTCAGAATCCCCTGCAAATGTGGCTCTAAAGCTCATTTCGCGACAGTCGAAAACTCGCCCTTTGGGCTCAAACAGTTCGACTGTCTGATGCTCAATTTCGCCGAGAGCCACAATGTTTCGGGGATATTCGCTCAGGGTATGCCCCTACAATTGTCTCATCAAAGAATTAAATAAAGTTGTTTTGATATTCAACCTTTTATGCAGGCTATTGATTTCAGCTTCGCCACCTTACGGGCAATTCCGGCATCATGCACCACCTGGACAACATCGCTCAGATTTTTATAGGCTTCGGGCATTTCCTCGCTGAGCGTCCCTTTGCTCGCAGACATCACCAAAACGCCCTGATCGGCCAGTTCACGGCTGATCGAACGGCCCCGGCTGGACTTGATCGCCTGCTTTCGGCTCATCAGGCGGCCCGCCCCATGGCACGCACTTCCAAATGTTTCGGTCATTGCCTTTTCCTGACCGGCCAGCACATAAGAACCCGTTCCCATATCGCCTGGAATAAGCACCGGCTGGCCGGCACTTCTATAACGTGAGGGAACCGCTTCGTGACCGGCCGGATAGGCCCGTGTCGCGCCTTTGCGGTGCACACAAAGTTTTTTCTCAATGCCAGCCAAATTGAAGGATTCGATCTTGGCAATGTTGTGGCATACATCATAAACCAGTCGCATCCCCAGTTCACGTGGCGCGATCCTCAGTGTCTTTTCAAAAACCTCCCGCGTCAGATGCATCAGAATCTGCCGGTTCGCCCAGGCGTAATTGGCACCGCAGGCCATGGCTGACAGATAATTTTTCCCCCGCTGCGAGGCCAGATATGTGCAGGCCAGCTGCCGATCCGGAAGAACTATCCCGGTTTCATGTTGATGTTTGACCATCAGCGCCAGGTAATCGTCGCAGATCTGGTATCCCAGTCCACGCGAGCCGGTGTGGATCATGACAGCGATCTGGCCTTTGTGTAATCCGAAGGACTGCGCCGCCTGTTCATCAAAGATGTCCTGAACAACTTCAATTTCCAGAAAATGATTCCCGGACCCCAGAGTACCAAGCTGCTCTTTGCCCCTCTCAAGCGCCCTTGCCGAGACCTGTTCCGGATCTGCTCCGCCCATGCAGCCGCCATCTTCGGTGGTTTCCAGATCCTGTGAGGTTCCGAACCCTGCTTTAACCGCCCATTTGGCTCCCTCCTCCAGAACTTTTTTCTGGTCCCTCCCGGACAGTTTAACATAGCCTGTCGATCCCACACCTGTGGGAATCCTATGATATAACGCGGTCGTTAAGTCCTTTACGCTGTCTTTGATATGATCCAGCGTGAGATCGGTAACCATGAGCCTGCAGCCGCAGTTAATATCGTAACCTACACCGCCCGGCGACACTACGCCCCCGTCAAAATCAAAAGCCGCCACCCCGCCGATGGGAAAACCATACCCCCAGTGAATATCCGGCATAGCCAGCGAATAATCGACGATGCCCGGCAAATGCGCGACATTAGCCACCTGCCTGGCGCTTTCGTCATGTCTGAGCAGATCCAGCATTTTTGTACTGGCATAGATCATTCCCGGTACGAGCATACCGCCCGTCTTCGGTACCAGCCAGCGGTTGTCGTCGAGTTTTTCTATTTTTATTTCAGACATAAATACTTCTCTTCAAATATGATTACCCGATCCCGTCATTCCTGCTTTCGCTGTCATGGCGTCAACTTTATGCTTTTGTCAAACGTCAAAAATGATCCTGGCCTTCCATCCATTCTTTCTTTTCTCCACGCTCAACCCGTGATACGTGACAGCCTTGATTTCTTTTTTCATCGTATGCTTCTTTTGATCGTAAGGTTCAAGAGATAATCTTGCAGCCAGCTTTTTATTGCCGCATTCTGTAATTTCGCACTTCACGATCACTAGCGACTCGCCATTGAAAATAAATAACACTTCCCTTAAAAAATTAACCATAAGATCGGCGATATCCGATCCTTCCACTGTTAATGTTTTATACCTGAAATTCGAAATGCCTTTTACAGGTTCTCTCCTTTCAATAAGGATGTCCATTAATGACCAGAGCGCTTTTGCAAAAAGCTCTCTTTTCGTCCTTCCGGTTATTTCAATGCCCAGATCGGCCGTATGGTCCAGCAGTTTGTAAGCCTTCATGAAATGATTATAGCCGAATGTTAAAGGATGAACAAGTTCAGAAACAAAAGGATCTTCCGTTGGGTTGCTCGTTTCGACTCCCTCCGACTGCGCTCAGGATAAACTCCGTGAGAAATCTTAAAGACTACTCATCACAACTCATCGGGATCCGACGTGACACGAAGATGTAATCAGAACACAGGGAGTCTCTATTATACGGCAGGCAACGGATTTTAGCCTTGAACCTTGCCTTAAGTCCCTCTTTTGAGGGGGCGCAGG
>CAYMYR010000016.1:34648-50638 GCA_964394715.1 uncultured Smithella sp.
CAACGGATTTTAGCCTTGAACCTTGCCTTAAGTCCCTCTTTTGAGGGGGCGCAGGCAGAGGAAGGATCAGCGTGCCTTGCTCCCTGCAACAGGCTATTCTTCCCCGTTTCCGTTTTCGCCGTTTGGTGAATCGGCTGCGTCTTCACTGCCGCCATCATCTTTGTCATCGGATTCAGACGTAGTTCTGGCGACACCGACCAGTTTTTCCTCGGGCTCCAGATCAATCAGCTTGACCCCCTGTGTCACGCGATGATTCACCGGCACTTCCTGGACCTTGAGCCGGATGACTTTGCCCGCATTGCTGATCAGCATGATGTGTTCCTCGCCCTGTACCTGCAGGACCCCGGAAACATCTCCAACTTTCGGAACGGTTTTCAGGTTGATGGTGCCTTTGCCGCCTCTGGACTGTACGCGGTATTCATCAATCGGTGTGCATTTGCCGTAGCCGTTTTCTGAAACCGTCAGCATGAACGTGTTTTGAGCGGGAATTTCCACTCCAATGACGTCGTCGCCCTCATCCAGATTAATGCCGCGCACACCGCGTGCCGTGCGTCCCATGTCCCGAACTTCATCTTCGCGGAAACGAATCGCCATGCCCCGTTTTGAGGCCAGAAAAACATCCTGATCGCCGTTCGTCAGCTGCACATCCACCAGTTCATCGTCGTCGTCGATGGAAATGGCGATGATACCGCCTGTTCTTGGATTGGAGTAAGCGGCCAGATCGGTTTTCTTGATAATGCCTTTTCTGGTTGCCATTACAACGTATTTATCCGTGACAAATTCCCTGATCGGAAGAGTCGCACTGACGCGTTCACCAGGAGCCAGACTGACCAGATTGACCATCGCTTTTCCTTTGGCCGCCCGTCCTGCCTGAGGGATCTGATACACCTTCAGCCAGTGTACTTTCCCTGCACTGGTGAAGACCAGGAGGTAATGATGCGTGGAAGCAATAAAGATCTTTTCCACGAAATCCTCTTCCTTAGTACCCATGCCGACCTTGCCTCGCCCTCCCCGGTGCTGGCTCTTATAGAGGCTGACTGCGTTGCGTTTAATGTATCCGGCATGAGAGATGGTGACGACCATGTCTTCTTCGACAATCATGTCTTCAATATCAATATCTTCCGTGCTGGCGACAATTTCCGTACGCCGTTCATCCCCGTATTTGCTTTTGATTTCATTAAGTTCATCGATGATGACCTGGAGGACTTTCTGCGGGTCGGCCAAAATGCCGGCCAGTTTTGCAATCAGTGCGGTTACCTCCGCGTATTCCGCGTCGATCTTTTCTCGTTCCAGTCCGGTCAGGCGCTGCAGCCTCATCTCGAGAATCGCTTTGGCCTGTATCTCGGACAAGTTGAATTTCGCGCACAGGGCCGTAGCTGCATCGTTGGGATTTTTTGCCGCCTTGATGACTTTGATGATTTCGTCGATGTTGTTCAGGGCAATGATGTAGCCTTCCAGAATATGCGCCCGTTCTTTGGCGCGCGCCAGGTCAAAACGCGTGCGGCGTACAACGACTTCCTGCCGGAACACTATAAATTTTTCTAGTACTTCCTTTAGGTTGCAAACCTGCGGACGGTTGTCAGAAATCGCCAGCATGATGATGCCGAAAGAAACTTCCATCTGCGTGAATTTGTAAAGCTGATTGAGAATGATCGCGGAACTTTCGTCGCGCTTGAGTTCAATCACAACGCGGATGCCTTCCCGGTCTGATTCGTCTCGCAAATCAGAAATACCGGCGATTTTCTTGTCACGCACCAGCTCCGAGATTTTTTCAATCAGCGAAGCCTTATTGACCTGATAGGGAAGCTCAGTGACAACAATAGTCTCTTTATCGTTGCGGGCATTCTTTTCGATCAGCGCCCTCGCCCGAATCCGGATGATGCCGCGTCCCGTTTTATAGGCGGAAAGAATTCCCTCGCGGCCGTTAATAAATCCTGCCGTGGGAAAATCCGGACCCGGAATGAATTTCATCAGTTCTTCGACAATCATTTTGGGATTCCGGATCAGTGCTATGGTGCCGTCGATGATTTCCGTCAGATTATGAGGGGGAATATTGGTTGCCATGCCGACGGCAATCCCCGAAGAACCGTTGAGCAGCAAAAGCGGAATGCGCGTAGCCAGCAACGACGGTTCCTGGAGCGATTCGTCATAGTTGGGGACATAATCGACGGTGTCTTTTTCCAGATCGGCCAGCACTTCATCGGATATGCGTGCCAGACGGCTTTCCGTATAACGCATGGCCGCAGGTGGATCACCATCTATGGAACCGAAGTTTCCCTGTCCATCCACCAGCATATAGCGGAGAGAAAAATCCTGCGCCATCCTCACCATGGTGTCATAAATGGCCGCATCACCATGAGGGTGATACTTACCCATGATATCACCGACGATACGGGCGGATTTCTTGTAAGGCTTATTGTGGCGGTTCCCCATTTCATACATCGCGTACAAAATACGGCGGTGCACCGGTTTGAGGCCGTCGCGCACATCCGGGATTGCCCTGCCGATGATGACGCTCATGGCATAATCCATGTAGGATTTTTTCATTTCGTCTTCTATATTCACCAAAGACATCTTATGGTGGATATCACGTTCCATGTTTTTTCCTCTCTTCTATAAAAAAAGCCGCTGTACGGACTGGCTGAAATTACTTTATTTCTTGCTGCTGTCAGATATCCAGGTTGGAAACGTGCAGTGCATTTTCGTAGATGAAGTCACGCCGCGGCTCCACCTGATCTCCCATCAGGGTGGTAAAAATATCATCCGCCACAACGGCGTCTTCGACCCCGACTTGCAGCAGCGTACGCTTCTCCGGATTCATGGTGGTTTCCCAGAGCTGTTCCGGATTCATTTCACCAAGACCTTTGTAACGCTGCATCGTCAAACCTTTTTTGCCCTGTTCAATAATGTGATCAATCATGGCCCGGGCTGAGGGCAGAACAACCGGTGCGGTCAGTTCGTCCGATTTGTCCATGTAGGGGGGCTCACCCAGCAGGGAAACCTGTCCCAGCAGCAACCGGATCTCTCCAAATTGCGGCGTGCGGAAAATTTCCCGGTCGATGCAGCTTGTCACGGTTTTTCCGTTCTGTTTGATTTCAAACACCATTTTGAAACCGCCGTGATCAGGATCCCTGTCGATACGATAATCGGCAACAATGTCACTGCCCATTGCGACGACCGTTCTAGCCGCGATTTTAAGAAGTTCACCTTCCTTTTGAAAGGATTCATCCACCAACGTCGGATCACCGGCAGCAATACGTACTATGTTACGGTCGCGGCGTTCCTTTTCAAATCTGTCCAGCAGATCTTTAATGCGCATGTATTTCTTCAGCAGCGGCAGAAGTTTATTGCCGGAAACAGGAAACGGACTGCCGTCTCCCATAAACAGATTCACTTTATTCACGCCGTTTTCCAGAATATAGTTTTTCATCTGTTCTTCATTCTGAATGTAGAGTTCTTTCTTCTTGTCCACCACCTTATAAAGCGGCGGCTGAGCAATATAGAGATAACCGCGTTCGATCAATTCCCTCATCTGGCGAAAAAAGAAAGTCAGCAGCAGTGTTCGGATATGAGATCCGTCCACGTCGGCATCCGTCATGATAATCACCTTATGATATCGAAGTTTACTGACGTCGTAATCGTCCGAACCGATGCCAGCTCCGAGCGCTGTCACCATGACTTTGATTTCTTCGTTCTGCAGCATCTTGTCAAAGCGTGCCTTTTCAACATTAAGCACTTTTCCACGCAGCGGCAGGATGGCCTGATATTTCCGGTCGCGTCCCTGCTTTGCTGAACCACCGGCCGAATCTCCTTCTACAAGGTATATTTCACTGAGTGCCGGATCCTTTTCCTGGCAGTCGGCCAGTTTTCCAGGCAGTGCTCCAACCTCCAGCGCGCTTTTGCGCCTGGTAAGCTCGCGGGCACGACGGGCCGCCTCACGCGCGCGGGATGCCTCCATGCATTTATTGAGAATTTGTTTGGCAATGGATGGGTTTTCCTCTAAAAAAGAACCTATTTTTTCATAAACAATCCCTTCTACCAACCCCCGTACGTCGGAGTTGCCCAGTTTGGTTTTGGTTTGTCCCTCAAACTGAGGATTGCGGACCTTGACGCTGATGACGCAGGCCAAACCTTCGCGCAAATCTTCACCGCGCAGAGATTCCTTGGCGTCCTTGATTATTTTATTATTGGTGGCGTAGTTATTGAAAACACGGGTAAGCGCCGAACGGAATCCCACCATATGCATACCGCCTTCAACGGTGTTAATGCTGTTGGCAAAAGAAAAAATATTCTCCAGATAACTTTCATTGTACTGTAATGCTACTTCAACGGAACAGTCCTCCCGGGAACCGGTTACATAAATCGGCTCCTTGTGCAGCACTTTTTTATTGCGGTTGATGTATTCCACAAAAGAAACAATACCGCCTTTGTAAAAAAATTCTGCGGTTTTTTCTATTCGCTCATCGATCAGGTTGATTCTGACGCCGGAATTCAGAAAAGCCAGCTCTCGTAAACGGTTGGCGATAATATCAAAACTGAATTCGGTTTCCTCGAAAATTTCGTCATCTGGTAAAAAAGCAACCGTGGTACCGCGGCCCCTTGTTTTTCCGACCATCTGCAGCGGCCCGTCCGGAATGCCGATTTTATAGGTCTGCCGGTAAACATTACCGTCGCGCCGCACTTCCAGTTCACAATGTTTAGAAAGGGCGTTTACAACGGATACCCCGACACCGTGCAGACCACCGGATATCTTATAGGAGTCATTTGAAAATTTTCCTCCGGCATGCAGTTTGGTCATTGCTACTTCCGCTGCTGACACACCTTCCGTCTTATGGATATCAACCGGAATACCCCTTCCGTTGTCATCCACAACAATACTGTTGTCAACGCGGATTTTTACCGTAATCGTGTCGCAAAAACCTGCCGCCGCTTCGTCGATACTGTTATCAACAACCTCATACACCAGATGGTGTAAACCTTCTTTACTTGTAGAACCAATATACATCGCCGGTCTTTTGCGAACCGCTTCCAGACCCTCTAAAACCTTAATACTATCCGCATTATACTGCTCTGTCATAAAAAATTTTTAACTCCTTATTGATTGCGCCCAATAACTTCGTTCAGGATAATTTATATTTTCAACGGCATGACAATGCATAAATAATTGTCACCTTCAGCAGGTTTAATCATTGTCGGTTTCAATCCCACTCCAATTTCCATCACAACACCGTCCAAAGAAATCGCCGAAACGGCGTCAATGACATAATTGACATTAAATCCCACTTCAAATTCCTCACCGGCGTAATTGATATCAATTTCCTCAGTTGCCTCTCCCACATCCAGATTTGTGGAATTGAGAGTCATCTTTCCTTCCGACAAAGAAAGAATCACTCCGCTGTAACGCTCCGAAGATACAACGTTCATTCTTCTTAATGCATGAAGAAAAGTTTCCTTATCAAGATTTACCGCCACGCCTTTTTCTGTCGGAATAACCCGTTTATAATCAGGATACTCGGCATCAACCAGGTTCACCTTTAAAATGGTATTTTCAGTTTTCACCACAAACATATTTTTATGAACCCCGACACTGACATTTTCATGAACATCAATAATTTTTTTAACTTCCATCAATCCTTTTCGGGGAATAATAATGCCTTTTGTCATTTCAGGAAAGGGATCTGCTGTGTTCACCCTGGCAACCGCGAGTCTGTGACCATCTGTTGCAACCATCCTCCAGACATGATTTGTTCCGTCTGATGCTATTTCCAAAAAAACCCCGTTGAGATTCTTCCTGCTCTCATCAAATGCCATCGCAAACGATGTTTTATTGATTAATTCGATTATCGATGATCCCGGTATATGAACAAACTGTACATTCTGACTGTCCGCAACGCTTGGAAAATCGTCAGCAGGCAAACCTGGAATTTTATAAACAGCCCTTTGGCACGTCACCTTCACAATATTATTGGCGCTTTTTGTAAAATGAACAACCTCGCCCTGAATTTCTCTCACCATTTCATAAAGTTTTTTTGCAGAAAGTGTAATTTCACCTTTTTCCGCAATATCCGCGTCATAATCAGAAATGAGGCTGATTTCCCGGTCTGTCGCAATGATTTTTAATTTATTATGTTCTGTTTTTAAAAGAACGTTATTTAAAATGGGGGTTGTCGTCTTTTTTTCGACAATTCCTAAAGTTTTCTGAATTCCTTCCAGAAAGGTATTTCTATTAATTTTAAATTCCATCCTTTCCTCCCGTTCTTTTATTTTTCTTTTTTTCTTTCTTTATATACATATAATCAGTAATAGTAATAAGCCCTGTGGATATGTTGATTGCTGTATTTTTTATTTTAATTTCAATTCGTTAAATTAATAAATATTGTGGAAGAAACCTGTAAAACTTTTCTAAGATTTGTTGATAATACTGTCTTCAATATCCTGAACCAACTTTGAAAAATTTACATTCGATTCCATCGATTTTAAGATTTTGTTGTTTGCATAAATAACGGTTGAATGATCACGTCCGCCTATCTTCTGCCCGATATCCGGATAGGAAAAGTGTGTTAATTTCCTTGCAAGGTACATGGAGATCTGGCGGGCTAAGACAAGGTTTTTATTTTTATTATGAGCTTTAATATCCGCGATCTTCACATTCATTTTCCCCGCAACCACTTTAATAATTTCTTCCACACTTACTTCTTCTTTATTGTTGTGTTTGACCAGTTTTTTCAGCACTTCTTTTACCAGGTCCAGGTTGATCTCCCTGTTGGTTAAAGAGGAATAGGCGGATATTCGGATCAGGAAACCTTCCAACTCACGAATATTGGATTCCACGTGTGAAGCGATGTAATGCGCGACAGCAGGAGAAAGGTCAATTTTAATTTCGTGCATTTTCTTTTCGATAATCGCTATTTTTGTTTCAATTTCCGGAGGTTGAATGTCGGCGATTAATCCCCATTCAAACCGTGAACGTAATCTTCCTTCCAGGTTAGGGATATCTTTCGGAAATTTATCGGAAGTGACAACAATCTGTTTACCTGAATCATGAAGGGTATTGAAAGTGTGAAAAAATTCTTCCTGTGTTCTGTCTTTGCCGGCAAGAAAATGTATATCATCAATCAGTAATGATCCGATATTCCGATATTTTTCACGAAATTTTGACATCCGGTCATAACGGATGGAATTAATCATTTCATTCATAAAAGCTTCAGCCGAAACATACATGACATTCAACTCGGGATGAGAGGCAGTTGTCATCAGGCCAATCGCGTTGAGCAGGTGTGTTTTTCCCAACCCTGAACCACCGTAAATAAAAAGGGGATTATAGTTTTTGGCCGGCTGCTTGGCGACGGCAATGGAAGCAGCATGGGCAAACTGGTTGGATGGACCGACAACGAACCGGTCAAAAGTATAGTTGCCGTTTAAAAAAGAAATGTTTTTATTACGGCCGGCGTGGTTGTTTCCCGGATGATTCCGGTCCTGGTCGAACGGCAATACAGCCGCTTCCGGCTTTTTTTCTTTGTCCCTGCTTAAAATAAAATCAATATCAACACTGATACCGATTACACTTTGCAGGGTATTCTTAATCATGGATAAATAATTATCCATCAGCCAGTCTTTAAAAAATTTATTTGGAACAGCCAATTGGATACATTTGTCTTCCATTGCTAATATTTTGATGGGCTTTATCCAGGTGTCAAAATTCTGTTTTGAAACTTTATCCTGAATAATTTTAGTAGCTTTATCCCAAACCGATTCCATCTTCAACCTTCAGTAAACAATATTATCAACAGTTGTTGATAATCATTCATCATCCCGATTACAGTTCATCCAGTAGATACCGCGCCAGGCGGTTTAGCTCATCCATGGATTTGTATGTAATTTCTATGGCACCTTTATTGGCCGATCCTTTGATCTGTACCCTCGCCATGCATTTTACCGTCAGGGACTTTTCAAGATCCGACATGTAGCGGTCTTTGACGGCGGCATTTTTTTCAGAGGGTTTTTGCTTTAAACGGTTAATTAATTTTTCTGTTTCCCGGACATTAAGATCTCGCTTTAAAATAAGGTCCAAAACGGTCAACTGCTCTTCCGCTGAAGAAAGCGCCAGTAGACATCGTGCATGACCCGATGTGATTTTTTTGGTCACAAGGGCGGTCTTGGCCTTGGCAGGCAGCTTTAAAAGCCGGATCGTATTGGCAATGGTCGAACGGTCTTTACCAACCTGCGCGGATATGGATTCCTGGGAAAGGTTGAACTTTTCTATCAGCGTGACGTAGGCATCGGCTTCTTCCAAAGGATTGAGCTCTTCGCGCAGCAAATTTTCAATCAGAGATAACTCGGCTACTTCCAGATCCGATGCTTTCCGCACAACAATCGGAACGTCATTCAATCCTGCCATTTGCGCCGCTCTCCAGCGCCGCTCTCCGGCAATAATTTCATAACCCTGTTCAACCTTGCGGACGATAATTGGTTGAATGATGCCCGTTTGCTTAACAGAAGCAATCAGTTTTTTCTGGTCTTCGTCGTTGAACGTTTTGCGGGGCTGATACCGGTTCGGGCGCAGCTCCTCAATGCCGCAGGTGCTGGTTGGTACACTTTTGCCGTTTCCTTTCTCGAGCAAATCGGGGAAAATAGCACCCAGCCCTTTGCCCAGCGCGTCTTTTTTTTGCGCCATTTACGTTCCCCTCCGAAGGATTTCATCTGCCAGTGCCATATACGCAAAAGCTCCCCGCGATTTGACGTCGTAAAGAATAATCGGTAATCCGTGACTCGGACTTTCCGAAAGCCTCACGTTTCGCGGGATAATGGTTTTTAAGACCTTGTTGCCCAAATGCTTGCGCACATCCTCCGCCACGCGATGCGCCAGTGAATTTCGGGCATCAAACATGGTCAGTAAAATTCCGTCCAGGGACAGCCCGGGATTTAAATTCGCTTTGACCAGCTTAACGGTATTGAGCAAATAGCTCAAACCTTCCAGCGCATAGTACTCACACTGGAGCGGAACAATCAAAGCATGAGCGGCGACGAGCGCGTTGACCGTCATGAAACCCAGTGACGGCGGGCAGTCAATAATAATGAAATCATAGGATCCGTTCATCGATTGCAGCAGCTTGCGCAGCCGGACTTCACGATCTTCCAGATGAACAAACTCCACTTCCATACCAATGAGGTCCTGGTTGGACGGCACCATATGCAGATTGGGCAGGGCTGTTTCGACAATCACGGAATCCAGCGTTACCTGACCGATCATGGCATGGTAGAAATTGGACTGTCCATGCAGGATTCTGTCGATTCCAAGTCCGCTGGTGGCATTTCCCTGCGAGTCGGCATCGATAAGCAGAGTTTTCTTTCCTGCCGCAGCAAGCGACGCGGATAAATTAACCGCTGTCGTCGTTTTGCCGACGCCGCCCTTTTGATTTGCGATACATATGATTTTATTCATTATTTTTGTGTAAGTCTTTCGAAAATTTCTTTTTGAAAAACCTTGGCAAGAACTAACACAAAAAAGGGTTTTTTAGAAGGGTTTTTTGCTTTATTTTGTCTTTCGGGCAATAATAATTTTGCGGGGTGGACCCAGAAAAGATTTGTTTATATCATATTGATTTATTTGATATATTTTTGATGTGATTTCGCCTTTCAGAGCGGCTTTCAATTCCACGGAAACATCCGGTCCCTTCAGAGTTATCAACAGGCCTTCCGGGACGAGAAAATACTGTCCCAGAGGCAGCAGATCGGACAGTTTAAAAGCTGCCCGTGAAATGACAATTTCAAATTTTTCTCGCCACGCATCCGTGCGGGTGATGTTTTCCGTCCGGTCATGAATGATAAATGTGTTTTCCAGTTTCAAAAGGCGAGTCACCTGTTTTAAAAAAGACACCTTTTTGCGATTGGATTCCAGAAGGTGAAGCTGTATCGATGGAAGAAAAATTTTTAAAGGGATACCGGGAAAGCCCGCGCCGGAACCGATATCCACGATTCTGGCGTTTGGAGTGGTGATGAAGCCGGCGGCAGTCAGAGAATCCAGAAAATGACGGTTTAAGATGTCGCCCGTCGTTTTTTCAGAGATCAGGTTGGTTTTCTCGTTCCACTTTAACAGTTCTTTTTGATATACATCAAAAAGGGCGAGTTGTTTTTCATCAAGTTCGACGCCCAGATGTCTGGCGCTTTGCTGAAGGTAAAGCATATCCGGATTCATAAATGTTGAATTAACAAAAAACAGGCACTGCCGCAAATGATAAATGTCATGATCAAGCCATCCTACAAAATATTCTTCACCCGGCAACTCCCCGAAACGCAGGGGAGATGGAACGGGGCCGTCTGGAGCAGGGTCTTGCCACTTGTTGTGGATTGCCGCCGACCGGAAGGAAGCCCTCACCACCCCCGGACTTTTTGTAAACTGCTGTATGATGACACAAATATTTATGGCATCTTTCGTGTGGAAGATCAGTATGTGCGCTCGATTCATACCTTGTTTCAAAGCGAGGTCTGGAAAGACAGCTGTGTGGAGTTTTTTGTGCAGCCCATAGTTGACGGAGGCTACTTTAATTTTGAGTTCAACTGCGGCGGCGCGCTGCTGGCTTCCTATGTGACCAACCCGACAAGAGTAAACGGTATCCTGCAGGAATTTCAGCCGCTCACGCCCGCTGATGACCGGCAAATCCGGCGTTTTTCCAGTCTGGCAAAATTGGTCGATCCGGAAATGCCAGAGCCCATCGTCTGGCATCTGGAATTTTCAATTCCCTTTGCCATTTTAGAAAAATACGCTGGGCCGCCTGGCGCCGTGGCGGGACAAATCTGGCGGGCCAATTTCTATAAATGCGGCAATGAAACCTCTCACCCCCACTGGCTTTCCTGGGCGCCGCTACGGGAGAGGAATTTTCACGATCCCGCAAGCTTCGGTTCTATAGAGTTTTGTTAATAGGGGGAAAGGCGCATAAATTTTTTTCTTAGCAATAGCTGAAGACATGATAACCATGAGCCAGTCTCAAATCCAGAACCAGATCAACATGATCATGAACAAAGGGAATGCCGATTCGGTAAATCTAAACGATTTTTTTATCTAAATCAGATAATTTTGTAATTTCTGAAGCCCTTCACCAGCTCTTCAAAGCTATTCGGCTTATATTTCTCAAAATCTTTTTCATCGACAAAAACAAAATCGAAATGGATTTTCTTTTGAGCTTGATTGATATCGGTGCACCATTTTTTCAAACGCTCCATTTTCAAGGGCACATCAATTTCCTCCAGTCCCTTTGTTTCCACTACATAAACATCTCTTTCACCTGTTTTTACAAAAAAATCAGGATAATAATTGGATATGTTGCCCTTGGAATCAACATAGTCCAGCGTAAAATGCACTGCCAAATAGTTTTTGGCAAAAGAAATAACATCCGGCCATTTTTCCAGAGAGGCTGCAAACTGCAATTCCAAATTGCTGTCCCCGATAATTTTATTGAATACGCTTTTCTGTGGAATTAAGAAGCCTTGCTCTTTAGCCACAAAAGGTCGTGTCTGCCGAAGCTTGATGTAATCACGGATTTCCGCGCTGCCTTTATCCCGCACCGTCAATTCATTAATTTTTTTCTTGAATGTTTCCATAATTGTCTGCCCTACACCCGGTTCAGACAAATTACGTAATGTGTTGAGGTCGTCAATTTCAACCGATGTATTAAAAAGGTAATCTGCGATAAATTGCCGCACTTTCGGATACAAAACGTCGTAACCACTGACCAGTTTCAGTTCCTTCATAATACCCTGCGTGAAATAACCGACAACACTGCGATAATCAGCCACGGCATTGGATTCCAGATAGGTGATATGGTTTGTCTCGCCGTTTGTAATATCCTTGAAAACAATTTCCCGCTTTTCTTCTTCTGTGAATTGTTTGTAATCAACCTTGGAAACGGTGAAATTAGCTGGATTCAGTTCTTCCAAATTTTTGTAATTGCGATAAACTCGCGGTGTCATGACGGGAATTTCCATGTCCAGTGTTTCAATATTCTTCCGCTTGTTTTCGTGATCTATTTCAATAATAATTGGAGCCTTCGCACCGGTTCCCGTGCCCATGGGTTTTCGTTCCAGTTCAACGCCTTCGCTTTTAATGGATTCAACAAAATCCATGAATGCATCCGTACCGACCACGCTGACATATTCCGTCGCATCCGTGCCAACATACATTCTGCGCAGACCGCGACCCAGCGTTTGCTCCGGCAGGATATTGCTTTTGGCGGCATAAGCGCGCAGGCCGACAATCGTCGTGACGTTGCGGACGTCCCAGCCTTCTTTTAGCATTAATACTGAAATAATAACTTTATAAGGGCTTTCCCAACTGTCAATTTGGTTGGCCGCCTTGCGCAAAATTTCCAATTCTTCTTTGCTCTTTTTGGAATCCGCTTCGGAGATTTCACCGTTATTGTTGGTATGGATGGTAAGAATAGCGTCTTGAATATCGGGATAGGTTGTCTTCAGATATTGGGCTACATCATCGCAATTCTTGGTGTCGTCGGTCATCACAAACAGCACGGCCTTCTTACCCATCTTTTCATGTTCGATATAAACCTTTCGCCACTCTTCCATCCCCAGTGCTAAATAATCCGCATACTTCTCCGTGTATCGTGAACTTTGACGCTCTTCAAGTTTGGCACGGCTTGCTTCATCAGGAAGAACCGGATGCTTGACAACGTTTTGCGTGATGGCCTCTACCAATGGATAATCGCAAACCGTCTGAACAAATATAGCGCCGTTATTGTGCTTGGGGGTTGCCGTCAGATCGATTTGCAACGACAGAAAATGATCCTTTTGCTTTAAACGATTATGAATGTCCTGGATGGATTTGAACCAGGCCAGACGCGGATCATGAATATGATGAGCCTCATCGTTGATGACGATCAGTTCGTCAATTTCCCGAACAATGACCCCCAGATCAACTTTGGAATCGTTGGTTTTCCCGACAGGCCTTTTGCCCAGAAAGTAGTCTTCCAGATTGTCGTCATCGAAGCTGGGCTCGATATCGTTTCCGGCATACACACGATGAATATTCGTCAAAAAGAAGTTGCCCGTTTTGCGAACAATGGAAACATCATCCTGGATATGCAGGGTCAACTGGAAATCGTCCTGCCAGTTCTGGCCTTCATACCCGTTATCCGGAAGTAGCGGGTCTTTGAAGAATATGCGAAGTCCATCAAAATCCGTCCGCAGACGGTCCAGCACAATGATATTTGGTGCAATCACCAGAAAATTTGTGGCGAGTTTCGAATCCGGTTCATAGAGTTTATGAAAATAACACCAGGTCATGATTAGACTCATGACTTTGGTCTTGCCGCTGCCGGTAGCCATTTTGATGACCAGCCGGAGCCAGTCTTCATCAAACATTCCCGTGGATACGGCACCGGATGAATCAAAGCGGATCAGGTCATATTTATCTTTAACCTTCACGACTTCGTATAGATAAATGACCGTCTCCAACGCCTCACGCTGGGCAAAGTAATATTTAAAATCAAAAAGCGAACCGTCCGCCTGCGGCAGAATATGCTCCGTTTTGAACCACCAGGTAAGCAGGGCGCGGCTGGTATCCGTTGCACCTTCGTAATTTGTATCGCGCCAATCTTTAACATTCTGCCGGATTGTATGCACCAGCGGCGGCAAAAGTTTTTCATAGCTGGATTCTCGAAGCGCTTCATCCGCCGGAAACCAGCGATATTCAGGAGGAAGTATCTCATGAGGCGATTTGGGGAAGTTCGGATGAATGGCCATATAATCTAAAATCCTGTTTTATGGTCTAATTGAATTATCATAATTAATTGTTATTGTTCATTAAAAATCGATCATCATCTAAAAGTCCATCTAAATCGGACTAATAACGACTAATACTGGATAAATAGTCCTTATTTTTTCTTCAACTCCAATTTTTTAACCTGCGAATCTTCCGTTAAGAGCCGCATTTGACCGATCGCGATTTTATTTAGCCTTACCAGACGCGTTTCCTGCGGCAATCCTTCATTGATAAATAGTGCATTAAGATTTTCCAGATTGGACAGGCAAACCAGTTGGGCGGCATTGGCTGAATCCCGGATATTGCCTTTTTTATCGTTATTCTTATCCCGCCAGTCTTTGGCAGTCATGCCGAAAAGCGCCATGTTCAGTACATCGGCTTCCGATGCGTAAATGATGTTTATTTGATTTTTTGTCAGTTCCGGCGGAATCAGGTTTTCTTTAATGGCGTCCGTGTGGATGCGGTAATTGATTTTAGCCAAGTTGCGTTTGATGTCCCAGCCAAGCTGTTTACGCTCTTCATCTTTCAGCCTCTGGAATTCTTTTATGAGGTATAACTTAAACTGCGGCGAGACCCATGAAGCGAACTCAAAAGCAATATCTTTATGCGCGTATGTTCCGCCATATCGTCCTGCTTTAGCTACGATTCCGCGGGAATTAGTTTTTTCCGCCCACTGTTTTACAGAAAGAACAAATCTGTTCAGCCCCGCCTGATTCTTAATTCCCTCGAATTCGGGGGAATTAAAATCGGGGTTGTATATTTCCTCCCAAATACCAAGAAACTCAATGGTATTTTTATTCCTAAGCCATTTTTCAATCAGCGCAAGCCCGTTCTCTACACCCTTGACCATATCCGTCAGAGAAATATAATCTTCTTCATTTTGAGAAATGATGGTTATTTCTTTTCCCTGGACAGCGATTTTTTCAGCCATTATTTGCCTCCTGCAAATAAAATAGACGTAACTATCTAATATTACTTAACACAAATTTTATTTGCACGGGCCTGTGCAAATAAAACGTCACCAGCCGCCTATACGGCCACATCAATAATCTTCATCGTATCGTTGCCGAAGATGTCCACCACCTTGACGGCGATTTTATAGCGGCCGGGTTGGCATTCATGATAGGGTGTCTGCAATTCAAGGCTACGGTCTTTTTTCGTGCGGAAGGACTGCCATTCGTTTTCAAAAATAAAATCGCCCGTCCACTTCTCTTCCATTTCATTGGTGGCTTCGTCACGCACGCGCACGATCTCGCGCTTGCTTTCAAAATCGAAATCCACGCTCCAGTAGTCAATCCAGTCCGTCCATTTCTTGGTGAGCGTCTCTCGGGTGACAATGCCGTTCTTATCTTTGGACACCTTAATGATTTTCCCCTGTTCGACAACGATTTTGTTTTTGCCGTCTTTTAAGGTTTGCGCCGCATTATCAACACTGTCCTGTGAATAATAAACGGAAAAATCCGTCAGCTCCACGGCAATGGCGGGAGGCGTGCCTTTTTTGCCCGCGCGCACCAGCGGCTTGACTTCAATGTAAGAGACATCATGGAAAACGACCTGATTTTTTTCCACGGCGCGTTTGTCAAAAACTTCACGCGGGATGTATTTGAGCGCAAGGTCAATGCCTTTGGCCTTGGCTTCTTCCTGGATATTGGGAAATAGTCCCATCTCAAATTCAAAGGCCAGAATATCCACGCGGGAAATCCGCTTTTCGCGGCACTCCAGAATGAGTTCTTCCACATACAGGCGCGTCACCGGCAGGTTGATGGGGCCAACGGACACCAGCCGCCCGGCTTTCTTGCCGTGGAAGCATTTGAAATTTTCCACGCCTTCCGCCTTGTAGGCTTTGAGAATCAGGCCGATGAAATCCTTTTCTTTTTGGAGAAGCTGCTGCTGGCGTTCCTCTTCGCGCAGGTTCATATTGACGCCAATGTAATGCGCCCGTTCATATTTGCCAAGATTAAGAATTTCAAAAGCCCGGAAGTCCTTGCCGTCCGCCTTGAGTTGACGCTGGACACCGATCAGGCGCTTGCGTGTTGTGTGAATGGCGAACTTGCCCAGATCGGAGCCGATCCACTTGCGCCCCAGCTTTTCGGCTGCGGCCAGTGTCGTGCCGGACCCGCAGAAGAAGTCAGCCACAATGTCGTTTTCTTTGGAAGAGGCTTTAATAATATGTCCTGAACTATACTTGAGTTGACAGTGGCCAGTTACCCCGGATTGTC
>CAYMYR010000017.1:0-49283 GCA_964394715.1 uncultured Smithella sp.
TGAACTTAAACGATTGTTGATTCTGTCCAATGCCGTGTCAAAAGCGGATTGAATAAACAACTTGTAAACAGTTTCTTCCCCTGAAGTACTTTACAGATTGGCAAAATGATAATCTGGCCAGAGGGCGAGGAAAAGCTGAATGATTCATTTTTTTCTTCATAAGGATTAGCCTTGCCATGAAAAGAAAAACCTTCTTAATCAGGATGCTTTTACTATCAGCCATAACAACTCTCGGGGTTTGTGGCATTGCCTCCGCACACTTCGATGCCCTGGATGGACCTATTGTTCAGGATGTCCGGAAAGCACTGGACACCAAGGATGCCACACCCATTCTCAAATGGGTGAAGCAGGAGGATGAAACCACGGTCCGTGAAGCATTTGTCAGGGCGCTCCACGCAAGAAACAAGAAAAATGCCGAAGCAGCAGAAAAATGGTTTTATGCGAAGATTATCAAAGTCCATCTGGCTGAACGAGAGGTTCCTTTTACTGGCCTGAAGCCGGAAGGCCAGTCAGATCCAGTTATTGCTGTAATTGATCAAGCCCTGGAAAGCGGCTCCCCTGACACACTGCTCAAACATTTCACTGAGGATATCGCGCACGGCATCAGGAAACGTTATAAGATTGTTGAGGCTGCATACAGGCACAAGGATGAAAGTGTCGCGCAGGGGCGCGCTTTTGTTGAAATATATATCGAGTTCATTTATTATGTGAATAAGCTTAAAAGGAATGATGCGGGATGAGTCAACGCAGGAGAATGCAGGATCGATATCGTCATTTTTCATTCCTGTCCGACATTGAAGGAATTAAAAATGCCATCGGCGAAATGCGGGGGATGGGTTTCCCCCCTCAACCGCTCCTGAAGCGCGACGCCCACTTGAGTGATAATAATCCTTTGCCTGACGAAGAATGGTTTATTCGGACCATCAAAGAAAAAATCGCTAACCACCCGGACAACCAAATGGAATATCCATTTTGGGGTGAACCGATTTTTGAAGAACCACTGGTCGGGTTTGTCCGGGGGAATGATCCGATTTTCGATCAGCTCAAGAAAGTCATCGGACCTCACCATTTCTCCCCCTGGGAGATCATGCGCTGGCAAGCGGAAAAAAACAGAGTCAAACCACCGGATCCGGATGAGCTCAGTGTAGTCTCTTTTGTCATGCCATTCACTCAAAAAACTATCCGGGACAATGCCGCAGCTGTCGAATGGGCATCAGAGCGGTGGGCCCAGACGCGCCTGTTGGGTGAAATCTTCAGCCAGACGTTTGTGCGGGAGATCGTGACCGTTCTGATGGGCAGGGGAATCCTTGCCGTTGCTCCGGATGTAACCCCCCTGTTCAATAAAAAGCGATATCCGCAGGTAGGGTGGGCATCTCCGTGGTCTCATCGTCATGTGGCGTATGCCGCCGGGCTTGGCACCTTCGGAATGCATGACTTTCTGATTACAAAAAAGGGGGTATCACACCGGCTTGGCAGCTTTGTAGTTCATTTGAAACTTGAGCCCAATGGTAAAAGGCCAGAGGACATCCACGCCGATTGTCTCCATTATCAAGGCCATCCATGCTTGAAATGCGCAAAACGATGCCCGGTGACTGCCATAACAGCGCAACACTATCACGATAAAGAAATCTGTTATCAAAAAGTGGCCGACTCCCTGAAGCACTGCAACAAGCATTATCACATCTTCATCTATGGATGCGGTCTTTGCGCCACGGGTGTTCCCTGCGCATCAGAAATACCAAAGCATTGGAAGAGAAATCAGATACAGGAAACAACCTCATCATGATTCGTGCTGTTTGCCGGTTAAGGAGAGCCGATGCAAAATACGTTTTCCAGGTTGAAGAAGAGTAAGACGATTTCGCATATTCAGCAGAAAAACCATCAAACTTAGACAGGAGGAGATACCATGGCGCTGATTGACGATTACCGCAAAGCCGGTCAGGACATCTATGATCGGTTACATTTGTCGAGCTACCCGGTAGCCATCAAATACATACGAGACATCGGAGAGATTCCGGATGGTTTCCTGAGGCCTGCTTCGCTCGGTCAGAAGGCCAGCCTGTGCCAGGCCTTTACCTACGCGCGGAGAATGGCCTTGTCAATAGCCATGACGGCCGATGATAATTTCTGTACCCCGGCCACGGTCATGCACAGGTGGGTGGATATCCCTTTCGAGGTTCTGATGGAAAGCCAGTTGCACCAGAAATGGCACCGAAATGCAGAGGCAGAAAGAAAACGCCTGGATCATGGGAAAAAGATGATCGGTGAAGCCAACCTGTCCGGGCTGTCTCAGTATGCCGGGTTTATATGCTGCCCCTTGTCTGATGCCCGGTTCGAGCCGGACACCGTGCTGATATTTGGGAACAGTGAGAACATAACGCATATCATTCATGCCTTAACATACGAAGGAGAGAACTTCCCAACCTCCTCTTTCGAGGGGTTCGCCGAATCATGCCTGAAAGGCGGCCTGATCCCTTTTATCACCGGAGTCCCCCAGATTGTGATACCAGGCATGGGAGACCGCGCCTTTTCAGGCATTTATGATTATGAAATAGCCATCGGAGTGCCGGGGAAACTGGTCTTTGATGTATCGGCTAACCTGTTTTTAACCGGAGGACCGTTGAATATAGGTCAGCCCGTCAAGACGCTGCTACCCCAGAGCCTTACGGAGAATATCACACCCGGCTTCAAATTCATGCAGGAAAAAATTGAAGAATATAAAAAAAGACCTTAACCTAAATGAGTCTATCTGCTCAACAGTCAATGAAGGGATGCATACGATGAAAAAAATTATTATCGCTGTAATTGGTATTATCGTTTTTGCCATTGTTGTTTATTTCGGCCTGCCCCCGCTTCTGAAAACACTGGGGCTGCACGCGCCTTACGAGGGACAGAGTTTTGACCTGACTGGCCGTAAGGCGTTGATTATTACCACGAGCAAGGGCTTTCTGGGCGAGACCGGCAAGAAAACCGGCGTATATGCATCTGAAATGACCGTCCCCTATTACGAATTCTTTGATGCCGGGATGCAGGTGGACATTGCCAGCATCAACGGCGGGGAAATTCCCATAGAACCAATGTCTCTCAACTGGCCGCTATTAACTCCGGCCGATGAAAGATTCCTGATGGATGCTGATTTTCAGCAGAAGGTGAAAAATTCTCTAAAAATAGATCAGGTTGATTTTACCCGGTATGATCTTGTTTACATGGCGGGCGGATGGGGCGCCGCTTATGATCTCGGCACCTCTGAAGTCCTGGGCCGTAAAATAAGCGAAGCATATTCATCAAAGATTATTTTGGGCTCTGTTTGTCACGGAGCGCTGGGATTCCTCCTGGCAAAGGATGAACACGGCAATCCTCTGGTAAAAAACAGAAAAATGACAGCTGTTACCGATAAACAAATAAAAGAGCTGGGCATCGGGATAACGCCGCAGCATCCGGAAAGAGAATTGCGTGCTGCGGGGGCAATTTTTGAGGCAAAGACCGCGTTCCTGGATATGTTTGCCAATCATGTTGTCATTGATGACACAATTGTTACAGGGCAGAACCAGAATGCCGGTGCTGAAACCGCCCAGAAAATGATGGATCTGTTGAAGAAAAAGAAATCCGTTCCTGCGGTTGGAAAATGATCATGCAAAACGTAAACTCACATAAAAAAGGCATGGGGCGTTTACCGAAAGCTGCCATTTGGGTGGTTTCTATCATTGCCGTCGTCATACTGACTGCTTTTGTTTTCCAGGAGCAGATATTCACTTTCATGGCAAACAGGATAATCCAGCAGCGGCTTCTGAGTCAAACCTATAAGAAAGACGACGGGCTTTACGCAGGATTGGCCGGCACGGGGGCGCCCTTTGCCGATATAAACCGCACCGGTCCCTGTATCGTAGTGGAGGCCGGTAACAATCTATATATTTTTGATGCGGGGCCGGGATCTGCCCGGAATATTGGACTGATGGGTTTTGACCTGGGCAAGGTGAATGCGATTTTACTTACACATTTTCATTCCGATCATATCGCTGCTCTTGGAGAGATGATGCTTCAGCGCTGGGTAGGCGGTTCCAATGCAGAACCGGTGGATGTAATCGGTCCAAGGGGAGTTGAAACTGTAGTTGCAGGATTCAATCATGCATATAGCCTCGATGCGGGATACCGGGTGGCATTTCATGGAGCAGCCACTGTTCCACCATCAGGAGCAGGCGGCAGAGCCCGACCGTTTGACTTATCCTCTGAAGAAGACGCATCAATGGTTGTTGTTGATAAAGACGGGGCCAGAATCACTGCTTTCAAAGTGAATCATTTTCCGGCATATCCAGCTGTTGGTTATCGCGTTGACTATAAAGGAAGATCCTTGGTTATCAGCGGTGACACTGTACCCTGCCAGTCACTGAAAAAACAGGCACAGGGAGTGGACGTGCTGCTTCACGAAGCACAGCAGCCTGCCTTGATCAAGATGTTGCACGACCAGGCGGGATTGTCATCATCCCCGGCTCTGGCTAAAATAACGGCAGACATTCCTGGATACCACACATCACCTGAAGATGCCGCCAAAATAGCCGGCGAGGCAAGCGTTAAGCATTTGGTGCTTTATCATATACTGCCGCCGATACCGCCGGTGTTCAATCACATGTTCCTCGGCGATGCGGCCAAATATTACAAAGGACCGATCACAGTGGGCGCGGATGGACTGTTAATCAGTCTTCCGGTCAATAGCAAGGATATTATTTTCCATCAAACAGTTGTGTTGCGCGGAATTTTATAAGGAATCAGCATCAGCACCTGTGAACTGTATTCAAGGTATTTGCTTCCGTATTCGCATTAAATATCAGTCTGTCGATGGTGAAAACAGGTCACGCCCAGATGATCATTATCACGAGAAAATACAATGGAGATATTCGTTCTATTGCCAAGATTTTAATGCCCAAGGCTTTAATTGACATACATGTTTGAGTTTCCTATACTGATTCCTACAATAAGGAATTTCTTATCCATATCATGTCGGGAGTATTTTTTATGAAAAGTCAGATTGTATGCAAGTTCGGTGGAACTTCTGTCGCCAACGCCGTGCAGATAAATAAAGTTAAGGACATCATCTTACAAAATAAGGAAAGGCAGTATGTGGTTGTCTCGGCTCCGGGAAAAGATTCCTCCGACACGGAAAAGTTGACCGATCACTTAATAAACATCGCCACCGATGGCAGACACTTCCGTTCACAAAGCAAGAACATAGACGCGCAGCAAAGCTACAAACATGTTATTGAAAAATTTCAAAGACTGATTGCTGATCTGGGTATTGTAGGAAAAGACATTATTAAAAACCTGGAAAAAGATATCAAAAAACCCATTCCTGAAGGCAAGAAAAAGGATTTTCTTGCCTCACGTGGTGAGAGATATAATGCTGAAATTGTCTGCCGTTATTTTAACAAGCAGGGCATACTTTCTGAGCTTGTTTTGCCTGAAGATATGGGATTGGTCGTATCCGAGAATTTTTCCAATGCCAGTGTTATCCCGGTTAGTTACCGAAATATCAGGGAAAAACTCAGCAGGGTGGAAGGTGTTTCCGTAATACCCGGTTTTTACGGTGTGACTGCCAAGGGAGATGTGGCTGTTTTTTCCCGCGGCGGTTCTGATTTGACAGGAGGAGAAATAGCCTATGCCATCGAGGCAGCTCTTTACGAAAACTGGACGGACACGGATGGGATTTACCAGGTGGATCCACGTCTTATTCCTGAGGCAAAAGTCATTTCCCGTCTGACGTATAAAGAAATTCGTCTGCTTTCGTCAAAAGGTTTTGATGTTTTTCACTATGATGCAATGGTTAACTGCAAAAAAAGAAATATTCCGATAAAAATCCGAAATACGAACAACCTTGCTTCGGAAGGGACGCTGATTGTATCCGAACGTGTTCCTGAGGAAGTTGTAGTCGGTATCGCGCGCAAAGATAACATCGCCTATCTCTATATCGAACGCGACGGCGCAGGGGAGTCTATCGGCTTTGTTCATGACCTTTTGAGTGTAATCAAGGATTACGGCATTGAAACCTATCACTATCCGACGGACAGGGACGACATATCCATTCTGTTGAATCAGAATGACATGGTCGGATTTGCGAAGGATATAAAAGAAACAATTGAAAAGGAATTCAATCCCGATACACTGGAGTTCAATTACAATATTTCAATTCTTTCTCCCGTAGGTATCGGCATGAAAAATCATCCCGGCGTCATCGCGGAAGCGGCAACGGCTCTCAAGGAACAAAACATTAATATCGATATCATCAACCAGGGACCAGCACAAATAAGTTTTCATTTTGGTTTTCAGAATTATTATGCTGACAGTGCCCTGAAAGCAATGTATAAAAGCCTGATCAAATAACACACAAAAAAGCAAATTCTGGTAAAAATATCCGCTCTTGGTGTTGTTAATGTAAATTGACCCTAAAAAATTTCCTTTAATATTCTATCATCAGCCACGTGACAAAAAAACTTAAAAAATAAAAAAGGTTTAGACAATTGACCCTGTTTTTTGTTTAAATTGCATCAACATCAAACGCTGGCGACTTTTGAGAGATCCATCGATCCTTTAGAGATTTCAAGTATGGTCGCCAGTATGTACCGTCCTGTTTTGTGAAAAGACTTTGAGAGAGGTTTGTTTTTCAGAACAACAGATGAAGGCAGATGGTGAAAATCGATAAAATCATATCCGGAGGACAAACCGGAGCGGATCGAGCAGCGCTTGACTTTGCCATCGCCAACAACATTCCTTATGGCGGCTGGCTTCCCAAAGGCAGGAAAACAGAGGACGGAACACTTGATCCGAAATATCACCTTCAGGAAATGCCGACCACCGACTATTCCAGGCGGACAGAGCAAAACGTCCTTGACGCTGACGGCACCGTAATCGTATCCCACGGGTTTCTCACTGATGGTTCGGCTCTGACCAGAAAATTTGCCAGGCAGCACAAAAAGGATTGGACCCATATCGACTTGAAAGAATTAACCATCAAAGAAGCGGCACAGAGTCTTACCATCTGGCTGAAAAGCCATGCAATCAAGGTTCTCAATGTCGCAGGGCCAAGGGCCCGCAAAGACCCCGCCATATATGAAGCAACATTGTGCCTTCTTGAAGAAACATTTAAAGGGGAAACAACAAATTGCCCCCCGTGAATTCATCTGCAGACAAGCAGCCGTTGCTAATCTACAGAAAGGAGTAAATCCAGTAAAGGCATCTGTCCCGATGTTATTGACGAAGCTGTCAGAAACCGTTATTCGCTTATGGCCGGAAGCAAGCCTGTCTGGAAGATCGGGATTATTTTCTGAAACTCATGGAATATACCTTTAGCCAACTGCGGTTCAGGATAATTCACCGAATCGTCCGGATCTATTTTTTGGCCTTCGCCTCCTTGTCAATCGCCATCTGCACCTGTCTGTAAAAAGAAAGACGCTTCCTGCCCTGATCTCCGCCCTGACGATCCGTCGCATAAGGCCAGTTGCTGTTTGACGCGATAATCAGTTTCCGTCCGGGGTCGATGAAGATGCCCTGACCAAAAATCCCTCTCGCAGCAAAACTGCCATCTTTCAGAACCCACCACTGATAGCCGTAGCCATATTCCGCCTGATCGGTATCGGCATGCTTCATCGTTGCCGCTTTAATCCAGCCGTCAGGCAACACTGACTTTCCGTTTGCCATGCCGCCGCCAAGGATAAACAAACCAAAGCGGGCAAAGTCGCGGGTTGATGCCTGCACGCAGCACCCGCTGATTTCATGCCCCGTGGATCCCAATAACCAGCTCGCGTCCTGCTCCATGCCAAAGGGCTGCCAGATTTTCTCCGACAGATAGTCAGCCAGTGTCTTCCTGGTCGCCGAACTGACCAGCACGCCAACCAGGTTGGTTTCACCTGTTTTATAAACCCACTTCGCCCCCGGAGGCGCTTCACGCTTCAATTTACGCATATAGCTGACCGTTACATCAACACCCGGTTCGGCCTTGTGCACATCAAACAAGGCCACATCTGATTTGGGATCGGCATAATCCTCATTCCACATCACGCCGGATGTCATGGTCAAAAGCTGCCTGATCGTAACGTCATCATAAACAGAACCTTTGAGGTCGGGAATGTAATCAGATACCTTGTCGTCAACGCTCTTAATATAGCCGTCCTTGATTGCCGCGCCGACTAATGTTGAGGTGAATGATTTGGCAACTGAAAAACTGGTCCATCGTTTACCGCCACTGAAATCCAGTCCATATTTCTCTAGCCGGATTTTACCGTCCTGAATGATCAGCAATCCGGCGGTACGCTGGTCCTTCATGTAGGCATCTATATCGACTCCAATATCAAGCGGCAGTCCCTTCGTCAGGGGATAGACATTTGTGCCTGCAGAAATAATCCGGGATTTAACAACAAGCGGCACCCTGTCCATCGCGCGAAAAGCGGCATCACGCTGCGGGATGGACCAGAAGAGAACATTCCTGTCTTTCGGCACGTGTAAAATCAGCTTGCGCATGTCTGTGTCAATTCCGAACCAGAAGATACCCGCTGCCGCTGCCAGTAAGAATAAAACCCCCGTTATCCATTTACGCATGATTTACCCCTCCCGCAGATTTTTTGTTTTTCACCTGTGTTCTTCCCACTGAAAACAAGTTTTTCTGACAAACTGTAAATTCAAAATGCCAACACACTGATTTTATTATCATATAATTCAAGACTACTAAAGCTTGATTTTTCTAAAATCAGCATTATAATTAAGTGTAGTAATCAGAAAATCTGCGGACGGCAAAAGGTTGCTGCCCGGGAGTTTTTTAGAAACATTACAGACAAACCGTGGGCAATGCAACGAAAGGAGCATAAAATGAAAGGATTCAAAGGATTAACAATTTTTTGCGCTGTCCTGCTGCTTGGCGCAATCCTCATCTCACCAGCCTTTGCAGATATGGACAAGGTCGCCGATAAGGAATTGGGACAAACTCAAGCTTATGTAAAAGGGGCACCCGCCAAAGACACAACCAATGAAACTGTAAAAGATGCTTTCAAGACGGAAAAGGAAATAGCCCGTGATACCGGTGACAAAGGAGAGATCACTCCTCCTCCTGCAGAAAGCAAAAAAGATACGGTTAATTATGATTCGTTGAGCCGGCGCCTGGCTGAAACCGCCAAAAGTGGTAAGGTTTCACCATAGAATAACACCATCGGTTTGCTGAACCTTTTTAATCTCCGGGAAACACACAATAAAAAAGGAGCCGAACAGGTATTAAGACTGTCCGGCTCCTGAATGTGGTAATTTATCCTTCTGCTATTTCTCTATTGCAAGGAACCCTTTCTCGTGGAAGTCTCTGCCCACGACCTTCTTGGAAATACCTTTCTGATCCAGGTATGCGGTAATACCGCCCATGAAGAACGGCCATCCCGCTCCCATGATCACGCCGGTATCCACATCTTTGGGGCTCGCCACGACACCCTCTTTGAGGATAAAATCGATTTCCTTCGCAACGCGATTCAGAACACGTTCCCTGATCTCGTCGTCGGAGAACTTTTTGTTGCCCTGCGGCCAGCCGGCTGCGATTTCGGGATCAACATCGATTCCCTTATCGGTGAAGGTCAGAATGGACTTCTTGCCCTTCGCCACCAGGTTTTTGAGTCCTGTGCTCACCGGGAACCGGTCAGGCCATGCCTTGTTGAGGGTCTCCTGTACGTGCAGAGCAATGGCAGGTCCCACCAGCGCGGCAAGGGTAAACGGCGACATGGGGTAACCCAGCTCGACTACGGCATTATCCACCTGCATGAAAGGCGCACCTTCATCGATGCACTGGAAGATGCCGTCCATCCATGCCAGCAGAATCCTGTTGACGAGGAAAGCAGGCGCGTTCTTCACAAGAACCGGTGTCTTCTTGATTTTCTTGGCAATGTCGAATGCCGTTGCCAGGACGACATCGCTGGTCTTGTCTGTTTTGATAATCTCGACAAGAGGCAGCACGGCAATAGGATTAAAGAAATGGAAGCCCACCACGCGGGAAGGATCCTTCAGGTTTTTGCCCATCTCGGCAACATCCAGAGAGGATGTATTGGTGAGGAACAGGCACTCCGGCTTGCATGCAGCTTCCAGATCGCCGAAAATTTTCTGTTTGATGCCCATTTCTTCAAAAACAGCTTCAATGACGAAATCGCAGTCCTTGAACGGTTCGTATGTTAAGGTGCCGGTGATGAGTTCCTCACCGATCCATTTGGCATCCGCTGCGGACAGTTTGCCTTTTTTGGCCGTCTTGGCCAGCTGTTCCCTGCAGTAAGCAAGGCCCTTATCCACGAATTCCTGCTTAATATCCTTCATGACAACCGGGCACTGATAGCGCTGTGCGAATAACAGGGCCATTTGGGATGCCATGAGGCCGGCGCCGATGACGCCGATCTTCGCAATCTTGTTGCCCTTGACTTCTTTCGGCGGCCTGCCGGGAAGTTTCTTGGCCCGGCGCTGGGTAAGATCAAATGAGTAAACACCGCACTTGAACTGATCGGATATGATCATGTCAGCCAGTGCTTCGTTCTCCTTCTGGAACCCTTCATCCAGAGACCACTCTCCCGCGCCCTTGATGAGCTCCAGCGCCCGGAACGGCCCTATTGCTCCTGAATGAGACTTGCCGGTAATAAATTCTTTCGTCTTGTTATAGAGATCGTCGCTCATCTTCGGATCCACTTTTTTGCGCTCGATTTTCTCTTCGCCGGTGATGATTCGTTCGAGTAAAGCGATGGAATCATCCATGAACTCCGCAGGCGCAATCAGTTTGTCCGCAAGGCCCATCTCGAAGGCCTTTTTGGAATTAATCATTTTGTTCATGTTGAGCGGGTTTGTGATGATGAGCTCGATGGCGACTTCAGGACCGCACAGCTTGGTAACCAGCTGGGTTCCGCCCCAACCCGGCACGAGGCCGAGGAAGCACTCGGGCAGCGCATAATGATCACACCCGCCCGGGCTTTTGGAGATCGTACGGTAGTTATGATAGAGACCAACTTCAACACCGCCGCCCATGGCCGCACCATTAATTGCGGCAAGTGTCGGGATCTTGAGACCCATGATTCTTTTGAAAGTCGCATGTCCCAGCGCGCCGACCTGGAGAGCCGTCTCTTTTTTCATGTTCGGGTCAACGCTCATGATATCGGCACCCACATTAAAAATGAAAGGCTTTCCGGTGAGGATCCAACCCTTTACATCCTTGTCTTTCTCCACAATATCGAGAACCTTGTTGAGTGATTCAAGGGCCTCTTCGCCCCAGGTGTTGGGGATATTATAGAATTGTCCATTGTCCATGGTGACAATTGCTATCTTGCCTGCCTTCTTTGACTGCAAAAAGTTTAATTTACATTCTGTTATATATTTAGCCATTGTGTGAGCCTCCTAGATATTTTTTCCTACTACGTTTTCCCAAATGATCGAACCACCCATGCCCAAGCCCACGCACATGGTGGTAAGCCCGTACTTGGCCTTCGGGTTCAGTTCAAAATCCTGTCCCAGCTGCATGCTCAAACGCACACCGGAACTGGCCAGCGGGTGACCCATAGCAATGGTTCCGCCGTAAGGGTTGAGTCTCGGGTCTACCGGGGATTTCATGCCGAAATGCTTCATGAATCCCACAGCCTGCACGGCAAAGGCCTCATTGAGTTCGATGATATCAAGGTCCTCAAATTTCATGCCGAAGTTCTTAAGAACCTTTTCCGTGGAAGGAACAGGACCCCATCCCATAATAGAAGGATCCACACCGGCAAAAGCGGCACCGACAAACTTCATTTTGGGTTTGATGCCCAGCTCTTTGCATCGTTTACCGGACATCAGGAGCGATGCACAGGCGCCGTCGTTCAATCCCGAGGCGTTTGCCGCCGTGACGCGGCCTTCCGCCTTGAACGGGAATTTCCGGAAGTTTTTAATGCTCTCCAGCGTAGTACCGCGTTTGGCCTGTTCGTCATAGTTGGCAACTTTCCAGCCTGTGGGAGAAAATACAGTCATATCAACGCAGTGCCTGTTATAGTAACCCTCATCCAGTGCTTTGAAGTATTTATCAAGGCAATGGAAGGCGTATTCATCCGCTTCTTCCTTGCTCACCGGCTGTTCGCCATTTTCCGGGAGCCAATCATGGAGTTTTTCCGCTGTAACCCCCATGTTGAAATATTTCACTTCCACCATCTTTTCGGTAACAACACGCGGGTTCGGGTCTGCTCCCGCTCCCATAGGATGGTGTGCCATATGCTCCACACCGCCTGCGATGATGATATCCGCACAGCCCGTCTTGATGAAAGACGAACCAATGGCCTGGCAGGTCATGCCGCCTGCGCACATTCTGTCCACCGAAAATCCCGGGACCTCCACAGGGAGACCGGAAGTAAGAACCGTCACTCTTCCCATTGTAGTCCCCTGGTCCCCAACCTGAGTTGTCGCGCCCCAGATGTTGTCGTCAACTTCGTTCCATGGAACATTCGGGTTTCTTCTCATGAGTTCTTTCATGACTTTCGTCACCAAATCATCCGCGCGTGTGGTCCAGTAATGGCCGTCCTGTCGGGACTTTCCGAACCATGTCCGCACTCCATCAACAAAATACGCATCTCTTAAATCCATACATCCTCCTTCGTACTAGTGTTCTTGGCTATTTTCATAAAAGGTCACCAAACTAGGTGAATCCTCTTTTCATCCCTAACTTTTAAGGACTATCATCACATAATAAGCTTTGTCAATGAGCTTCTGATGAATTTTAACTTTTTAGTAAAAATGTCTTATGGGATGTAGTCTGGAATGCATGATCTTGTCTGTCAGAATATTTATCCTGACGCTATTTATGATCTGTATGAAATGGAGTCAATCATGGACAAAACCTCATTGTATTCGATTCCTTAACCAACACTTTGGACAAAAAATTCAACAGGCAATCTACAAAGACATTCCGAAAATTCAAATGATTTCAGATTAATGAAATATGACATGGTAAATCACGTAAATCCATGAAAGAATCCCATGAAAGATCGCCCACAAGACAGAATGGTTGGTGCTGTAACTGATGGTAATGGCCAGTGCCGTACCGAAAGAGATCCCTGTGGTTACAATATGACCGTACATCGCAGCCTCCTTTGAAAGTCTGATTTCTTTAAAATTGTATCAAAGAACTCAACACACCCGCCGTTAAAACCTGAATCGACTAAATATATTTTAAATTCTGCAAATAAAACCGTAAAGACTTTAATAAATATCTGCTATCTATGTCCTTTACAATCCGATGCTCCCGAACCGTACCCTGCCGATGTTTCCTTCTCCAGCACTCCTGCCTTGAATGTCAGAATGTATATAAAATCGTTTTCACCGCAGTTATAGTACCATTCCTCCACTACAACCGTCTCTTCGCTATACATTCCACCATAATAATGCCCCCGGTAATATCGGCCACCAGTGGTCCCCCGCGTTTCCGTTTTTACTTCCTTTTTGTAGGTGGGAGGTCCACATCTTGAAAGGACAACGGCTTCCGAGTCACCCGTGGTTACAATTTCGTTCCCGCATCTGAAGGCGTAAGCATCAACAGCCACAATCACTATCATCATCAAAACCACCAGAAACAGCATTCGGCCTTTGGGCATCGCACACCTTCTCGTTAAACACGAATTTTCATGGATCTTTATAGGGAATGTTTTCCTTTATGTCAATAAATTCATTATGGTGCAGATATGCGATGAAGTCAGTTGTATGTGGGAAGATTCTTTATTGATATCATCCTGAACTTTAGTTAACGGTCTGCTTGTTTGCGCGCCAATATTTCGTTTTCAACTATTGTGACATTCGTGCCCGTGTACAGCGCATGCGATTCCAGAATCTTTCAGTTTGCCGGAAAGCCAGCTTTCAGCAACAGCCCTCACCTCTCCCGAACATCCGCGCATCACATCAATGCCGCAGCTGTTTAAAACATTGACGGCTCCCTGTCCCATGTTGCCTGCCAGCATAAGTTTTACTCCTTTTTCAGCAAGCGTCTGCGCGATATCGGATTTGCATCCGCAGCCGGCAGGGGAAGAAATTTTTTCTTCAGCCGTTATTTGCTTCCCGCTGTCAATGGTGAATACCGTAAAGTGTTCACAATGTCCGAAGTGTTCGTCGATCCGGTTCATCCGTGTTGGTAGTGCAATTTTCATAAATTTCTCCTTTAAATAAATTATTGATGATGGCGTCCTCCCATGCTCTTTCTTCCATGTCCGCACAACGGTGTCTCTTCCAAAGAAACTTCGCCCCCTTCTATTTTCAGGGCTTTGCCGTTCATCAGGACATCGGCTATCTTTTTGTGCGCCGATTCAATGATTCTGCCGAATGTCTGCCGGGAAACATTCATTCGGGCCGCTGCATCTTCCTGATACAAAAGTTCGTGGTCCGCCAGACGAATCGCTTCAAATTCATCCAGGTTCAGAATGACCTCTTCAAGCTCCGGAGATGGGATTCCCCGGGGCTTGAAATAGTTTTTATCAGGCATTCTACAAATATGGCGTCGACATTTCGGCCGGGTCATAGATCTTCATTCTCCTTTGCCTTCATTATAGGCATATGCTCATAACATGTCAAGAGATAAAATCATATCCCGGTAGCCGCTTATCCCCGAAACAGTTCTCCCCGCGCTGTATGATAAAAATTGCTGATGGCAAAACCTGGTTTGGACAGAATATTAGATAAACCGGAAATTTCCTGTAAAACGACTGCGTCACATCCTCATGAAGACAACGGATGCATAGAGACAACAGGCGATATTCGTATCTTTATTGATGGCTCATAAAATCAGGCGTCAGGAAGTGATATATAAAGTTGCCTGTCCGGCATAAACGATCACATACCGGAGCACAAAACCTCCTGCAAGAACCGCAACCGTCGTAACACCGGAAATCCAGGGGTTGTGTTCCCGCAGAGCCGTATGATCGACAAAATGAGGGAGAAGTTCATAGATTTCCAGACAGAAGGGAACCAGTATCCCGACCACTACGGCGAGTCCCCAGAAGAGAAATGTATATTCTCCTCCCATGATGAGCTTGGCCGCCTCTGCTGAATTGCGCGAAACTGTGTAGAGGCCAAATATAAACAGGATGATTGTGATCATGGACAGAATCATGAGAAAGAAATCCACGGAATGGATGACAAACTTGTTTGTTTCCACCTTTTCACGACTCATGCCTTTCATTCCCATGATAAAACAACCGATGAAACATACTGAAGCTGTCCCCGTCTTCAGGGCCGATACGAGAAAGAGCATGGGCAGCATGGGATTGTTCCAGAAAGGTCTGGGCGAGAGCACCCCTAAAAGCACGCCCGTATAGATGCCTACAAAAAGAGCCACCGGCATTCCGATCAACCCCACCAATGGCCTGAACCGCCTAAGGTTTGGGCGGGTCAGGGATTCCAGGAAACGGCTGTCCCTGATCCTGCACAAAAAAGCGGGCTTCTCCCGATCTTTAAGCTTTTCTCGAATGAATTCAATGAGGTCAATCCGGTCTGGCAGCCAGAAATAGAAATTCAGGAAACTGAGAATGGAAAAGACAAGAAGCAGCCAGGCGCCAAGGGACATGACGGAGTTGATCTGGACGGTCAGAAGAAGTTTCCAGAAAATAAAGGGCCTTTCAAGGTCATAAATCAGGAACAATAGTCCGATAATCAGGGGAAAGGGAGCAATGTAGGCGCCGATCCGTGCAATGTCTTCATATTTTTCCTCGCCTATAAAATAGGCAAGAACTGATATCGCAAATGCCCCGGCGCTTACCCCGGCAACGAAAAGATAGACCGCGATGGTCCAGTTCCAGAAAACAAAGTGCGTTCCTTCCATGTTCCTCTCCCTGTAGTGATGTTCAAATGAATAAGAAAGCTTGAAATTTTTAAAGTGCCTGCCATCCCCTCGTGTAATCTTGATTCGCCACCGGCGAATCGGGTTTTAGCTTCACCCACCGCCTGTTTTGGGCTTGAAATTGGGATCTTCTTTGCCAAAAGAGGCGTCCTTGAAAAAAGCGGGCGTATTTTTCGCGTAGGCAAGGTCAATGGGTTCCTTCACCTCTTCGGATGACGTCGCAACTGACCAGTTCTTTTCCTGATTGGACAGCTTCGACGCGCTTTCCTTTTTAGCGCAGCTGGCCAGTACAGGTACAGCACATGCCAGCAAACCCGCAATGCTTAGTTTAACAAATCCTCTTCTTTCCATGATCTCTAACCTTCCCGTCTACTTGCTTCATTTTCTAAAAATAACCGTATAAACTCAACCGCATTGCTGTAAAAAGGGGAAGAGCCCGCCTTTTCCATTTCCTTTTTCAGTTCAGGGATCCAGTCGAGATGATCCTCAATGAACTTTGATACCCATTCCTGTGAAGCCGATTGATAAAGAAGGGCAAGGAATTCCAGCTCAAGCACTAAATGGTCAGGTGTGCTGCGAAAACCTTCCGGAATTTCCATTGACAGACGCTCATAAATATCCAGAATATGCGCAGCCCAATCTCCCATGACGAGCCCTTTGGATGCGGCAAAGACCACACCGCATTCTTTATCCATTGTCCACGGCTTGTAAGTAGATTCAACGAGTGAAATTCTAACACCGTCCATGTCGGTGAAAAGCCTTTCGTATTCGTCCTGAAGTGAACCGAGAAACGAATCCCTGTCCAATCCACAGATAAATGGAGACACCATTTCAGAATCACGCCCCCATTTGAAAAAGCATTTTGCAAGCAAATGACGGAAGCCTTCCTGTTCCAGATCTTCCACCAGCATAGTATCGGGCGGGGCAAACAGCATCGCCGCGATCGAACAAATCTGCTCTTTCTCCCGTGTCGTCATGTTTTCAAACCTTCTTGTAAAAAATCCTCGGCCGCGTATCAAATTCTTCTTTGTAAGTCTTCAACTTGTGCACATTCTTAGCCACATAAAGGGAAATCTCGCTGTTAGGATCATCAAGATCGCCGAACATGCGAACCCCGGTCATGCAAGTGGTCACGCAGGCCGGCTGCCCCCCCTGCTCCACAAATTCGAGGCAGAAGCGGCATTTTTCAATATATCCTTCTTTCTTGATAATACGCACATTGTAAGGACAGGCCGCGATGCAATATTTGCAGCCGATGCAGTCTTTTTCATTGACAAGAACAATTCCGTCCTTCCTCTTGTGAGATGCGCCGGTCGGACAGACCGACACGCAGGGAGGATTGTCGCAGTGTTGACATTGAACGGGCAGGAATACACGGTGGAAGTTGGGAAATTTGCCATATTCCCGCTCCTCCAGGAAATTGTATGCCTCATTTTCCCGCAGATGGTTCAGGTTTTGACAGGCTACCCGGCAGGCGTAACACCCCACACATTTTGTCTCGTCAATAACCATTCCGTATCGTGCCATGATTAACCCCTTTAAACTTTTTTCACCTGAACAATAACTTCTGACGCCATCACATGACCAACAGCGGGATCAAACAGTGTCGGCAGAAAGTCGTTGTAAGACACGCCCTGATCATAAGCCGTCGTCAGATATTTTGAAAAATTGCCGTAACCGCTGGGAAGCCAGACGCAGGAAGGGTGCAGTCCTTCCGTCAACTTCACCCTGATTTTTCCTTCTCCAATCATGGATTTCATTTGAACCACATCCCCGTCCTTCAAACCGATCTTTTCCGCTCTCGACCGGTTGATCCATAACCGGATCATGTCATAACGGCGGCTGATGGCCATGAGGTAGGGCTGATTGGCGGTCATGGCATGCGTATGGTACGCCTGCTTTCCATGGATAAGCCTGAAGGAATGAGGGTCTTTGTCATCCGGAGAGACCAACGGCGCCTCCCATCGGGGCACCGCAGGATAGCCCAGTTTTTCAAGAACCGCTGAAGCAATCTCTACCTTTCCTGACGGGGTGTCTGCTTTTACGAATCCCTCCTTCCATTGAGGACCTACAGGCAACACTCCCTTGGCTTTCAGGCTTTCGAGGGATACACCAAATGGCTTGAGCCGCAGCGCATTTGCCTCGTCGAGAGTGAAATTGTAATACTTACCCACTCCCAGGTGTTTGGCCAGTTCGGTGATAATCTGAAAGGCAGAACGGGTATCGAAGACAGGCTCGATGGCCTTCTGTTGGATGCTAACCTGGGCCTGCTTGCCGGAATGCTTGGTGTCCACCGCATCGTCTGCCTCCAGATAGAAAGACGCAGGAAGAACATAATGGGCGATGGATGCTGTCTCTGAAAGCACCGGATCTATAACTACAAGAAGTTCCAGTTTCTTGTAGCCTGCGATGACCCTCTTGGGATTGGGATTCGTCCTTAGAGGGTTATGGTGATAGACAAAACCGCATTTGAGGATCCCCCTCAAGGCAAGTTCAGGGATGGAATGGGATATTCCGTCTCCGTAAGAGCCCAGCGGGTATCGACCTGGGATGCCGGTTCCATCCGCTTTGGAACCGGAAGGACCCGGCGGGGCGGGATGAGTGGGCTGTAACTCGCCAAGATTGGCAGATTCCGAAAAATAGATTCCACCTTCCCTATTAATATTACCAAGAAGACTGTTCGTGATCGCAAGCGCTCTTGCTGTTTGAAAACTGTTCAGGTACTGGGCTCCAAACGCTCCGTGATAACCCCGATGAAGCAGAGCACGCGGTTTTTGCATGGCCATTTCCCTTGCAATGCGCACAATGGTCTTAGCCGGAATTTCACATATTTTTTCAGCCCATTGGGGAGGGTAATTGATGATCTCGTCCTCGAGCTGCTGAAAACCGACCGTATGGTTCTCTACAAAATCTTTGTCATATAGCTTTTCATCGATCATGACATTGATCATCGCCAGAAGAAAAGCGAGATCCGTGCCCGGTCTGATGGGCAGCCATTCATCAGCCAGAATTGCCGTTTCGCTGTGCCGTGGATCCACAACGACTACCTTGGCCCCTTTCTCCTTGGCCTTGACAATATCCTTGACCTGTCCTAGATCGATTCCTCCGGCTGGATTGCGTCCCATAATCATGATGTATTTTGAATTCACCAAGTCATTCGATGGAAGTTTCCCTACAGTGAAGTTCCATGCGGCATTTCTTGCGGTGAAACAGGTGGATCCATGAGTAAAATAATGGGGACTGGTCAGGGAATGCATCAGTCTCAAGGCATAGGCATGATTGGGCATGGGGTAATTCACCCAGAAGATGGATCCCGGGCCGTTGTCCATGAGGATAATATTAATTTTCTGAGAAATCTCTTTGTAGGCCTGATCCCAGGAGATTGGCTGGAATTTATTACCGACCCTTTTCAGAGGTGAATGGATTCTGTTGGGATTGTAAAGATCGTGAATATAGCCGTGGCCCTTCGGGCAGATCACCCCCTGGTTACCGTTGGCTTCAGGATTTCCTTCGATTCTCCAGATGCGCTTGTTCTTTACGTAGGCAAAGATGGCGCAACGGTTTCCGCATCCGTTGCAAATTGAGGGAATCCGGGTCACGGGACCTTCCATGCTGACCTTCGACCAGCTTGTAAAATCGAAAAATCCCATGGAAAGCGCCCCGGCGGCCACGCCGGAACCTTTCAAAAAAGTGCGTCGCGATATTTTGATTGGTTTCATCTGTTTTCTACCAGGTGCTTTTGTGTTGGGAAATTAGCCGTTAAGAATAAGGGCACCGGTGAATATCCGGTGCCCCCTGTTCTCGAAGATTAGCGTTCTACCGGGTAGCCCGCTTTTACCCAATCTTCATACTTGGCATTCATCAGGACTGCATTTTTATAACCAAGATCATTCAAGGTTTTAGTGGCAAGTGCCGAACGCCCCATCGTTTTACAGTAAACATAGATTTTCGCGTTTGTGTCCGGAATTTCTTTGGCTACCTTGAACTCCAGGGTACCTCTGGAAATGTTTATTGCGCCCGGAAGATGGCCGGCTGCAAACTCTCCTCCATCGCGCACATCCAGATAAATGGCTTTTTCTTTAGCATCTATTGCTTTTTTTACAGCATCTGCGGGCACCGTTTTAATGGCCTTTTTAGCCGTCGCAACCATTGATGTAACTTTGTCAGCGACTGCTTTATTGCCCTCTTTATCCTGTGCCATCCCCACGTTGACCGTTGAAAGTACGAAAGTCAGAACCGCTACGATAATGAATAGTTTTTTATACATTTTATCCTCCTTATTTTTTTGTCTTCGTTAATCATAGAGCAACAATTATACCAGTTACCATCACTTGTTAGTTATGGTAAAACACTTTAAATTTCAAATCAATAGAAATGATGAAACTTTTGATTGTAAACAACGTTCGTTAATGTTAATATTTATTTAACATGTGTTTCTTAACAAGAACGTTTAAGTTAACATTGATAGCAAGCTGATGCAAAAAAATCACTAGGAGAACACCTCATGAAAAGTGATCTCGGGGAATACTGGAAAGCAATCGTCGACACCATGATGGACGGTGTCATGGTTGTTGACACGGATGGTGTCATTATCGCCGCCAACAAGGCCATGAAGGATATCTCCGGATATAATCCGGAAGAGCTAGCTGGGAAACCGTGCACAATACTCGATTGCGACAGGTGCTTTGTTACCGGTTCAAATGGACAAACAGAAAAAATCTGCCCGCTCTTTGCTTCCGGAGAGGTAATAAAGCGACGCTGCCAAATGCGAAGGAAGGACGGTTCTTTGTTTTATAGCCTGAAAAACGCGACGGTTCTTAAGAATGCCAACGGCAAGATCATAGGTGGAATTGAAACCCTTACCGATATTTCCAACCTCGTGGAAAAGGAAAGAACCATACAGGAGTTAAAAGACCTATTCCTCCCCGGAGACGCCTTCGAGGGAATCATCGGAAGCGCCCCAAACCTGCACGCTGTCAAAGAGCTGATTCAAAATGCGGCAGCATCAGATGCGCCAGTTATGATATACGGAGAAAGCGGAACCGGCAAGGAACTGGTGGCAAATGCAATCCATACATTGGGGAAGAGGAATAGTGAACCCTTTATTAAAGTGAGCTGCGCCGCCCTAAACGAGTCTCTCCTCGAAAGCGAGCTGTTCGGTCATGTAAAGGGCGCGTTTACGGGAGCGGGAAGAAATAGGATAGGACGATTCGAGGCTGCTCATAAAGGTGATCTTTTTCTGGATGAAATTGGCGATGTGCCCTTGTCGACTCAGGTGAAACTTCTCAGGGCACTCCAGGAAAAAGAGATCGAACGCGTGGGGGACCACACAACAATTTCCATTGATGTGCGGATCATTGCAGCTACAAACCGGGATCTGGAACAAATGTGCTCAAAAGGCCGATTCAGAAAAGATCTATATTACAGGCTTAACGTTATCCCCATTTACCTGCCGCCCTTGAGAGAAAGGCGTGAGGACATCCCCTTGCTTATAAACCATTTTCTGAAGATTCTTCGAAAACGTTCGGGGAAACCCATCAGCGGGGTAAGTGAGCTGACCATGCAGAAAATGATCGACTATCCCTGGCCGGGTAATATCAGGGAGTTAGCCAACGTCCTGGAATACGCATTTGTTGTCTGCCATAAGGAAATGATTTCTCCTCAACACTTGCCGCACGCATTAACACAGGAAAATCCTGCCACTGGATCCAGCCGGCGAAAAGACGATCTCCCCGGACTCAGACAGCGTGACGATATTGTAAAAGTTCTGGAGACCACGCAGGGAAACAGGCAGGATGCGGCGCGTTTGCTGGGAATAAGCCGGGTAACCCTATGGAAACTCATGAAAAAACATGGCATCAGAGTGGAGGGGATTGTCAGACCTGCTGCACCTTAACCGAAAATTTATTAGAGCAAATAAAAACTGTCTGCTTATGATGTTCGCCATCCATATCCATATCCATATCTATCCTTTGCTGGAGCAGGAATATGAACAAAGAATATGAAATCAATACTAAAAAACGCAACTTCGATCAGGATGCGACGAACTGGGACCAGGTTCCAGGCCGTGTAAAAGTAGCTCAGGACATAGCCCGTAGCATGATCCGTGAAATCGATTTAACACCTGACATGGACGTTCTGGATTTCGGCTGCGGCACAGGGCTTTTGACGTTTGCCCTGCAGCCCTTTGTAAATTCCATTACGGGCGTGGACAGCTCCCAGGGAATGCTCGATGTTTTCAGAAAGAAGATAAAAGAGCGGAAACTGGAAAATGTAAAAGCCGAATATATTGACCTCGAAAAGGGTGATGTCCTGAAGGGTTCATTTCATCTTATTGTCAGCAGCATGACCTTGCATCACATCAGAAACATCCCCCCTTTGGTCAAACAATTTCATTCGCTTCTTCTTCCATCCGGTGAGCTGGCTATTGCAGATCTGGAACCGGATGGCGGACAGTTTCACAGCAATAATGAAGGTGTGTTTCACTTCGGGTTTAACAGGATGACATTATGCCAAATGTTTTCAGACACTGGCTTTTGCGATATTCGACATTGGACCGCTGCGCAGGTTGAAAAACCGGTTGCAGGCGGGCCAATCCGAACGTTTAAAATATTTTTGATCATCGGCCGGAAATAACCGTCTGCTAGCGTCCGTGAAACGGACACAAAAAACAGCATCCGCTTTCTTTCAACCTGAGTGCTGCTGAAGGCGGTTTTAATGGTATTGACAGACCTTTCTTTTGGTCCTATAGTCAGCCAACCATAATTCCCCTTTCAGAGGAGGAGCATCCTGTAACCACAAACCATCCGGCAGGCCCCTTCCAGGCCGGCCAACCAACCAGACAGGAGGAACCGATATGTCAGATCTGCTCGTATACCTGAGCCCGTCGTGGCGAGACGAGGCATTGAAAAGGCTCCAGGCCGAACTTCCACCGGAAAAAATGAACAACGTTACAACATCGATGTCCAACATTTACAAAAACTGCCCCGGCGGGGAGGAACAATTCCTCTTTTTGGAATGCAAAGACGGAAAGGTCACCCGCGTAGAGACAGGAACGGGGGAACCTCCCCAGGCCGAATTTCGAATCATTGGTGATTATGACACTTTTTCCAGAATTTCCCGTGCGGAACTCGGCGCCCAAAAAGCCCTGATGACCGGAAAACTCAAACTCAAGGGCAATCTGGCCAAAGCGCTCAAACTGGCATCCGTGTCCGACCGTCTGAACAAAGTTCTGTCACGGATTCCGACTCAGTATTGAAGGGAGAAAAAATATGACCAGAACATTGGACCCAACAGACAAATATTACATTGACAATCCCGGACGAGTGAAAGCGATTCAAAAAGAAATGGCCAGGCGAGGAATTGACGTGTATCTCGGATCACGCATCCGCACGATGAGTTTTGTCATGGACACCTTCTGTCCATGGAGAAGCTACCTGATTATTCCACCCGAAGGTCAGCCCACCTATTTTACGTTTGTGGTTGACGCCCTGCGCGTGGGTGACGAAACATGGCTGGACGGCGACCACGTTCGGGCCTACGGACCGATGGGCGGCATGGACCAGGTCTCCGCCATCACGGACTTTATCAAGGACGAGCTCGGCATTCAAAAGGGTAGCCTAGGTTACGAGGACGGAATTTCCACCTACACGGCCGAAGGGAACCTTTCGCACTGGGAATATACACATTTTAAAGACGCTCTTCCCGGTTTCGAATGGATAAATGCTCACGATATCATCGACGCTCTTTCCCTGATTAAGGACAAAGGTACCATTGAACGATTCCGCACCGCTTCGCTGATTGTTGACGAAGGGCACAAAGCGGCGCGCGCGGCACTCGAAAACGGCGGTTACCATGGCATGACGGAAACAGTGATTGCGGGCATTGCCGCCCTAGCCATGCGCAGGGCAGGCAGCGTATCCGAGTGGAATTTTGCGGGACTCAATGAAATCTCCAGCGGGGTCCGCACCGGGCTGGGGGCCTGCACGCCTCCCACCACCAAAGAGATCATGGCGGGTGAACCGCTGATGCTGGATTTTCACGCAATGTTCAAACTGGCGCTGGGGGACCACTCGCACAACTACCTGATCGGCCCGGCAACAAAACGTCAGCGCTGGCACGCGGATAATTTTGTCGCGATCGTTCAGAAAGTCATCGACAACTACCGCGCCGGAACGACGCCGGGAACGCTGGCCGCCCTCATGATGGACTTTGCAGAATCCCGCGGCTGCGGCGACTTTATTCAGCCGGCCTGCGAGCACGGAATCGGTCTTTTTGGGGATGAATGGAGGATCGGCGCCGTTGTAAATCCCGATCTTCCTTACTGGACGGACCAGGACCACGTTTACCAGGAAAATGAAATGGTCGTCTGCGCGATGCAGTATGCGGCCCCCGAGGAAAACATCGGCTTCCGTTACGAAAACGACATTGTAATCACCAAAAACGGATGCGAGGTGATGTCGAAATATCCGCTGGGCATTGAAGAAATATCCTGACCCCGGGCAGCGTTGAATGAAAAGGCAAAAGAAAAATTGAAGACCGTGCAACTTCCATGGCCGCTCGACCTGTCACGGTTCTTTGTTGAAAGAAAATTTCTGGGGCACCGGATTCCCCTGCTGGCAAGCTTCAAGATTACCTACCGGTGCAACCTGGCCTGCCGCGCCTGTCCTTTTCATCTGCGGGCCGGTGCTGAAAACGGTCACATGTCCTGGGATACGGCAATTGTGGCGCTGGAATCCCTGCACCGTCTCGGTACGCGCGTGGTTGTTTTTGAAGGCGGCGAACCCCTGCTATGGCGCGACGGCCCTTATCGCTTTCATGATCTTGTGTCCTATGCGCGCAGACGTTTTCTGCGGGTCGCGGTGACAACCAACGGAACCCTGCCGCTGGATGTTCCTGCACATACCATCTGGGTCAGCCTTGACGGAATGAAAGAAGTACAGGACGCATTGAGGGGCGATTCCTTTGACCGTGTTTATAACAACATCAAGACTACCAGGCATCCCAGGGTTTTTATTCATTGCACCTTGAACCGCAAAAACTGGCAGGATGTAGAACCGCTGGCAAAATGGGTACAGGATATGCCGAATATCAAGGGAATGACCGTCCAGTTTTTCTATCCTTACAATCAGGGGGAAGATAATCTTGCCCTGTCACCAAACGAACGCCGCACCGCCATAGAGAAACTGCTGGACCTCAAAAAACAGGGATATCCCATTTTGAACTCCGCAGGCAGGCTGAGGGCAATGAAGGACAATCGCTGGCGCTGTCACGATGATGTGCTCGTTAACGTCGATCCGGACGGCACCATTACAAAAGGCTGCTACGTCAAAAACCGCGGCAGCATCAACTGCGACGCCTGCGGATTTACACCGGTTGCCGAAGCTTCCGGAGCCCTGGATCTTCTACCGGAATCGCTCTACGCAGGATGGCGTTTGTTTCTTGATGGGTGAGTATTTGAAGACAGAAAAACCATTTTAAAATAACATTCGGACAATTATTTGCCGCCACGAAAGGAGACGAAGATGAGAACCAGGGAACAATACATCGAAGGGCTCAGGAAGATGAAAAGAAATCTTTACTTTAACGGCAGCAAGATTGACCGGGATGACGAGGAGCAGCTTCCCTCCCTAAATGTCATGGGATTTACTTTCGACGCCCCGCATATTCCGGAACTCAGGGATCTGTGCACAGCAAAATCCCACCTGACAGGAGAAACCATCAACCGCTTCTGCCACATTCATCAGAACCCGCAGGACTTGCATCACAAACAGGACATGACGCGGACTTTGTGCCGGACCGGCAGAATGTGTATCCAGCGCTGCATGGGAACCGATGCAGTTAACGCCGTCAACGCGGCAAGTTTTGAGGCGGATAAACAAAACAACGGCAGCACTGAATATCACAAAAATTTTCTCAGGTGGCTGGAGAATTTTCAGAAGAACGATCTGGTCGGTTGCTGCGCACAGACCGACATGAAAGGTGAGCGGCTCAAACGACCGGCCGAACAGACTGATCCCGATATGTACCTGCGGATCGTTGAAAAAAAGAAAGACGGCATCGTGGTCCGGGGCTGTAAACTGCATATTTCCGAAGCCTCCATCGCGGATGAAATCATCGTCGTTCCCACAAGAATTCTCGGGCCGGATGAACAGCAATACGCGGTGTCATTTGCCGTGCCGGCGGATTACGACGGAGTGAAGCAGGTTGTTCATATTCATAAAATACGCAAGAGAACCCACTTTAAAACAGGGAATCCCGACATCGGATATACGGATTCTTACGTTATTTTTGATGACGTTTTCGTTCCATGGGAAAGAGTTTTCCTCTGCGGCGAGCACATCCATGGCGGAGCATTAGCGATGCTGTTTGCCCTGTTCCACCGTCACAGTTACTCGGGATGCAAACCGGCCATTGGCGACATGCTGCTGGGGCTTGCCTCCCTTGCGGCCCGACACAACGGGATATCCAAAGCGCCTCATGTCAGGGAAATGCTCTCCAGGATCATTATGATTACCGAATTGGGTTATGCGGCCGGATTCACAGCCTCGGCAAAAAGCAAACCCGAAATCTATGTTCCGGGCATAGGCCAGATGCCTTATGGTCCGGGCAGTTATATTCCGCATTCCATTTACGCCAACGTGGGCAGGTGTCTTTCCGGCGAGGCTGTTTTTCACGAGCAGGAAATGCTTTGTAACATCGCCGGCGGACTGCCTTCAACGTTTCCCTACGAAGCTGATCTCGCCAATCCGGAACTGAGGCCGCTTCTGGAAAAATATCTCAAGCGCAATCCTAAAATTCCGATCGCTGATCAGTTAAAATTCTGGCTTCTTTTCTCGGAAGTGACGTGCTCCTCCAATACCGGTTTCATGTGCTATGGCTCTTATCATGGCGGAGGGTCTCCCATTATGGAGCAAATCGCCATCACCATGCAGTATGATATTAAATTGAGGGAACACCTGGTCAATTCCGCTGCAGGTTTAGAAAAACTGGATATGGGACGGATTGCAAAATTTTAAATCTTTTAAATTCTGAATTCAATGGGCTGATCGATCCCCATTTTACCGGATGGTTTCCCGGCGGGCCAAGGTTTGGCTGAAAATGATCGGATACCGAAACCATTAATTGCTGATACTCAACACCTCGCGTACTTTTTCAGCGAGACCCTTTGCAGAAAATGGTTTTTGGATGAAATTTACACCCTCATCCAGAACGTCCTGATGTGCGATAACATCCGCTGTGTATCCGGACATGAAAAGGTGCTTGATGCCCGGATGAAAATGCGTCATGTTTTGCGCAAGATCCCGCCCGTTCATCCCCGGCATGACGACATCTGTCAACAGCAGATCGATCGTTGAGCTACGCTCCCCCGCCAGCCGGATCGCTTCGCCCGGAGTAACTGCAGTCAGCACTGTGTAACCTAAATTTTCAAGCATGATCGAGGTCATTTCCAGAATGGTCGGCTCGTCCTCCACCAGCAGAATGACCTCATTCCCACGCAGAAGAGGTTCCACGTTATCTTCCTTCTGGACCAGCGTAACCTCACCCGCGTACCGGGGGAAAAAGATCTTGAATGTCGCACCGAGGCCCGGTTCGCTGTAGACATTGATGAATCCGTTGTTCTGCTTTACGATACCATAGACTGTGGCCAGTCCCAATCCGGTTCCCTGGCCGATCTCTTTGGTGGTAAAGAAAGGTTCAAAGATGTTGTCTATGGTTTTTTTATCCATGCCGCAACCGGTATCGCTCACGGTAAGAAGAACATAATCACCGGGAATAAAACCCGCGTTATAAGCACAGTATGCTTCATCGAAGGAGTATGTACCCGTTTCGATAGTTACTTTGCCCACGCCTTTGATCGCATCCCGGGCATTGACACACAGATTGGCCATGATCTGATCGATCTGGGTAGGATCCATTTTCACCGGCCATACCATCTTGCCCGGTAACCAGACAAGGTTGATGTCTTCGCCGATCAGCCGTCTCAGCATCTTGAGCATGCTTTCCACGATGTCATTGAGATTGAGAATTTTCGGGGTAACGGTCTGCTTCCGGGCAAAGGCCAGCAGTTGTCGTGTCAGGTCCGCGGACCGCAACCCGGCACTCATAATCTGTTGAAGCGGTTTATAAACAGGATCGGTTTCTTTAATTCTGTTCAGGGCGATCTCCGCATTCCCGATAATCACACTGAGCATGTTGTTGAAGTCATGGGCAACGCCTCCTGCCAGTTGTCCCACAGACTCCATCTTCTGCGACTGCATAAGCTGAGACTCCAGCTTCTTCTTGCCGCTTAAATCGACCATCGAAATAATACTTTCTTTCTTGTCCGGAATAATGGCCGCACTCATCATGAGGTCCAGGACATCACCGTTGCGGTTTACGGCGCGAAATTCATAGGACGATGGTGGAGCTGATCTGTGACGCTGCCTGCGCGCATTGTGATAGATTTTCATTTTTCCCAGGTCGTCGGGATGAATGAAAATCTCCCATTTCATCTTTCCTTCCAGTTCGTGTTTTGAATATCCGCAAAGGTTGGCAAAGTTGTTATTGGCCATAAGGATGGTCGAGTCTTCAGCAACGATGATATTGGCGGTAGCCGTACTTTCGAAGATGGTTCGATAAAGTTCTTCACTTTCCCTGGTTTTCTGGTAAGAGACGGCATTCCTGATGCTGATGCCGATTTGAGGGGCAATGCCCATCAGCAGATTGACCTCTGTCTGGCCCAGGGGTTTTTTCGTCTGGACGTTATCCACCATGAGAATCCCCATGGATTCCCCTTTGTATACAATGGGAACACAGATGAAGGACTGCGATCCCATGTCGCGAATAAAAGCAAGTGTTCTTGGAGACATGTCTTTCTCAACCAGCGATATATCGTTTATCAAAACAGGTTTCTGTTTTCTGAATGCTTCAACAGCCGCACCTTTTGAATGCGGGTTATCCAGGTGAAATGCAATGTTTTTCAGGTAGTTTTCATCTTTTGGGTTGTATCCATGGCTAACCGAATAAACGAGCTGGTTTTTTTCTTCGTTGGCAAGCATGATCATTCCCCGGTCAAAATCCAGCCTTGCGATCAGCGATTTCATCATATGCCTGAGGATCTTGTTCACCTCGGAGCCCATGGATGCCGCCTGCCCGATTTCCTGAATCAGAAGGGCTTCGTTGTACCGGCTGTTAATTTCATCCAGGAGGCGGTCAGCCGCATCCGCCTGAGTGTTGATAGTAGACAACAATTCCTTCTTTTCCAGATGTTCGGTCTGCAGCGTTAAACTTATCAAGAGAATAAAATATGACAGGACCATGACATCCCAGTAAGTAGTCGGCACAAATTTCAATGCAGCGATACAAATGCCCAGACCGATCACGGAGGCATAATTGCGGATACGCTTCCACTTCATGAAAGGAGTTTTTTCCCAAGAGATGACATATAGGCAGCAGTCGCCTCCCTTGTGAACACAAACGGGATGCTCGATGCTGGCTAATTTATTGGTGGACAGTTTTGCCAGGGCCTCCAGTCCACCCAGCCGGTTGGCACACTGGTATGGTTTTTCCTCCACACCCGGCTCAAGAGTAACTTTTGCCTCAATCTTATCCGGCGCGATCGCCCGTGTTTTCATGACTGCTGCCCGACTGAGGCGGCTGTTGATCTTCTCCAAAACGCCGTACACCGTTGCCGTGTTCATGAACCCCAGCATATACTGTCCGAGGGCACCGGAAGCTCGGGAGGTCACCGAGAAACGTCCCACTTTCCTGGAGATGTCCGGATCCTGCGTCACCTTCGCAAGCATGTCATGAAAACGGTCAACCTCTTTCTGCGACAGCCAATGCCCTTCATCATCGAGCTGGAATATTTCAATGCCCGCATGTTTCAGCAGCGGATTTACATCAATATCCGGAAAAAACTTTTTCAGATACTCCACGTAGCTCTTGATAATCCTGCTGCTGTAATATTTTTTTTCTTCCATCAGGTTCCTTTATACTTTTTCATAAGAAGCCGGATGATAAATCTGATTCTGAACTTTATGCTTTCCATCATGTATTCACTATATTCCCTGGCACAGTGGGCGTCTATGATCCAAAGATTATATTTCTTCTGGAAAAAAGGAACTTCCTGCGTTTGAAAATAATCAGACGGATAAACGAGAATGGGGATCTGTTCCACCCGGTAGCAACCGACCACCTGTGAAATGGCCGCGGACAGAATCGGCCAGGGCAGACCTGCCGCATCGTTCACAAAGATTTTAAGCCCGTTTAAGAAATCCGACAGGCTGAGGCCGACATTCGACTGGTTCACCACCAGAACCGCTTTGACTCTGCCATGTTGACTGAGAGCAAGGCTGTGGCAGCTTCTGATAAATCCGTGGCGGGCATACAACTCCGTCAGCAATGCACCATCCTCACCAAGCATGTCCAGATGCAATACATCCAGCAGAAGGCCGTTGGACGTATTGCGGTAAAAGAAGTCCAGTTCTTCTAGGTCCGTGGATGTGCACTCACCCAGCGACCAGCCGTTCGGCAGGGGTTTGCGGGAACAGGTTGTCGGATAATTCAGATAAGAGAAAAGGTCCATCGAACAGGCGCGCGGATTTTTGAAATGCCTGGCGAAACCACCAAAGAAATGATCCGGAAAGCTGTTTTCCGGCCGGAAATAGAACATCATATAGTCCATTGCAACGGTGGGAAGCCGATAAAGCCCATTGAAATAATGCATGATACTCTTCAGGACTTGCAGGCCCGTCCTCTTTTTGTTGATCGGCCGGGCGGCAAGGTGGTGGACCATCCAAGTCCGTCTGTAGGATCGGATCATCGAAGCATGCCCGTAGATCCGTCCGTTTCTCTGATAAGTTATCTGCGTGGTAATTTCCGGATTATCGCGATACAGCCGCTGATAAGTTTGCTTCATCAGCTGCCGGTTCGCATGGATGATATTATACTTTTGGGGGTAAATAAAACCACTGTCAAAAAGAAATTCCCACAGACGATCGGCATCGACTTCATCGGCAACATGGATGCCGGGATCCAGAATGTTCATCACAATATGACTGAGCCGGTTATAGGCGACTACGTCCATATCCAGAATGACAAAACCGTAACAGATAAGATTCTTTTTTTCCAGACGGCGGTAGAGGACCTGTGCTTTGCACGATATGGGCAAGGCGCCTGAAAAGTTCATCTTCAAATCCCGGATGATCATTCCCGGCATCAGGACATCTTCTTCGGCTGAAAGCTCAACGGAGAAACCCGAGGAGGAAAGGTCTTTTATATCCAACTGGATATTTTTAGAAATGAATGGATGTTCAAAGGTAATATTTGGCAGGGGATTGACCCCAACGCGGGGATTTCGCCATTTTTTCTTTAAAAAACGGCTGATCTGGCTGGTTGTCGGAGAAAGCACAATCTCCCGAATCCCCTGGTCTGCTGTCTGCCTGATGCATCGGCAGTATGCCGAACAAACCATCCGGCCATTCCGATAAAGATTGATGGTCGATGACCTGTCGGCATTAAACCAGCGGAAAGAGCCGATACCTTCCGGTCTGACTTTGATGGTGAAGGCCCGGGAACTAAAATCTGTCAGCTGCCCCTGGGCCTGAAACCCATCCTGTATTAATACAGCCCTGACACCATGACAATTAAAGTGCCTGGCCTGCCGCTTACCCAGGACATATGCCTTATCGGGAACTTTAATTGTGAAATGATCTTCCTGGCTGTCTTTGATCTTGGCGGGTAGAAGAAATACCGTGAGGCCATCCATAAGAATGATATTCAAAATTTTTGCGTTTTCCACAAAAGAACGGTTTTTCTCCGGCCAGTAGCAGGTCATAGATTGGTCGCTGCAGGGAACCGGATAAGCTTCGACAAGTATTTCCTTGTTACCGTGGTAGTGACGAAGGTGGACTTGAACTGTGCCATCCATAAAGTGGATATTGTTCCACAGATTGATCAGCTTTTTCTGCGAGACAGTCTTTTTTGCATTAAGGTTTTGAACAAGATCATGATGGTGGAAGTAGAGCGGCCTGGCCACGACATCATGATCAGGTTGTTCATTAACCTGTTCTACAATGATAGGACCTCTCTGATTCATGGAACAGGCTCCTGCTGGAAATTCTTCTGCTTAGATTCCGTATGAAATTCAAAATTGCCAAAGCGGCTTCTTCAGGTTTTTCAAATTGTATGGCATGCCCACTGCATAAAAGGATTATCTGATTCCCGGGATCACCGGAAAATAAGTGATCCAAAAATTTTGTGACTTTGTTGTTGTCCACAATACGATCCTGTTCCGCCATGATCATCAGCACGGGAAGCCGATTCTTCAGCATGGCAAACCGGGACATTTCCTGAATTTCGTCCATGATTCTTAAGGATTTCAGATTAAGCAACGTCGTTTTGAGTTCATCTTTTTCGATGAAATCCAGCCATTCATCAACCAGGGTAAAATCTGTCGATTCCATGGGAAGGGGAATGCAGGCATGATCGTGCCCGGGTTTCAGCTTAAATTCGGTAATCATGCCCCGTACAATTTTCTCTGTAACGCTTGAAACCGAATGGAAACGTTCGCCCAAGAAAAACACCGGCGCCAACAGGACGAGGCTGGAAAGGGCTTCGGTTATTCTGGATGCGGCAACGGCGGCATACTGCGCACCCTGACTCCACCCGGCAAGGTGTACCCTTTTAAAAGATTTTTTCAAAAATTCAACGTGCTGAATGACATCTTCAATAACCGCATGCACGGAATCGAGGTCCCCCCGTTTATCATTCAAACCGCAGCCCCGCCGGTCAGCAGCAATCACCGTCAGTTCCGGCATCATCGATCTCAAATGAATCGCCAGCGGCGCCTGCCATCCTGAATGGCTCATCCCCCCGTGAAGAATCAGCACAGCGTCTTCACCTTCCGGAGAACCCCATCGCCGGTAATGAATTTGATAATGGTCGGACATTTCCAGAAAACAGATATCCGGTGCACCATCATCCGGTGTTTGTGGCATTCTGCACTGCATGCCAAATCCGGTGTTCCAGTTTTCCACCGGGACAATCTGGGGCCCGAGAGCGGTTTTCAGATAATAGGGCATACGCAAATCCAGATTTCCGTAACTCCCGAATTTCAGTGTCGGGTAAACCGGCTCGCTCTGAACCAGGTAATCGCCAAAAGCGCCTTCATGGGCCACAAGGCTTTCTCCAGCGGCGGCAGAAGCCACGAGTGCGGCTCTCGTCAGCAAGGACGTTTCACCAACATGACAACCGATAATCACCGGCCATCCCCGTTTTTTAACCTTATCAATCATCCGTAATGCGCGGATAAGACCGCCCACCCGCGAAATTTTGATATTGGCAATGAATTGACCGGGCACATTTTGAAATGCCCGCAGATGATCCAGGGTGCACAGGCTTTCATCCAGGATCACGGGAAGGCCTGTGGCGGTGCTGAAGCGGCTGATCTCCTTAACATCTCTAGCCTGCACCGGCTCCTCAACGGCAAATATCCTTTCACACCCCAGCGCACGGGTAAAGGCAATGGCTTCATCACAATTCTTCTTCCATAAATTATTGGCGTCCAGACGAATTCGGAGAGCGGGGATGTGATGTTGAACGGACAAAGCCTCCAGCAAATCAATTTTTTGTGTATCTTTTTCCAGATTGCCGCCCAGTTTGATTTTGAAATCTTTGATTCCGCGGGTCAGATATTGATCGACCAGGTTGACATATTGCCAGGACTTGCTGTCCCCCAAAACAGCCGTGTAGCGGCCAAAACGCATGCCGTCAGTAATTCCCAGCAGTTCCTCCACGGAACAGCCTTTTTCTCTGGCCAGAAGATCCAGCACTGCCATTTCGACGGCACACCATGCTGAAGGGTATTGATCAATGATTGTTTCGTGAGAGGATATCCATTGCCTGACATCATCGAGAGAAGAAAAATCAACCTTGCCCGTGGAAAAATTTTCTTTGACCCATTGGAGGCTGGATGCGAGATCGTCACCGGCCACATAATCTCTTGGACAACCTTCTCCGTATCCCGTGTGTTCACGCCGTTTTGCCTGGATCCAGATGCTTTCTCCTTCATTCCTGGTCGCGGCGGCATGACGAATAGTGGTTTTCAAAGTTAACCGCAGTGGCTCTGCCTTGATCTTGATGATCTGCTTTGTCAAACTTTTTTGCCCTCAATTTCGACAATATATTATGGGGTTTATAATAGGTGTGGCTCTGAATGTCAATGAAAGATTCATCATGAAGTGCATACCTTGTTATACAAAGTTACGGCTGATACTTATCATTCGATGCTGACGAGTATTCCTAATTTTTGAAATTATCCCCGCCGATTCTTCAAAACAAACGATATTGACATTATCCGATAGATGCTTTAAATAAATACGCAAATGCCTAATCCCTGTTTTTTCAGGGAGCGGAGGAACCATTTTTCTGGGGCGGATCGTCTTTTGACGTAAGGCAACCTCTTCGGCCCGAGCCCTTCAGCTAACTTCGCAGGCTTCGATGAGGAGACCCAACCGAACTGATTCGGGAGGATCATCCTCCTGAATTTATGCTTCGGAGGTTTATGATGACTGATTTATCCAGTGGAGAAAGTGATCCGGTCTCACCGTCAGATGAAACATCTTCATCACGCCGGTTTCAGAAAAAGTTTCTCTTGCTTGCCTTTGGATCCATTGGTGTTGTCTTTGGCGATGTCGGCACCAGCCCTCTTTACACCATCAAGGAATGCTTTCACGGAAAGCATGCCATCCATCCCGATCCCGCCAATATTCTTGGAGTCCTGTCCCTGATTTTCTGGTCCATGCTGATTGTTGTCAGTATCAAGTACATCATTTTTATCCTGCGTGCAGACAACCGGGGGGAAGGCGGGATTTTCGCACTCTTGAGCCTTGTGACTTCTTCCGAAAAAACAATCTCTGGGCCACTTAAAGCATCCCTGATCTTTGCCGGTATTCTGGGTGCAGGTCTTCTTTACGGGGACGGAGTCATCACACCGGCCATCTCTGTTCTTTCTGCCATGGAAGGGCTGGAAGTGGCCACCAAGGCTGCATCCCCTTTTGTAATGCCTATGACTTGTGTGGTTCTTGTGCTCCTCTTCCTGCTGCAACATCGGGGGACAAAGAACATCGGCAGGTTATTTGGCCCAATCATGATGATCTGGTTTATCTCCATCGCCTGTTTCGGTCTGATACAAATCTTTGCCGAACCAAGGATTCTGCTTGCCATAAATCCATTTTATGCCTTTGATTTTTTCATTCACAATGGGATACCCGGCATTGTCGTCCTCGGTTCCGTGGTCCTTTGTATCACAGGCTGTGAAGCTCTTTATGCTGATCTCGGACATTTCGGGAAAAATGCCATACGTCTCTCCTGGCTCGCCTTTGTTTGTCCCGCCCTGTTGTTTAATTATTTCGGCCAGGGCGCTTTACTCCTGGCACATCCGGAACTGAATGTTAATCCCTTCTATGAACTCATCCCCAGAGTTCTTCTCTATCCTATGGTCGGCCTGGCTACTGCCGCAACCGTGATTGCTTCACAGGCTTTGATTTCCGGCGCTTTTTCACTGACCCAGCAGGCAGCCCAACTAGGTCTTTGTCCCCGGATACGCATCGTCCATACGTCGAGTGATGTAAAGGGACAAATCTATATTCCTGTTGTCAACTATGCCCTGATGATTGCCTGTATAGGCGTCGTCATCGGGTTCAAGCAATCCAGCGGACTGGCCGGTGCATACGGCATTGCCGTCACAGGCACCATGATCATAACTTCTCTGCTCTATTTTCTGGTGCTGACACATAACTGGAATTGGTCCCTGGCAAAGGCGGTTCCACTTGTTGCCATATTTATTTTTTTTGATGTTGCTTTTATTACCGGCAATCTCTTTAAAATAGCGGACGGCGGGTGGTTTCCTGTGTTTGTTGCGGCAGTCGTCGCCATTGCCATGACGACATGGCGAAAAGGCCGGGCGGAACTGTCCCGGAAATTAGCAGACGCGAGATTGCCCCTTGATCTTTTTCTTGCCGGCGTATCAAAGCGCAAACTGCCCAGAGTGCCCGGAACGGCCGTGTTTATGACGCTATCTTCGGAAGGAACTCCTAAAACTCTCCTGCATCACATGAAGCACAACCATATGCTGCATGAACAAGTTGTGCTTCTGTCCATCCATTCCATTGATTCGCCCGTTGTTCCGCAGGAAGAACGGGTTAAATTGGATGACCTGGGGCAGGGATTCTACCGCGTCATTGCAACATACGGTTATATGCAGACGCCGAATGTTCCAGAAATTATGCAGGATGTCATTCCCTACGGACTCATCACGGATCCGATGACAACCACTTTCTATCTCGGAAGAGAAACTCTTCTTACCGGCGGAGAATCAAAGATGATGCGCTGGAGAAAAGCGGTCTTTGCTTTTATGTCAAGAAACGCCGGGAATCCTACCGCTTATTTTGGCATCCCTGCCAACCGGGTGGTTGAACTTGGCGCTCAAATCGAGCTGTAGGTATAGTGGAGCGTTTTATCTCTCCAACAGACAAGAGATGCACACATTTGTCCTGTTCAGTTTGTGAGTGTAAATAAAAAGATAGACATCAATAAAATCCACTTGATTTTGTTCCCAAAAAGGTATCTGCTGAATCCCGACTAAACGTCGGGATTCACGAATGAGCGTAATGAAATCCGGTAAAAGCACAAAAATCTTATTGCTTCTTTTGGCCGTTTCTCTGACAGCGACCATAACAGAAGGCTATTGCTTTTCAAATATTGATCTTAAAAAACCGGTTATCATCGAAAATTACAGTTACTCCACTGATATCTATGCCGAAAACCATACCCGGGTCAAACTATGCTTTTTCGGAATGGTTTACAAGTATTACAATTTCTGCTGTGTTCCTCCGCTCCGGCATTCCTCAAATATTTTCATGGAGTTTTCGAAACCGGAAGATTCCCATAATATTACCAGAGCCAAACGCGGCCCTCCCGAACAAATTTTTTCTTAACCCTGTTCATCATTCAGCGGAAGTTTCCATTCAGGGCGAAAGTCGAAATGATATTTCGTTTTTCGCTGATGGCTTACATTCATTTTGCCGGCTGATTGGTTCCATCATTCAAGAGGCGCCGCGATGAGAATCGCCCGGTGCAGTTGAACATTTTATTTAACATCCATTCATGGAGGATTTTTAACATGACTGATCTGGTAAAAGAGTTATTAATATTTGTCGGTATTTTTGCCATTATTGTTGTTGCAGCCTTAGCAGTTCGATCCGGGGGAAAAACCGGGAACGAAGCAAACAATATCCGAAAAGACATTAATGGATCAGGTGACTCATATAAAGAATCAAAGAGCAGAAAAAACAATAGAAATATGTAAGGAACTAAAAATCCAAAATTCAGGCTTACCGGTAATGCCGAAAGCGTTGTAAAAATCTCAAAAGCGCAGGCAAGGTTTTCAATATCCTTGCCTGCTTACTTATATCATTCGAATGTCCTGTTACCGGATGAATGATTCCTTTTTTACTAAAATGCAAAAGCGATTTTCATAGCCCGGTTGGCGTTTTTATCCAGTTGAATATCAATCATTTCCCTGTATTTTTCGAGTGGAAGTTTATGGGTGAGCATATCATCCACCTTAACTTTGCCGGTGGAAATCAGCTCCAGTGAGATTTCAAACGTGTGCTTTTTGATGCCTGCGATGTTATTATATCGGTATCCGTAGCAGCCTTTAACCGTCTGCAGTTTGAGCCACAAAGGGGTGAGATCCAGCTTTACCTCTTTTCCGATGCCGATTACGGAAAGCACTCCACCGGTTGCCGTAACCCTGAGCGAAGCATTCAGCGTTTCAGCGCTTCCGACCGTATCAAAGATCTTATCAAAACCGCCCATGACCACACGCTCTCCGAGCATGGGCTTGTAGGCGCGACCACCGGTTATTTCCAGAGTGGCATCAAGGATACGGCCCTGGATAGTCCTACTTGCGCCACATTTCATGACATAATCCGATGCAAAGGCAGACGGTTCAACAACCGTGATATCACAGCCGCAATCAAGCGCCCTGATACACTTGACCACCATCGCTCCGATCACTCCGCCGCCAATCAGCAGAACTTTGTCCGTGTCCTCCGGGCGGTTGTCCAGCACAGCCTGCAAACCAACAGCCAGAGGCTCTGTAAGAGCCGCCGATTCCGGCGACACCCCTGACCCAACGGTATAAATCTGGCTCTTATGGACGACGACATACTCGGCAAACCCGCCGTTTACGTCCTTGCAGATTCCGACGAACATTCCCGGAGCAAAAGCGCCTTCGGCAAAATTCTCGCAATTGGCTGTCAGACCAGAGGCGCAGCTTCGGCATGACGGCTTGATGCCGCGCGTTACACAGTTGAGCGCGGGAGCAGCGGTAACGAGATCTCCCTCCTTCACACCGTCTACGTCTCTGCCCACTTCCACCACATTCCCGCAGAACTCATGACCCGGAACACAGGGGAATGATGTGAACGGCATCGCCGTGGGCGAATCTTTCATAAACATCAAATTGATGTCGCTGCCGCACACACCGCATAGTCTGGTTTTGATCTTGACCCACTCCGGTGAGGGAAGGGCCGGCTCCGGAATATCGACCAGTTCCACCGTCGAGAACGGTCCTCTGTAAAAAAATTTGCGACTCAGCGGCCGAAGTGCGTTTAAAATAACAAAACGCAGGGGATCAAGTTTAAGATGCAGTGCTTTCATGCAAGGATCTCCTGATTTGCTTTTAGGGTTCCATCTTCAACGACTCACAAAACAAAAGGGTTGCCGGACTGGTGACCGTGGGATCGGTCATCACGTTTACACAGGCCGGCTTCCCGGATTCAAAAGCACGTTTAAGCGCAGGGATGATCTCCCCATCCTTTGTGACAAACTCACCGTGCCCGCCCAGACCTTCGACCATTTTCTCGTAATGTATCGTGCCGAGTTCAGCACACTGGAGCCGGTCACAGCCGATGGACAGTTCCTGGCCATGTTTGATCATGCCCCAGGCGCAATCATTGTTGATCACGCAAACAACTGGAATCTTGTGCCGCAGCATCGTTTCGAATTCCATGGCATTAAAACCGAAGGAGCCATCGCCGTTGAGAAGCAGAACTTTCCTGTCCGGATGAGCCAGCTTGGCGGCCATGGCAAACGGTATGCCGGTTCCGAGACAGCCCAGAAGCCCCGAAGACGCCCCCACAACGCCAGCCCTGTGTTTGGACATGAATCCCGTAAGGCCGTAATAAGCCGTATCGCCACCGTCAATCACGTAGAGCGCGTCATCTCCCAGGAATTTCTGTATTTGCTCAGTCAGTCGAATCGGATGAATGGGGTCGGAGACTGTCTGGCGGATTTTCAATTCTCCCTCGATCATTGGCATGCTTGTTTCTTTTATGGTTTTCAGCCATTCGCCATGTTCCTTTTTATCAAGAAGGGGAACAAGTTGACCCAGCACAGAGCCGCAATCGCCGACGAGCCCGACGTCGGCCTGCCGGTTCCGGTCAATTTCATGCGGGTCAATATCGATCCGCACAACTTTGGCTGCAGGCGGAATGATGCCTCCCGACTGCAGGAGCCAGTTAAGGCGAATCCCGGCAAGAACGATTACATCGGCAAGAGATGCGGTGACCATCAAACCAAGGTTGCCGCAGTCCCAGAGAGACAGAGGATGATTGTCAGGCAGCGTGCCTCTGCCGTTATTGGTCAGGATAAAAGGGATTCCTGTTTGATCAATGAACTGCCCGAGGCAATCCGAACAGGAGCTTAATCCAACACCCGACCCACCGATAAACAGCGGACTTTTGGCGTTGTTAATGATATCCGCTGCCGCTTTCAGATCGGCATCATCGGGATGAACCGTGAATTTCCGCGTGGACCTTGCAGGCATTGGCGCCAGGGATTCATCAATATTGACGTTCAGAATATCGGGCGGCAGTTCAAGGAATACGGGACCGGGCCTTCCTTCTACGGCCTGCCGGAAGGCAATGGCCAGATATTCCGGTATCCTTTTAATGTCGTAACATGTGGCTGCCCATTTGGTAATGGGTTTCACAACGTCCATCTGGTTCATTTCCTGAAGCGCTCCTTTGAGATCATCCCGCAGCGGGTGCCTGCCGCAAATCACCACCATCGGGGCATTGTCCAGGAATGCATTGGCAATACCGGTAACCCCGTTGGTAAATCCCGGCCCCGCAGTCAGGAAACATACACCCGGCTTGCCTGTGTACACGGACCAGGCATGGGCCATCATTGCCGCCGCCTGCTCATGCCTGACATCGATGGCGCGAATTTTATATTCCGTGAAGCTGTCCAGAATCGATTCCAGATGTCCGCCGGAAATGCCGAAAACCATATCCACCTTTTCGACTTCTTTTAAATACTTGCCAACCAGATGACCGCCTTTAATCATTGCCATGGATCGTCCTCCTCCGAATCAATAAATAATTTTTCACCCCTTGCTGAAGTTTGCCCTGATCATATCCAGGGGCTCTTATTTTCCGAATACGACGCTTAAACGAATCATTCGACGCCACCGTAAATCCCGTCTCAAAAAATATTCCAGAACATCTTGATAAGCAGGTTTTTCAGTGTAATTTTACCAAAATAAAAAAAATTGACAATGACAGGAAAAGACAATTATATTGTCATTTACGGCCAATAGAGAATATGATGAATAATACACCCCAAGAAGGATCCATTCATTTTGTCTCCAGCGGGATACTGCCATACTTCCGATCAGTCAATGGTCTGGCTGTGCTCACCCGTTATGCCGCAAAGCAGGGAATTGATGTAAACACTCTCCTTTCCGGTAGCGGAATTGCTTCCGGTGATCTGGACAACCCCGATATTTTTGTAACGCCGGAACAGGAACTCCTTGTGATGCGGAAAATTGTCAGACTGCTTCCGGACACAAATATCGGCCTCGTCATCGGGGAGCATTACCACGTCGGAGTGCAGGGTGTACTCGGTGCGGCGGCCATCTGCAGTGATAATGTTCTTGAAGCGTTGGGCATGTTCATCAAGTATACCGCTCTCACCCTGACCTATTTCCAGTATGAGCTCACCGTAAAAGACCATCTTGCCGCTGCAAGGATTAAGGAACTCATTGATCTGAAAGATGTCCGTGTTTTTGTCTGCGAGAGAGAATTTGTCTCCATTCACAGAATTGCCGGAGACATTCTAAAATCGCCGTTTCCATTGCATGAAATAAGATTTGCCTATCCGAAACCATCGTATGCGTCATCCTATGAGGCAGCCTTCAAATGCCCGGTGCGATTTAACGCCCGTGAACACATGATTATTTTCGACAGAGAATTGCTTTCTCTGCCACTGCCCATGTCCAACCCCATAGCCAGGAAAACCTACGAGAAAGAATGCCAGCAATTATGTCTTCGTTTCAAAACAAAAGAAACCATGACCGATCAGGTACGGCAGGAAATCCTTTTTCAAAAAGAAAATTTTCCGAGTTTTACAAAATTAGCCCGACATTTGAATATTTCACCCCGGACCCTCCGGCGGCGACTGACAGAAGAGAGAACATCCTATAAATCTCTTGTTGCAGATATCCGTGAAAAGAAAGCGTTAGACCTGCTTCAAACAACAACCGTTTCTATAGCCCGGATTGCCGAAGAATTGGGTTACAGCGATTTATCGAATTTCTACCGCGCCTTTAAACGCTGGACGGGGAAAAGCCCGAACACTTACCGTAAAGTGAAAGCACGTCAATCCGGAAAGCAATAGAATATCTCAGGTATCAGGATGCCCCACCGTCCTGACGGCGAATGATCGTCATCCCGATTAACCGGGAAACCACCACAGCCAGGTAGCCGACACCGACAAATTGTTCGAGCATTACCAGCACACGCGACGTTGAAGCGACGGGTACAATGTCGCTAAGTCCAGTCGCCGACAGATTGGCAAAACTCAAGAACAGCAATTCAATGAAAGTCAGCGGCTCTTTGGGGTGTGTTCCGCCCGCAAAAGACCCCGGACTCCATGCCTGGCAGACGATATACAAATAGGCAAATCCCCACGCAATTAAAGTAAAGGTGGCGCCAACGGCAAACAACTCGTCGATCGTCACGCGGTCATCCCCCATCATGTAAGTAATCAGACTGCCCGCTCCGTAAAAATACAACGCCGCCTCAAGAAGAGTTGCCCATGTCTGCAGGGCAGGACAAACAAACACCCATGCCAGCAATAACAGTAAAACCACCAGCCCAGCGATGATCCATGCGATCCAGTTGATTGCCGGACTGCGGACAATGACCCAGACCACCAAAAGCAGAATCAGGATCCCGAAAGCGCCAAGCAGAAGCTGCCCGCCTGGAACATTTTCAATTGCCACATATAGCGCAAGACTAAGCAGTTGAGCCGCAAGCAGAAACGCGGAGGGGTGGCGGCGCGTGAGAGCAGCCCATCTCATCAATGAAACATTGTTACTCATCTCTTCAATTCCGTCTTACCCGGAAATGGGCTGCATGAATTGTGATAGCAAAGCATTCAGGTTATTCAATATCGCTTCTTCCGGTTGTCTGAAGTAAAATCTCCGGAGCGGTGTTCATCAACTACCTCCGTATTTTCAGGCCTGATGCACATCTCCGGCACGACTGAGCAGGTATTCCCCATATTCCCTATCCATTTTTGTGGTATGATCATACACCCATGCTTTCAAATAAGTGATCCATTTATATTCCATGTCAACATCGCCGCTTTTATATTCCTGGAAAAATTCTTTGGCTTTCTCGGCAAATCGCTGATGCTCCTGAATATGCCTTAAAATGTCGGGGTAGCCGGACTCCGTCATTACCATCTGCTCCTGGCGGAAGTGTATGACCAGAAAATCAATAAGTTCATGAATCACCGGCAGCAAACGATCTGATCCCATTTCTATTTCATCAATCAAATCATTGACAATATCAAAAAGTTTTCTGTGCTGTTCATCAAGAATCTCCACGTGAACACTGTTGGATGGCTCCCATCTGATGTACGCTATTCTACCCATGGTATTTTTCTCCCCGCTCCTGCAATGATGATCACCGCGAGGATTGTTCCAGCTCCTTTCTTTTTTCTGAAGCATCTATTTATTGTTTAATTATACGATATTAAGATGCAGATGTCCACTTTCCAGGCATTGCGCATAATCTTAATGCATTCTCAGCAGGAAAAGAATCACCGTTAACTGCAAATGGCCTTACAATAGGTGTTTCTGCAAGCTCGTGTAATAGATTGTTTTGTTTTATTTGGGGGGCTCTTTGTAAAATGATTCAAGATACCGATTCAAAATGGGGAAAGCATCCTGTTCCATACCGTAGAATTCGATACCTGACATAAAATTCCCCCCTGCACTTTTCTTGCACCATAAGACCTTGCCTTTGACATCAATGACCTTTTCTTTTAAAGCAATTGTCAGGAAAATGGTTTGCGCTGATTCAAGGGGGGTATCGGTTTCCAGCAAGACGCCGCCTTCACTGATATTGAGCGTCCTTCCTATTCCCTGTTGCGTGTTTCTTCCGTTCTTTTCACTAACACAGGAATAGGCCAGAAAATTAAGAGTATCTGACCGGCTGAATTTTCTTTGCTCTGAGTACGTCATATATCTAACGCCTTAGAAAAATTATATTTTCTTTATAATACCTTTTAAATCAATTTATCGTAACTGTCAATGGCATAATTATTTTTTATTACAAATGTTCTTATACAACTCTGATTTTTTGGGCTGAGGATGTGTTTCATTATCGTCGGAAATTTCTTTGGTCAACGCATTACCATCTTTATCGTACCGGTGATACGACCTCACGCGATAAAATTCATTTTTACAATCGAGTTCTATCATGGTTCTTATATTATCCAGGTTTTTCGTATCATCGGCCGTTCTCTTTTTACCGACATCCGTGTAAACCATTTTCAGCCAGACCCGGTAAATATCGCCGGACAGTTGATTTACCGTGTCTCTGTCGTAATATATTGATACATCGTCATCTTCTTTGAAACAGATCCATCTGTCTTTTTTATTTTTGGGGAAATTACAGACTTCGTTTTGAAGTACCTCATCCCTGTCGTCAGGCGCGATGTACATCCACTCGATTATCGGACTGGGATTGGGAAGGATTTTTTCATCATTTGCGTCATAATAATTCCCATATAGTGTTCTGATCATTTTTCTTTTACAATCTATTTCTGCAAAAAATTCATTGTAGGAAAGATTGTCAAACAATTTCACGAATTCAGCCTGAAGCCCTTTTTCTTTCAGTTGCTGAATCATGATCTGCTTACCCTTATCGGAAAGAACATGTTTCTCCAGGTATTGCACGATATGCTTTCCATCCTCTGTATCGATTTTCTCTTTCTTGTATAAGCAGACCGTCCCATCATCATATTCTTTAAATTTTGCCCAACCCGAGGAAATCATATCTGAAACAGAAAGTTGTTTTTTCACCTTGCATTCCGGGTAGCCAGCAGAAACAGACCCCATTAAAAAAAGAATAATCATCAAAGATACAAATCTATTTTTTTTCATATCTGTTCCTTTCATTAAACACTATACTTAAGGGATATCCAAAAATATTTAAGCATCCAGAAGTTGGCGACCCCCGTTCTCTTACGATCTCCCCTCCGCGATGAACCGAATAGTTGACCACTGGAATTCTTGAAATTACAGCTTTAATGCCAGTCCATCAAGAGAAAGTATAAATTAATATGGCAACCTGTATCTTTGCAAAACTCATCAGGCCGTTAACTCAAAAACTTAAGGATGTCCTTGTATGCGTGTGTTCTTTAAATGCATAGCCCTTTTTCCGAAAGAGGAGCAGACAGGCATCCACGACGGCTGAATCATAGAGGATTCCCCGTTTCCCGGAGATCTCTTCCAATGCGGCATCAAAACCGAGGGCGGGCCGGTAGGGTCGGTGCGATGCCATAGCTTCCACCACATCAGCGACCGCCATGATCCTGGACTCCAGAAGCATTTTGTCTCCGGTCAGAGCGTTCGGATATCCTGCGCCGTTCATCCGTTCATGATGCTCCAGAATCATTCTCGCAACGGGCCAGGGAAATTCAATATCTTTGACGATATCATACCCGGATTGTACATGCGTCTGGACCAGGCCGAATTCTATGGCTGTTAATTTCCTCGGTATATTAAGAATATCCGAAGGAACGGAGACTTTCCCGATGTCATGGATAATGCCGGCCATGCTCAGGCCTTCGATTTGCTCCGGGGAAAGACCCATTTCTTTGGCAATCGCGGCGGCAAGCTCCGCCACACGGCGCTGATGACCGGCTGTGTAAGGGTCCCTTGATTCAACCAGCGATGCAATAGCCTGAACGGTTCCACCAAGGGCCTTCCTCAGTTGATCCGCATTGTTTTTCCGGTCCGTGATGTCTTCAATAATCCCTTCATAATAGAGAACTTTCCCGTTTTTGTCGCGAACAGACTGTACGTTGCCAAACACCCATATCACGCTTCCATCCTTCCGGTAAAACTGAAGCTCACCTTTCCTGATAATATTATGAATGTCCAGGGTTTCCAGGATTCTGATCCGATCCCGGGAATTAACATAAATCTGACGTTTAATATCCGTGACACTTTCCATGAGTTCCCGGGGAGAATCATATCCGAGGATTGTTGCCATTGCCCGATTCGCCATTCTGAATTTTCCTTCCGGCGTGGTTTGGAAAATCCCCTCCTGCGCGTTCTCAACCAGACTCCTGTATCGCTTTTCCGATTCGAGCAACTGCGCATTCGCCTGCTTGTGTTCCGTGATATCCACCAGGGCGCCATATAAGATGAAATGTTCAGGTGCTCTTTTGTCGATAAAGCATTCAGCATAAGAGGCAATCCAGACGATTCCGCCATTCTTGTGGTGAATCCGGAGTTCACAGAAACCATGCGAACCCGGAGCAAGACCAATGACATTTTTTTCAAATAGAGACATATCCTCCTCAACAACCAGAAAACGCCAGCACTTTTGCGCCTTGATTTCTTCAATGGAATAGCCGCTGATATGTTCTGTCGCACCGATCATCCAGTCGATTGAAAAGCGGCCGCCTTCTTTTGTGCTGCAGGAATAATTGATATCCGAAATGATGGATGAGATCCGCCGGAAACGCTCTTCACTTTCCTGGAGAGCCTTCTCGGCCCGCTTGTGCTCGGTGATATCTTCGATAATGCCCACGCCGCCGGGAATTCGTCCAGGGCCAACATCCATCGGGGTAAAAAGACATCTCACCGGTGTAGTCTTTTTTGCAGTCACGGAAGAATATTCACCTTCATAAAATCCGGGACTTCCTTTCAATGCCCGCCGAACAGCTGAAACAATTTTTTTGTCGGGCAGGTTGAGCATGTTCAGGCCAATGAGTTTGTCCCGGGAAGATCCGATAATTTTTACAAAATTGTCATTGCAGGCAATGATCACACCTTTTTCATTAAATGATAAAAGACCCAGCGGTGCATTCTCGAAAATCAAACGATATTTTTCTTCACTCGCCAGCAGTTCATCCTCCGCCTGCTTATGGCTTGTGATATCCATAACAAAATTCAAAGATGAGGGCACTCCATCCCAGACAATGGTTCGTGATACAATATAAAGCCATCTCTGTTTCTTATCGGCGGCAACAATTCTGAAGCGATAGCCTGTTTCCACCGGTTTACCGCTCATCCTCTGCATATGACGATCAAGAACCATGGAACGGTCATCAGGATGAATAAACGAACTGAATTTTCTGGTCGTGATAATTTCTTTGGGATACCCGATAATGGTTTCCAGGGCTGGATTGGCAAATTTAATCATATCTCCCTGAATGATCAATATGCCTTCTCCTGCGTTTTCAAACAGCAAGCGGTATTTATCCTCATTCAGATGCAGTTCCTTCTCTGCCAGCCTCTTCTTTTCTCTGATTTCTGTATCTTCTAATTCTCTTTCGATGGCCGGACAAAGACGAGACAGGTTGCCTTTCATAATATAATCCTTGGCACCCAAACGCATACAGTCCGCGGCGGTTTCCTCACCGACAGCTCCGGTTACAACAATCACAGGAATATCTATATTTGCTTCTTTTAATGAGGTAATGGCTGAAGGGGCAGTGAAATTCGGCATTTTGTATTCGCAAAGAAGGATGTCCCATTTGTTATTTTTGAAGGCTTTTTTCATTGCGGCTATAGTTTTTATTCGTTCATAAACCGGTTTGTATCCACCTTTTTTAAGCTCGCGGATGATAAGCCGTGCGTCTTCTTCCGACTGTTCAATCATTAACACACGTATAGCTTTACTCTTCATCGGGCTGCCCTCAATATTCTGATGTTATTTTAGGAATTGGAATACACTTCATATCCGTATATATAATACATAAGTGTCTTAAATGTCAAAGGAATGAAGTTTAACGGAAAGGCAAAACAGATTTTTACAGACATTCTTTCATACGGATGGCTGGGGATCTGAACGGCAAGCACCAGTGGCGGCTTTGAGATGTCCGCTGGATTCTCTGGTTAGATATTCGGGGCAGGTTCAACCTGTCCTTTTCCCCTATCCCATTCCCTATCTTTTCCAGTGAGGACTGCGGCCAGCGGTTCCGAAGGGCTTGCTACACCAAGCCGATATATTCATCGAACCCCGTTACGCGCCGTGCCTTCTGGGAGCGTCCTGCGACTTGTCCTGAAAATATCTGCAGATTTGAGCGCCAAACTTGAAAAGGCTGTTCTTGGCCTGCCGTTTCTGGGTTTTCATATCGACTGCGATCATGCCGAGCTTTATCCTGAACCCGTCAGCCCATTCCCAGTTATCCGTCGCCCCCCAGTAGAACAGGCCGCGCACATCCGCCCCCTTTGAGCGGGCGCGGGATATCGCCGCCAGGTATTTCTCAAGATTTTCAGTCCGCTTGTCGTCGCTGATGCGATTGTCCCATTCCCAGTCGGCCTCACCCTCCAGACTGAAGCCCGTTTCGGTGATGTATATTGGCACATTGTACCTTTTCTTTAGATCCAAAAGAATATCCTCTAAGCCATTAGGATCTATAGGAAAATAGCCGCTCTTTTCCATCTCTTCCGGCCAACCGCCTACTTCTACGAACGGGGGCTTCAGGATTGTCTTGAAGTATAGGCTGGAGTAATAGTTGACCCCCAGGAAGTCCTGCCTGGTAGCGATGATGTCCATGTCGCCATCTTTGATGAGGCCAGCCATCAGCGTCCTGAACAGTGTGGGATAGCCTCGCCCGAACAGCGGGTCAAGAAAGCTCCAGTTCCATACGTTGTCCATGAGCGCCGCAGCGATCCGATTTACGATTTTGACATTCGCCGGACGAACCGGCGCGCAGTTGTGGACCGTGCCGGTCATAGAGCCTGCCGACATGCACGAGCGGACCGCTCGTGTCATCAAGCCGATAGAAAGGTTCAGATGATGAATCGCCTTCAGCATCTTGGGGATGGACGCATGGCCGGGTGCGTCAATGCCTGCTCCATAACCGCGCACCGCCACTGTGTTGGGCTCGTTGACAACCATCCAGTGCTTGATTCGATCGGCAAACCGTTTGACGATAATTTCGGCGTAATCGGCCATACGCCAGGCCATATTACGGTCGATGAAGTCACCAGCCCAGACCGGCGTGTCCCAGTGGAACAGCGTCACCCAAGGCTCGATCCCGCGCTCCTGCAACGCGTCAAACAGTCTTGCGTAGTGGTCAAGGCCGCTCTCGCTCGGTTTACCGGGTCCGTCGGGCTGGATGCGCGGCCATGCTAGCGAAAGGCGGAAGTTCGGAATGCCGGCCGCTGCCATGATGTCCAGATCCTCAGTATATCTGGAGTCAAATTCCGTGAGACGCTCAGTGGTTGAGCCGTCCGCGATCTTGCCTGGTGTATCGGAAAATTCGTCCCAATTGCTGCGTCCGCGACCCCGACGACTTTCCGTCTGCTGCGCTGAAGAAGACAGCCCCCAGACGAAGCCGGCCTCGTCCGACCTAGCTTGATCATCCGCTCCTTCTTCGGCGTGCTTCTTGCTCTTCTGCTGATGAGGTTGTAAATAGTTCATGGAGTGATTCCCCTCCTCAATCAGATTTCCTGAATGTGCGACTGCCGAAGCTTAGACATACTGTTCGATTCCCACTCTCACCGTAAAGAAAGCACCGTGAGAAGCCACGGCGTACCATTATATTTTTACTATTTATTCATTATCATTTTGGCAATCCGAAAAAACGAGGCACGCGATTGCAGTAATCTAGATAATCCTGAGATAGTAGTATCCAATATTGATAATTGCAGAATTGGTCTCAAGCGTAAAAAAGTATCCCCAACTCTCGCTGTATATATACCATAACAATACTAAATATTTCAGAACAAAAGCCGGGAATAACCGTCTGTTGGCTACATGGACACAGCAGAGAAAAGGGAGAAGTTTGTAAGTTATTGATTTTCTGGAGCCGATGACCAGAATCGAACTGGTGACCTACTGATTACGAATCAGTTGCT
>CAYMYR010000018.1:0-47089 GCA_964394715.1 uncultured Smithella sp.
ATCGCCATTCAAATTGATATTGTTTGGGCAACAGTCTGTCCCCAAAATGACCCCTTGACAAAAATCCATGGCATGTGTAATATACCCCCATGGGGTATATAAATGAATACGGAAAAGAAAAAAATCATCGCCCGTTTAAAACGGATTGAAGGACAGGTGCGGGGGCTTCAGCGCTTAATTGAATCAGACGCGCCCTGCGTAGATGTTTTGACCCAGGTATCGGCCGTAACGGCTGCCATGAAAAAAACAGGCGGAGCGATCATTTCAACCCACATGGAAACATGTCTTGGTGAATCTTCCGAAAGCCAGGAAAAACAGCGGAAGGAGTTTTACAATGCATTATCCAGATTTATTGACCTTTCGTGATTTATACAGGGAGGCCTGTCATGAACAAAAATAATCATTTTAATCTGACCCGGCGGTCATTTCTGAAGCTAAGCGGAGGCGCGGCCGCTTTGGCCGGTTTGAGCCTGCCAAAGGGAGCCGATGCGGCGACAGACCGGCAATTATCAACGCTGATTGATTTGAGCCTGTGCGACGGTTGCGAAAACCTGAAGGTTCCCGCCTGTGTCGCAGCATGCAAAACCATCAATAAGGATAAAATTCCGCCGGTTGTAGACAATATTCCCGAACCCTGGCCGCGTAAAACCATTGAAGACTGGTCCAAAAAGAAAGAGGTTTTCAACCGTCTGACGCCTTACAATTTTATCTACGTTCACAAAGCACAGATGGACGGAAAAACCATTTTTGTTCCGCGCCGCTGCATGCATTGCGACAACCCGGCCTGTGCAACCATCTGCCCCTTTTCAGCCAATCACAAAGAAAAAAACGGTGCGGTGGTGATTGAGCAGACCCAGTGCTTCGGCGGGGCCAAATGCAAGGATGTCTGCCCCTGGGAAATCCCCCAGCGCCAGTCCGGCGTGGGAATTTACCTGCATGTTCTGCCGGGATTCATGGGCAACGGCGTGATGTACAAATGCGACCTTTGCAATGAACGTTTAAAGGATGGGAAACTGCCCGGCTGCATCGAGGCATGCCCGCGCAAAGCAATGCTCATCGGGCCGCGGCACGAAATTGAAAAAATAGCGCAGCAACGCGCCCGCGCGATGAATGGATTTATATACGGCAAAAAGGAGAACGGCGGAACATCCACTCTTTATGTTTCTCCAGTGTCTTTCGAGCAGATCAATAAAACCATGCAGAAAAAACCGGGACAGCCGGACATGAAAACGGATGTTGTGCGAAGGATGGCGGCCACCGATCCGCTGGGCCAGGCAGTCCTGGCCGCACCGGCGCTTGGTGTGATCGCAGCGGGTGCTCTGAACTGGCTCGCCCGCCGTAAAGATCAGGTGAAAAAGGAGGGGGAAGAAAATGGCTGAAAAAATTCTTGTCCACAAAAATCTTGTTGTCCGGCACAGCAGGCTTGAACTGATGGAACACTGGGCCATTGCGATTTCCGGACTCATTCTGCTCTTTACCGGCATCTTCGAACTGCCCGTTGCCAAGCGATATTATATTATCACTCTTCCGGGTCTGGGCTGGTCGGCTGACTTTATCACTTCATTATACCTGCATTATGCGGCAGCCTTTGTTTTCTCAGCCGTGGGAATTTTCCACCTGGTCTATCACGGACTGCGGGGCGAAAAAGGATTGCTTCCGCAAAAAGGCGACGCCGCAGCATCGATCACAGTTATCAAAAGTTTCATTGGTCTCGGCAAGGAACCTCCCATGCACAAATACCTGCCTGAACAGCGGCTGGCCTATGCGGGCATGGCCTTCATTATCCTGATGCTGATCCTTTCGGGGCTGGTGAAAACCTACAAGAATATTTACGCGCCGGATATGTCCCACACGGTGCTGTTGTGGGCCACGTGGATCCACAATATCGGTTTTATTTTATTCTTCCTGGCTTTTTTTGCGCACATGGCAGCCATCGCACTCAGGCCCAACTGGCCGATGGTGCGAGGCATCTTTACGGGGAAAGTGCGCCTGGATTACGCCCGGCATCGCCATTCCCTGTGGCTCGGCGAGATCGAGCAGAAAAAAAACATCCCCGAGGCAGTTCCGGACGAAACGACGGCATCGGAACAACCGGATTTGGCAGAGGTTGAAAAAACCATACCGCCACCGGAAACTCAACAGCCCGAAAATGGAAATGCGCAAGCTGTAGAGTCTATCGGACAGGATAGGGATAAGCCTCCTCAACCCGGCGAATAAACGACAGGATTAGCATTCCGGCTTTACTGTCATTCATCCCTCGCGTATTTCAGAAAGAACTGCAGATGCCCTGCATGGAATAGTCTTGGGTGGGAGAAGCTGACGAACAAATACTGTTTGCTTTTTTTCATTCAAAAGAATAGGAAAACATACACAATTTCCAGTGTGGTGCGTCACAAATACCTTTCTGTCCTTCCGGGCTTGACCCGGAATCCAGGAACCTAAAATAATACTGGATTCCCGCTTTCGCGGGAATGACAAAAATCTGATCTTTTGCAGTTGAACAAAGATCTCTTTATGTAAAGAAGCGTTAGACACACTACACTAGCTGCTTACACATTATTCCCGTTGTGAATCTTAAATCAGGGATAACCCGATGTGCCCGTCTCATGACGAAACACAACAAGATGAATACATTTCGCGCCTGAATCGTGTCATCGATTATATTCAAAACCATTATGACGAAGAGTTAAACCTGACTAAACTTGCTGAAGTGGCCTGCTTCTCAAAATTCCATTTCCACCGTTTGTTCCGCACACTGGTCGGTGAAACCTTGAATGAATTTGTGAGGCGCGTCCGCCTGGAAAAATCCATACAGAAGCTGACCCGTGAAAGATCAAAATCCATCACGCAAATCGCCCTGGATTGCGGGTTTTCCAGTTCACAGAATTTTGCCAAAATATTCAAATCGCAATTCGGCGTTCCACCTTCCGTGTTCCGAGACGAATATAACTGGGACAACTGGAAAATCAAAATTGAAAACTTAAGGACAAAAGATAAGCAGGGCCTGGATCCCTTTGAATCTTTTTTATACGACATTTATCGCGAAAAGCGTCAGCTGCCCATGAATAAAATTCTGGGGAAATGGCCCGTGGAAAACGTGAAAGTCGTTGACTGGCCTCCGTTTCACGTAGCTTATGTGAGAAGCATCGGGCCTTACAAAGCACAAACCATTCAGCCTGCCTATAAAAAACTGCTTCAATGGGCTGCTCCCCGCGGTCTTGCCAACGAAAAAATGATCGTGCTGGGTGTCTTCTGGAGCAACCCCGATATCACGCCGGAAGACCGGCTGATCCACGATGCCTGCATCATCGTGCCGGAATCGGTCAAGGCTGATCGATGGGTCAACACCCAGGTTCTTCCCGGAGGGAAATTTGCAATCCATCATTGCGAGATTGAAGCAAAAGACAATGATGAGGCGTGGATGAATTTTATCATGAACTGGCTGATATCCAGCAATTATCAGCCGGATGACCGCCCCAATTATCAGATCCATTATAACGACCCGGAAACACATCCCCTCAAACATCTGATTCTGGATCTCTGCATGCCTGTGAAACCGCTTTACGAATAAAGCCAAAATCCAATTCGGTCCAGAGGCTTTGGGTTGCCCTCGCCTTGTCTTAAATACCGGCAATCCTTTCTTGTCCCCCTCATGGAGGGGGCAGGGGGAGGTCTCTTAATGTGGAGCGTTCCATGTAACCGTTCGGCTATTTGCCGAGCTTACCGCTTCGGATTAGCCGGAGAGCAATTCCTACAATTTCGACCTCCGGCGTTTCACGCCACCTCCGCCACCCGAGACTGTGTCACAATGTCATTGCGAGGGAGTGTAGCGACCGAAGCAATCTCACGTCTATCGGATAAAAAAAAGATTGCCACGCTCCTTGTCGGAGCTCGCAATGACAAAGAGCTAATTGCGACATTGTATCCAGCGGAGGACAAATCAGTGACACTCATTTAATTATTTAGTTGCCGTAGTAATAACCATCCAGAAATTCAAATATTGGCATTTCTGAAGCAATGCGCCAATCTTATCAAACAAAAGCATGAAACATAGCAAGATTGGAAACAGAAAAAGCAACTGACGCCAAGCAATCACAGCCTCATTGCTTTATATTCAGGCCGCATCCGGTTGCCGGATAAGAAAATTCATTCATGCAAGGAGGAACTTTCTATGGGATTCGTCAGATCATTTCAGGAAGTTATGGCCAATGCCAGGACAACCGCTGAATTTTATGACGCGGAAATGCTGAGCGTCTTCTGGGAAACCAAACCCGAAATCATTCGGCGGCTTCTGCCGCCGCCACTGAAACCGGCCGCATCGCCCTTGGCCATGGCTTTTTTGGCCAACTATCCGAAAACCGGATTCGGTATCGCGTATCAGGAAAGCGCGCTATTTGTAAGTGCCGAGCATCAGGGAGTGGAAGGAAATTATTGTCTGGCCATGCCCGTGACCGATGACATGGCCATGGTATACGGCCGGGAATATTACGGCTTCCCGAAAAAAATGGCCGAGGTCCACATCACGCAAGACGGCGACAACTTCGAAGGATGGACACAGCGCCGCGGCCACAGGTTTATGGAAGTCCGGGCCAAACTTACCGGACAGTTCAATGATCCCGAAGCTGAAAAGAAGCACTTCCGGCAGGTCAGCAAGGATGGTACTTTCCGGCGAATCGCCTTCACCTACAGGTTCTTTCCCGGCCCGAACGCAGAGTTGGCGGATTACAACCCCTGGCTTGTCCGGCAGGAAACCGTCTTCAGGCCCAAAACCATCAAGTTTGGCGAAGCGGAAATTGCTTTTCAAAACTCACCCTTCGATCCCTGGGCCGAGGTAGAAGTCGTGAAAATGCTGGGTGCGATATACATGGTGGGGGACAGTTCCATGCTGCCCGGACAATCGGTTGCCCGGGTCGATCCCATACAGTTTGCCCCTTATGCCTTCAAAGGGACAGACATGTGACGGAATCCGTCCATGGAAACGTTTAACAAGATTGGAATTACTGCTGAATGACCGGCAGCTCATTGGCATCATGCATGGCGCTGCCTTTCTTACCCGGTTTGTCAACATGATCTAAAGAAATCCATGTTCAGCTTTATTCCTGATGTTCATACAGTCGGGAAAATAATCCTTGACAATAATATACCTTAATGATAAGGTATCTTACAAATGATATCCGGGAAATAAGGACGCGGACATTCTATGCTGAAAATAACGACATATGAAGACCTTACCATATACAAGATGGGAAGAAGTATCGGGAAATTTGTTCCCTATTTTGTCCATTGCTTCCTGCTGGAGGACACGCTGATTGATACAGGAACCGGTTTTGCCGGTTCTGAATTTTTGTCAGCGCTGAAAGAAAAGAAGATCAACCGGATCGTCAACACGCATTATCATGAAGACCATACCGGAAACAATTATCTTCTCCAGCAAAAGCATGCGGCCCGGATCTTTGCTCACCGCGATTCTATCCCAAACATCGAAAATCCCAGAAATGTGAAGCTCAAACTGTATCAGAAATGGATCTGGGGTTATCCTGAAGGTTCTGCGACCGAAGCCATCGGAGATCATCTTTATATCGGCAGTCACCCGTTCCGGGCCATCCCTTGCGACGGCCATTCGGCAGGCCATATCTGCCTTTACGAACCTCATAAAAAATGGCTTTTTACCGGGGATATGTTTTGCGGCGTCAAGAACATATACCTGCGCCGGGATGAAGATTTCCATCAGATCCTCCTATCTCTGGAGGATTTATCGAAACTCAAAATTGATACGATTTTCTGCAGCCTCAAGGGGGTAGTGACCGGAGGCGGCAATGCATTATCGGAGAAAATCAAATATATGAAAAACTTAAAAAAAGAAATTTTAAGCCTTCACCGGGAAGGGACACCTCCGGGAAAGATCCGGGACAAGTTGCTGGGAAAGGAAGACATGATGTTCTACGTAACCGGAGGACATTTCTCAAAACAGTATTTAATCAACAATGTTCTGGCATCGCCATACAGCAAGAACACGGTTGAATAGGGAATTCTTCAAAGCAAAGGAGATATTATGTCAGTAAAATATATCCTGCTCGGCGGTTTGATGTTCAGCTGTTCCCACGGGTATGAAATCAAGTCCCAGTTGACTCAAAAAATGTTCGGTGAATTCGGCATTAATGACGGCCAGCTTTATCCGACTTTAAAGAAACTGGAAGCCGACGGCCTTGTCGTGAAAACCGTAAAACATCAGGACGGCGCACCGAGCCGCCACATCTATTCGATCACCGACCGGGGACGGGAGGATTTTTTACAATGGCTGGAAAACGAGGATGGAGAAGACCGGTCTTTCCGATATGACTTCTTCCGTAAAGACCTGTTCTGCATCAAGTCCAATTTTCTTCGACATCTGCCAAAGAACAAGGCGATCGAAAAAATCCGGCACCAGATCGGGGTGGTGACCGACATCATCCATGATCTGACAGAAGCCCGCAGCCACATGATCGAAAGAAAGGTCGACCCTCTGCATGTCAAAGTCTGGGAATACGGAATCATGAATTACGAAACCCGTCTTGAATGGCTAAACGGTTTTTTAAAGGAGGTGCAGAAATGGCGCAAATAAAATATTGCCTGCACTGCGGGCACGAACTTGCAACAACAAACATCAACGGCAGGGATTACCCGGCATGCCCCATCCAAAATTGTGGCTATGTATTCTGGGACAATCCGCTGCCCGTCGTTGCCGCCCTGATCGAATATCGGGGAAATGTCCTTCTGGCGCGAAACAAAGCGTGGCCGCCAAAGTTTTTCGGGTTGATTACCGGGTTTTTGGAAAAAGGCGAATCACCGGAAAAAGCGGTCATCCGTGAAGTCAAGGAAGAACTTGATCTGGATGCCAGGGCGGTTGGCCTGATCGGCATCTATCCTTTTGCGGAACAAAACCAGGTCATCATCGCCTACCACATCTCAGCGGAAGGTGAAATCAAAATGGGGGAAGAACTGGCCGAGGTGAAATCCGTTGCTCCGGAAAAAGTGCGGCCCTGGCCATTCGGAACGGGACACGCCGTCAAGGACTGGCTGGAAATAACCGTAAAGAATAAAGGTGAAGCGCAGCGATGACAGGACCGGTTGAAGAGGAGGAATCAGGAATGATGAGCAACAACTTCATGCCTGCCGTTGGTTCGGCCATTTTACTGATCGTATCCAATGTTGTGTATCACATCAGCCAGAAATCTATCCCCGCCGGTGTGAACCCCTTCATATCCATAATGGCCACTTTCCTCACGGCCCTGGTTACCTGCCTTCTGATCCTTCCGTTCTTTACGGATATCCACACGATCAAAACCCCCTTCGTAAAATTAAACTGGGCCAGTTATTTATCCGGCGTGGCCTGCGCGGGAATCGTCCTGGGACACGTTCTTTATTATCGTTCTGGCTGGTCGCTGAGCTCGGGGACACTGTTCTCCTACACGGCAATCTGCATCATCCTGATTCCCGCAGGGTTATTCATTTTTCACGAAAAGATAACCTTGTCCAAAGTCGCCGGGATCATCGTCTCGATTGCCGGATTATATCTGCTGACCGGGGAGTAGCCGGAAGGATTGATCAGGAAAAAGCGTTTCACATTACAATCATCAATAAAAGAAACCTGGGGGAAGAGCCATGCCGAATATAAATGAAAACAGGTGCACAAACTGCGGGGCCTGTTATGATGTCTGTCCGTATTACGTTATCGGAAAAGGAAACAGGCGCGGAAGGTTTTTTATCCGCTACCCCGAACAATGCAGGTCCTGCGGGCACTGTATTGCCGCCTGCCCGACCGGGGCCATGATTCACGAAACCCTGTCCTGCTTTGATTTTAAAGAAGCATCAAAAGTCGAGATTGCCTCTGCTTTGCTCAAGGAGCATATTCTCCAGCGGCGTTCTGTCCGGATATACAAAGACAAGGCCGTTTCAGATCAGGACCTGGATGATCTGGTGGAAACCGGAACCTATGGAGGGACCGGAGCCAATACGCAGTCCGTCCGCTTTATCCTGATCACGGATAAAGCATTTCTGACGAAACTGGAAAAAATTGTTTTTGATATCTGCTGGAATGCCGGCCTGAAATTCTTTGGAGGAAAAGGGCCACTGTTTCATCTGCTGTCCGGAAAATTCGGCCCGGAAATAACTTCCTGGTTCAGATCTTATCATGACATTTTCCGGCACCGAAGGGAAAACGGCGAAATCGCCGGATCGGTTTTTCGCAATGCGCCGGCTGTCATTCTTGCACACGACCTGACGCACAATCCTCTTGGCGCGATCAATTGCGCCGTCGCCCTGCGCAACATGGAGTTGCTGGCACCCGCGATGGGTTTAGGCACCTGCTGGACCGGCTACATGATTTCAGCAGCCGCCAATAAATCAGGGGCCATCAACACTTTCCTCGGCCTCGACAAAACGCGCCGGATTCACGGCGGCATCATGGTGGGCTATCCGAAATACCGCTACAGCCGTATAATTCCGAGGGGATTGAAAATGCAAACCGCAAGAATTCAACCATAAACGGTCAGAGGTTCATGGAGGATAATTTCATGATGGATTATATTTTACTCGCAGGCATAGCGTTAAACTACACCGGCAGCGCCAAGATGTTCATGGAAATCTGTAAAGCCAAACCTTTGGAGACAGATCCTGAAGAATATCTCCAGTTCAAGATGTTTGTCACAGGTGTGGCGGCAACCTTTGGTTCACTTTATCTTTACCTGTTTTTCAATCCCGAATTTATTGTCCCCATTCTCATTTTCGGTGCAGCTCTAAAATCGTGGGCGTTTATCACCAGTCTTTTCCTGTATCGCATGAAACGTCTTAGTTTTAAGGCATTTAGTGAATTTGGGCTCTCTAACGGCATCGTGGCAGTCTTATTCTGGGTATTGATCGGATGGAAATGGCCGGGGTAAATTTCGAACCCGATATTCGCCCTGAGGCATTGCTGCTAAAAAAAAATATTGACATCCGATTCCTGCATTGCTATATGTTCAGCAAATTGGACGGGTAAAAAAATATGAAAAACGTCGCAGTAAAATTAAATTTGAATAACTGGTGGTGGTGGAACCTCACAGGGAGGATTTTCCGCCGCTGATCTTTTATATTGAAAGTTAAAGCCGTGGAGACCCTCTCAGGACTCCACGGCTTTTTTGTTTGTATCAACGAAAAGGCCGTGAAGAAACTCACGGCCTTTTTACGTGAAACTCAAATTATGGATGCGTAGCGTGCCGGAATTTGTAAGTTGAACGATCCCGCTCTCAGCGGGATATTGAATACCGCATGGAGGAGAAGAAATATGTACCAGCCCAAATTACCCGAATTTGAAGCATTCGCCAATAGGGGAAACCTGGTTCCCGTTTACCGGGAAATCCTTGCGGACATCGAAACGCCGGTTTCCGTTTTAAAAAAGCTGCAGCACAAGGATCACGTCTACCTGCTGGAAAGCGTCGAAGGGGGTGAAAAGTGGGGACGCTACTCCTTTATCGGCACAGATGCGGGGGTTGTGTTCAAGGTCCGTGGCCCCAGCGTGATCATGGAAGAAAAGGGAAGAGTTTCATCACGGGAACACAAAGGCGATCCGCTCGATGCGATGCGCGGTCTGCTGAACCGTTACAAGCCGGTTGCCATCCCCGGACTGCCACGTTTTTTCGGAGGCGCCGTCGGCTACCTCGGCTATGACATGGTACGTTATTTTGAGAAGCTTCCTGACGCGCCGCCTGCTGACCTCGACCTGGATGAGGCCGTTTTTGTCATCAGCGATTCTCTTGTGATCTTCGACAACACCCGTCACACCATCAAGGTTGTGGCCTGTGCTTACATGGAAGATTCGGATTCCCCGCGGGAAGCTTATGCCGACGCCTGCAGTAAAATCGATGAGATGATCCGACTGATTTCCGCACCGGCCGCCTCCTCTGAACCCTTGCCGAAAACCAACGGCGTGACCTTCGAATCCAACATGACGCCCGATCAGTACAAGGCCATCGTGGAAAAAGCCAAAGACTATATTGCGGCCGGCGAGGCCATCCAGATCGTGCTCTCCCAGCGTTTTGCCACGCCATACCGGCATGACCCGGTTGATCTGTACCGGGCGCTCCGTTATGTCAATCCCTCTCCATACCTTTTCTTCCTCAAGCTGGATGATTTGATCCTGATCGGCTCCTCTCCGGAAGTCATGGTGCGCCTTGAACAAAGCGATGTGGAACTGCGACCGATTGCCGGCACACGCAAGCGCGGCAGGACAGAGCAGGAAGACCGGGCCCTGGCCGATGAGCTTCTCTCCGATGAAAAGGAACGCGCCGAGCATGTCATGCTGGTCGATCTGGGCCGGAATGACCTGGGCCGGATTGCCGAAACCGGTACGGTGCAGGTCAATCAGTATATGGTGGTGGAAAAATATTCGCACGTCATGCATCTGGTGTCCAACGTTCGTGCTCAGCTGGCAAAGGGCAAGGACGCGTTTGATGTATTGGCGGCAACGTTTCCGGCAGGGACGCTTTCCGGCGCACCGAAAGTCCGCGCCATGCAGATCATCGATGAGCTGGAGCCTTTAAGGCGCGGCATCTATGGCGGCGCGGTCGGATATATCAGCTTCAACGGCAACATGGATTTATGCATTACGATCCGCACCATGGTCATCAAAGACGGCAAAATATTCGTTCAGGCCGGTGCGGGGATCGTTTATGATTCCCGGCCCGAAAACGAACACCAGGAAACCATCAACAAGGCGCGCGGCATGCAAATGGCCGTCAAGCTGGCCAGCGGAGGATTCGTTCTGGAGAATGGGTATTAGGAGCGGCTTATGATTCTGATGATTGATAATTACGATTCTTTTACATTTAACATTGTCCAGTACCTGGAACAAATGGGGGAAGATGTTGTTGTCTTTCGCAATGATAAAGTAACGGTGGACCGCATCGATAAGCTCAAACCGCAGGTGATTTTTCTTTCACCCGGTCCCGGCACACCGCGCGATGCGGGGGTTACCGTGGATGTTGTGCGCGAGTTTCACAAAACAATACCGATCATGGGCATCTGCCTGGGACACCAGTCCATCGGCTATGCTTTCGGCGGTGAGATTGTCCGCGCCGGACGAATCATGCACGGAAAGGTCTCGCCTGTTCATCATGACGGCAGAACCATCTTCGCGGGACTGCCCGATCCCTTCACCGCCGGACGTTATCATTCCCTTGTTGTGCGCCCCGAAACCCTGCCTTCCTGCCTGGAGGTAAGCGCCCGGACAGCCGAAGGAGAAATCATGGGGCTGCGCCATAAAGAATTCCCGGTGGAAGGCATACAGTTCCATCCCGAATCGGTGCTGACCCCTCAGGGGAAAAGAATTTTACGGAATTTTATCAAACACCTCGGAAGAAATGGTCGAGGGATGAAATGAACGTGATTATATCGAAGCAAACCATACCGAGTGAGCGGGATTAAAACAACCGGACGAAAGGAGCGATCATTATGATCAGGGAGGCTATTGACAAAGCGGTAAGAAATATCGATCTGCCGGAAGTGGAAATGATGGCGGCGATGGAAGAGATCATGGGGGGCGAGGCCACACCGGCGCAGATCGGATCCTTCATCACCGCATTGCGCATGAAGGGCGAAACCGTTGAGGAAGTAACCGGTGCGGCTCGTATCATGCGCCAGAAAGCCACTCGCGTAAACGCCTGCGCAACCACCATTGTGGATACCTGCGGCACGGGGGGCGACAAGCTCAATACGTTTAACATCTCCACCACCACGGCTTTTGTTGTGGCGGCGGCTGGCATCACGGTAGCCAAGCACGGCAACCGCGCCGTCTCCAGCGGATGCGGCAGCGCCGATGTCCTGGAAGCCCTGGGTGTCAATATCAGCGTTGATCAGGAAATCGTGGAGGAGTGCATTCAGCAGATCGGCATCGGCTTTCTGTTTGCACCCAAACTGCACGGCGCCATGAAATACGCGATCGGACCGCGCCGGGAAATTGGCATCCGCACCATTTTCAACATGCTGGGGCCACTCACCAACCCCGCGGGAGCGACCGCTCAGCTGCTGGGTGTTTATGATCCGAAGCTTACCGAAATGTTTGCCGATGTTCTGAAAAATATGGGAACAAAAAGGGCCTTTGTCGTGCACGGACTCGATGGCCTGGACGAAGTAACGATCACCGGCGAGACCCGTGTTGCTGAATTGAAAGACGGGATCGTCCGCACCTATAACATCCATCCCAAAGACTATATCGGATCGACGTATCCGCTGGAAGATATCCGCGGCGGCGATCCGGCTGTAAACGCCTGGATCACCAAAGATGTTTTATCGGGCAAGCCGGGGGCCTGCCGGGATGTTGTCCTGATGAATGCGGCGCTGGCCATTGTCGCCGGGGAGAAAGCCGAGGACATCAAGGAAGGCATCCAGGTTGCTTCCGACTGCATTGACAGCGGCAGGGCAGTTAAGAAATTGCAGGCGCTCATTGAGATGAGCAATAGCTAGTTTCCTCTCCCTTGATACCCTAAAGGGCACGCGTGGGAGAGGGTTAGGGTGAGGGTGAAAAATGAAAAAAACAGGGAGTGTTTATACAACACCCCTTCCTTCATCCCCTTACGCAAGGAGATTGTGTTGTAATTCTTTTGTCATTAAAAGACGCCTCTCAGGCGTCGTGGTAATCTCATATATTTGAGACTTATGAGATTGCTTCGGTCGTTTCCCTCCCTCGCAATGACATTGCGACACAACCGCAAGGGGGAAAGTCACAAACGAGGAATAAATGATTTTAGATCGGATTATTGACACCAAAAAAGAAGAAGTGGCGGCGTTGAAAAGCACCACAACCCTGCCTGTATTGCAAGACATAATCACAGGGCTTCCTCCCTGCCGGGATTTTCGCGGGGCCATCAGTGGCAAAGCCTGTTCCATAATCGCCGAGGTAAAGTGCGCGTCCCCGTCGCGCGGCAGGCTGGTCGAAAAGTTTGCCCCGACAAAGATTGCCGCAACCTATGAACAACACGGGGCAGCGGCAATTTCCGTGCTGACCGATGAAAAATATTTTGCCGGCCACAGGGATTACCTGACGCAAATCAGACGCGAAGTGCAAATTCCGGTTTTGCGAAAAGATTTCATCATTGACCCGATCCAGATTTACGAAACCAGGGCCATCGGGGCGGATGCGATCCTGCTGATTGTGCGCGTGCTGGGTGACAGGCTGGCTGAATTCATTCATTTATCGAAAGAGCTGGGCCTGAGTCCCCTGGTGGAAGTGCACACGCAGGACGAACTGGCCGCCGCCCTTGACGCCGGTGCTGATATCATTGGCATCAACAACCGCAACCTGGATACGTTTGTGACGGACATTGACACCAGCCGGACTTTAAAACGGGGAATCCCCCCCGGCAAAACAGTAGTGGCGGAAAGTGCACTGAAAAACCGAAACGATATCGAATCCCTGATGGAAGCGGGCATTCATGCCTTTCTGATCGGCGAAGGACTGGTGACTGCGCCGGATATTGGTAGGAAACTGCGTTCATTTCTGGGGAGCAAACCGTGATGCAGGTAAAGATTTGCGGGATCACGAATATGGAAGACGCGCAGTGCGTTGCCGAAAACTGGGCAGCGGCTGTGGGGTTTATCTTTCATCCACCCTCCCCTCGCTATATCGAACCGCAAAAAGCAGCAGAAATCAATCGCCTGTTGCCGCAAAATCTGGTAAAAGTTGGCGTCTTCGTCAATCAAAAAGAAGAGGTCGTCCATCGCATATATGAAGACTGCCGGCTCGACATGATTCAGCTTCATGGCGATGAATCCCCCGAATTTTGCCGGCAATTTCCCGGCGATCGGATCATCAAGGCGCTCGAGCTGAAAAACGAGGAGGATTTAAAAAAAGCCGCCCTGTATGATGTTGCCGCCATTTTGGTGGACAGCCGCCACGCCGGACTTTACGGTGGCACGGGAAAGACTTCCAACTGGATGCTGGCACGTCAAATTTCTCAACCTCTGATTCTGTCGGGGGGGATAAAAGAAGAAAATGTTCTTGAAGCGATACGGATGGTAAGTCCCGCCGCGCTTGACATCAACAGCGGCGTGGAATCCTCACCCGGCAAAAAAGATCACGTGAAAATCGCACGGATCATGCAAATCATCAACGAGGCGGACGCTGGCCGCGCGTCACCCGTTATTTTTACGCGAAGGAAAGACTGATGAATAATTTACCCGATCAACATGGACATTTTGACATCTTTGGCGGACGCTACGCCGCAGAAACGCTCATGCCCGCGCTTCTCGAACTTGAAGACGCTTATGGCAAGGCAAAAAAAGATAAATCATTTGCGAAAGAATTTGACTGGTACCGACGCGAATACGCCGGTCGTCCCACTCCGCTTTATTTCGCCCGGAGGATGACGAAGGCTCTGGGCGGCGCGAAAATCTATCTCAAGCGGGAAGACCTGAATCACACCGGCTCTCACAAAATAAACAACACGCTGGGCCAGGCACTTCTGGCCAGACGGATGGGCAAGAAGAAAGTGATTGCGGAAACCGGCGCAGGACAACACGGCGTCGCCACGGCCACCGTCGCAGCGCTTTTCGGAATGGAATGCAAAATCTTCATGGGGGAGGAAGACATCCGCCGGCAGGAACCCAACGTTTTCCGCATGAAAATTCTCGGCGCCGAGGTTGTGCCGGTCAAAAGCGGCACGGCCACCCTCAAGGATGCGATGAATGAAGCCATGCGCTACTGGGTGGGAAGCGTCCGAGATACATTCTATATTATCGGAACGACCGCCGGACCGCATCCCTATCCCGTGATGGTGAGAAACTTTCAGTCGGTGATCGGGCTGGAGATTAAAAAGCAGATTCATAAAACAGAAGGCAGAAATCCCGACATGTTGGTGGCATGCGTGGGCGGCGGCTCCAACGCGATGGGGACTTTTTACGCATTTCGCAACGAAAAGAAGGTGGCCATGCTTGGTGTGGAGGCGGCCGGCCTTGGCATGAATACAAAAGAGCACTCCGCCAGTATCAGCGGCGGGAAAGTGGGTGTCCTGCACGGCAATAAAACCTACCTGCTGCAGGACGAACACGGCCAGGTGCGCGATGCATACTCGATTGCAGCGGGTCTGGATTATCCCGGCGTGGGCCCGGAACATTCCTATTTTGCAAAAACCGGCCGCGCAACCTATGTGACGGTCACCGATAAAGAAGCGATCGAGGCTTTTTCTTTTTTGTCGAAGCAGGAAGGCATCATTCCCGCGCTGGAGAGTTCGCATGCCATTGCCTATGCCATGAAAATCGCACCGGCAATGAAGAAAAACAAAATTATTGTCATCTGCCTGTCCGGACGCGGCGACAAGGACGCCCAAACGATTATAGAAACGATGTGAGGGAAAAAATGGGACGAATTGGACTTAAGTTTGAATCTTTGCGCGCAAGAAATGAAAAAGCGCTGATCGTCTATTTAACGGCAGGGGACCCCTCGCTGGATGCCACAAAGAAATTAATCCTGGGCCTGGAAAATTCAGGCGTGGACATTCTGGAAATCGGCGTTCCTTTTTCTGATCCGACAGCTGACGGGCCGGTCATCCAGGCCGCCTCGCAGCGGGCACTGAAAACCGGAACCACCCTTCATGGCGTGTTGAATCTGGTTTCCGATATCCGCCGGGTGTCAGAAATGCCCGTTGTTCTTTTCGGCTATTTCAATCCGATATTTGCTTACGGCGTCGGACCATTTGCCAAGGCGGCAAAACAGGCCGGTGTAGACGGCGTTCTGGTGGTTGACCTGCCCCCGGAAGAAGCATCTGAACTGCGAATTCACACAGACGCGGCCGGTCTTGATTTTATCCCGCTGGTTGCCCCGACCACCGGCAAAGACAGACTGAAAACCATCCTCAAAAGCGCCACGGGGTTTCTCTACTACATCTCCATCACCGGCGTGACCGGCACCGCCGCACCGAAAGCAGCAGACATCGCCCGTGAAGTAGGCAACATCCGCAAACTTACCGGAATGCCGATTGCCGTTGGCTTCGGCATCTCCACTGCGGCCCAGGCTAAAGAAATCGGCGGCATTGCCGACGGGATCGTCATCGGCAGCGCAGTCGTCAAACTGATCGATGAAAACCGCGACAGTGACAACATGACGGAGATTGTCTGTGAATACGTCAACAAAATTAAAAAGTCCCTGGTCTAAACGTCTATGAACCGAATACCGCAACCCCATTCACCAGCGCCCTGGCAATTGACAGGAGAGGGCATTATTCTGGCGTATTATTTTAAAAAAGCCTGGTTGGAAAAATGCGGTTTTCTTCCAGCCTGGCTGACCGGCCACGCACGAAACGGACTGGGATATGTGATGCTGATCAATTACAAACAGGCACCCGTCGGGTCTTACCGGGAACTGCTTTTTATGCCGGGTTCTTTTGCGAATACCGGCCGGCGGAGCATTACAAAAATCTACGTGGATTCGGAAAACAGCACCGAAAATGGACGCTACAATTGGGGTATTCCCAAAGAAACCGTTTCAATTCGGTGGCACTCATCCGGCACAATCGACCGCATCGCCATTGGATTTGCAGATAATAATTTCTTTGAGGCAACGATAACCTCGGGAGGCATCCCCTTTCCTGTGCACACTGCGTTTCTGCCCATCCGTCTTCATCAGCAGCTCAATGAACAGATCTATCTGACTGAGCCCGCAGGGAAAGGATGGGCAAGATTTTCCCGCATCCAGAGCATGCGTATTGATCCGGATTTCTTTCCGGACGTAGGAGGCTTGTCACCCTTGGCAGTGATAAAAGTCTCTCCTTTTTACATGCATTTCCCTCAAGCAAACGTTCGCCAGGCAATATAAAATTCATGGTTTGAGTTTTAGCATGCAAAACAACTGTTTCAGTGAACATCAGCCTGTTGCCCAAACGATATCCCTTTGAGCGGCCATTGAAAGCGTTTTGTCTTATAAATCAAGGCGTGGCGAAAGATCAGTAATGGCAACTGTTTGAACCGAGAGCGAATTTTGTTATTGCCTGAAGTGAGCATTAGATTTATAAAAAAATACTCTGAGGTAAGCGAAAAAGGTATTTGGACAACAGCCCGAACATGACTGAATCAGCCGGAATATTTAAATCCTAAATGTATGATCTTCGATACCAACCAAATTTCTTCTTGACTTTTAATAACGAAAAGACCATATTTAATACGCAAGTAAGTCCTCATGCGTGGGCAACCGGATGGTTGCTCGTAAATAGCGCATGGGGTTTTGCATTTTATGCGAAAAGCGCATTTTCTTCCTTTATCTTTTCTTTAATCAAATTATAATAACTTTCATCTCCGTATTCATATTTGCGATATATTGCCCAACATACAAAATCAACAACTTGCAGACTCTTCTCATCAGCGGGCGTTTTAATCTCAACGGTTAATTCAATATTATGTTCATGATTGATTTTCCGGTTAAGATAACTGGTAAAATTATCATTCAGAAACTTGTTGGTTTCTCTCTTTGAAGCAATTAACGTAACCTTCTTCGTCTCAGGAACAAAGCGTTTAGAAAACATTCTATCTAGTAAAATATTTGTAACATAATTATAAAGGACGTGTTTTTCATCTTGGAGATGCGTATAGACTTTGCGCTTATTAAGATAAATAGTCATGATGGAACAATCTCTTTCTTTAAGTAATTTTAAAAGATGATTACGTGTTGCCGGTTTTTCGTTATTACAGTGAAGCACACCGGAATGCTTACTCAACTGTTTACGCAGCCTGCCATGAACTTTTTTAACAATTTTTTCCAACGGCCTCTTTGACGTTGAAAATAAAAAAGTTACCACAAACCATTTTGATGTCTTCCTTTTGTTAAAATCGAATCCAAGACAGCCAGATTCATCCATGAACAAATACATTAATCTTTGCTCCGTTTATTTGTTTTCGCTTTTCCTTTTTGAGCTATAATTCATTCCAACAGTTTGTAGGCCGATTTGTGTCTGCGGTTTCAATCTTGAAGATTGAACCTATGGTTTGAGGTTAATCATTCAAAACCGCTGGTTCAGTCAACATGACTAAACCAGCGGGAGATTTCTTGTAACTTTCTTCTAGAATATGAAATATTTGATTCGTTTTTAAAGATTGATACCTATAATCTTCTCCACTTTTCTTGTCAATGACTTTTGAGATTACGAAATGTTTTTACAAGGGGCAGGAAAATCAGCATCACGCAAACCGCCAGTGCAACCAGGGCGATCGGTCGTTCCACAAAGATGGCAAAGCTGCCCTGCGACATCAAAAGCGAACGGCGCAGGTTGACTTCAAACATGGGGCCCAGCACAAAACCCAGGATCAAAGGCGCGGCCTCAAAATCGAATTTATTGAGCAGGTAGCCAACTACGCCGAAAAGAATCATGACACTAATGTCAAAGACACTGTTGTTGATGCTGTAGGCGCCCAGCAGGCAAAACAGGACAATGAGCGGGTAGAGGATTTTATCGGGAATCCGCAGAACCTGAACCCACAGCGGGATCAGCGGCAGATTCAGGATCAGCAGGATGACATTTCCCATATACATGCTGGCAATCACACCCCAGAATATTTCCGGATGCTGTGTCATGAGCAGTGGCCCGGGCGTCACGCCGTGAATCATAAACGCGCCGAACAGCACAGCCAGGACCACGTTGGGTGGAATACCCAGGGTCATGAGCGGAATGAAGGATGTGGAGGCCGCGGCATTGTTGGCGGATTCGGGTGCAGCCACACCTTCGATCGCTCCATGGCCGAATTTTTCCGGGTGCTTTGACACTCTTTTCTCCACGCCGTAAGCCATGAATGTGGAAAGCACGGGGCCCCCGCCGGGCAGAATGCCCATGAAAAAGCCGATCACCGTGCCTCGCACGATAGCCCACCTGGCCCTCAGCCATTGGCTCTTGTTTGGAAACATGTTTTTGATTTTTACCTGCAATACTCTGGCGGGTGCAGTCTTTTCCAGATTGACAAATACCTCCGCCAGACCGAACAGACCGATGGCGAGCGGTACAACGCTGATGCCTTCGAACAAATGGATATTCCCAAACGTGAATCTCTGCTCGGAGGTAATGGGGTCCAGCCCGATCAGGCTCAAAAGGATGCCGGCAAGAGCCATGAGCACAGCCTTGATCATCGATCCCTGCGCCAGATAAACGATGAATGTGAATCCCATCAGGATGATGGCAAAGTATTCCGGCGGGCCAAATTTCAGAGCCAGCACGGAAAGCGGCCCACCGATCAGCTGCAGTCCGATCAGTCCGACTGTGCCTGCAATAAACGATCCAAAAACTGCGATACCCAGCGCGGTTCCCGCTCGGCCTTTACGGGCCATCGCGTAGCCGTCCAGACAGGTGACGGCGGAGGCCGCCTCTCCCGGTACGTTGATCAGAATGGAGGTTGTCGATCCGCCGTACATGGCTCCGTTATAGATCCCGGCGAGCATGATGATGGCGCCCGCGGGCGGCAATTGAAAGGTCAGGGGCAAAAGGATAGAAATCGCACCGACCGGCCCCAGTCCGGGCAAAACACCGACAAGCGTGCCCAGCAGACAGCCCGCAAACAGCAGGCACAAATTGTGAAATTCAAATGCGACCGAAAGGCCGTAGAGTAATCCGTTCAGTGCGTCCAATGATACTCCGTCAAAAAAGATCAGAACCCCAGCATCCCCCTGGGCAGAGGCGTGTTTAAAATAAAAGAAAACAACCCGTAGCTTAAGATAACCGTTAACAAAGAAGCAAGGGCGGCGGGCAGAATTTTCATGGAACTCAGTTTGAATAACGCCAGCATCAGAATGCTTGTAGCCGCAAGATAACCGATTACGGGCAGTAAGAAAATGTAAACACACAAAGCGCCGGCTGCCAGCATACTTTTATGCCAGTGGACCTGGCTCCAACTATCCGCACGGCCCGCCGGAACGGACCGATTTGCAAATGTCTGGCCGAATAAAATGAGGCAGAAAACAATGATCAGCAAACTTGTCCAGAAAGGCATAAAACCGGGCTGGGGATTGGTCAGGCGGCCGATCCCCAGCCCGATGGAAGAGACTGCGACAAAAGCCGAAAGCCCAAGGAAAACAATACCGCTGATCCAGTTGCGATTGTCCATCTTGCCTGTTCCCCGGCCATCAGGCCCCGCAGATTTATTCCGGTTTGGTTGCCGCTTCCTTAATGCCACCGCTGGCAATCAGGCTTTTGTTGATGATTTTCCAGTGTTTTCTTAAAAAACTGTCAAACGCTCTTCCATCATAATAAACGGGAATCATGTTGATCCTGTCGAGCGTCTCCAGATACTCACTGTTTTTCGCAGCGGCCGCAAAAGCGCCTTCCAGTTTTTTCATCACGGCAGGATCGATATCCGCAGGCGCAACAATGGCAAAAACGGCGTCATTGGCAAAATCGTAGCCCAGTTCTTTCATTGTCGGAACGTCGGGATATTTCACGGAGCGCTTTTCACTGATTACGGCAAGGAGTCTGGCCTGTCCGGATTTAACAGCCGGCACCAGTTCCGAGGTCAGAGCCGCAAATTCAACATGACCGCCCAGCAGGGCAGTGAGCGCTTCCATGCTGCCTTTGTAGGGCACGTGGATCAATTGCAGTTTGTCTTTTGAGGCGATTTCCTCCACGGCGGCGTGCGTGGTACTGCCGACACCGGTCGTGGCGTACTTCACCTTGCCGGGATTCTTTGCCGCATAGGCAGCCAGATCCTTTAGTGTTTTCCATGGCGCGTCGCTTTTCACCACCAGGCCCAGCTGCGGTTCGGTAAACCCGATAACGGGTTTAAAACTCGTAAACGGTTTGAACGGAACCTTTTGCTGCTGGCTCACCCGGATGAGAACAGAACTCGGCGTGGCGCAAAGCGTATAGCCGTCGGGCTTTTGAGACAGGAGAGCGGCCAGCGCGACGGTTCCCGTTCCACCGGGCTTGTTTTCAATCATGACGGGCTGTCCCAGGATCTTTTCCGCGGACTTCGCCAGCGCCCGCGCGCTCAGATCCATGCTGCCGCCGGGAACAAATCCGACCAGCACGGTGATGCTGCGATCCGGATATTCGGCCCTTGCCGGGCCGGAACAAATCAGGGAAATAACAACCAGCATGATTACCACCGCCGCAACGGAAAACCGGCTATGATTCTTCATCATCTGCCTCCTTGTTTTTGAATAATTTCAAACGCGCGGCAGAGTATAGAAAGCATCCCAACGGTTGTCAATGGTTTTATCCATTGTTTTTATTCATTTTATTGATCCTGAAAATATTTTCTTGACAGCGGCTTTCAACCGCACTATAACATTAAAGCTCAACTTTAATGTTTGAGGAAAGTAAATGAAACTGAAAATCGGTGAAATCGCCAAAAGAAGCCGCGTTCCGGCCTCGACCATCCGCTACTATGTATCCGAGGGACTCCTGCCCCGGCCCGAGAAGGTCAATGAAAAAATGGCCTACTACGACGAGGCCTGCATTGACCGGCTGCGCGCCATCCAGGAGCTGAAAGGCAAGCGCTACTTTCCGCTGTACCTCATCAAGAACATCCTGCGCCGTATGGATGAAGGGCTCAGTCTCCTAGAGGCGGAAACCGTTGAAAACGCCGTCTTCAATTTAGACGACCTTACCGGACATGGACTGCTTGACCGGCAGGCCTTTCTGGAAGCGACCGGACTGACGGAAACCCAGCTTAGAAAAGCGGAAAAACTGGGGGTCCTGATACCCTTGACAACCGGCACGGACAAACCGCTATACAACGACGAAGATGTGCGGATCGGACGGGACGGAATCCGGCAGTTGATCAGACTGGGAATGGACCAGGACGAGCTGTCGTTCTGGGTGGAGCTGGGCAAAAAGATCGTGGAGAAGGAAATGGCCCTGCGCAGAAAAATTGTCGCGGGAAAATCGACCAGGGAAAATATCCTGATTACGACGGAACTGACCCGGATCGGTGAATTCTACCGGGGATACATTCTAAAGCGTCTCTTCCAGAAGCAGGTCCAGCAAAATATTCAAAAAAGCCTGGAAAAAAGGAAAAAAGCGAAAGCAAAATTTAACGCTAAAATATGAAGGAGGATTTTTTATATGTTCAAAACTGCCATTACGGAAATGTTCGGCGTGAAGTACCCGATTATCTGCGGAGCGATGATGTGGCTCTGTAAGCCGAAAATGTGTGCCGCGGTATCCAACGCCGGCGGCATCGGCAATCTCACCGCTGCCAATTATGAAACAGCCGACGAGTTTCGGGCGGCCATTCGGGAAACACGCAAACTGACCGACAAGCCTTTTTTTATTGCCATTACCCTTTTGCCCTCGATGCGGATCACGCCGGAACATCACAAGATGTATGTCAGGGTCTGCGCGGAGGAAAAAGTTGACGGCATTGAATTTTCCGGAACACCACTGGACAAGGTGGCGGGAATGGAAGCGGTCGAGCTTCTAAAAAATGCCGGCGTGAAAATGTTCCATAAAGTCGGCGCCGTTCGTCATGCGCTGCACGCGCAAAAGATCGGCTTCGACGGTGTGTACGCGGCAGGGATCGAAGAAGGAGGCCACCCGTTAAATGATGATGTGACTACCATGGTGCTCACGCGCAAAATGGTTTCTTCCCTGAAAATCCCCGTGGTCTCGGTCGGTGGAATCGCCGATGGATCCGGGCTGGCGGCGGCATTGGCTCTGGGCGCCGACGGCGTGATGATGGCCAGCCGGTTCATCGCCACAAAGGAATGTGAAGTTCACGATAACATCAAGCAGGAACTGATCCGGAGACAGGAATTCGATACGGTGATTTACGGTAAATCTATCGGCCTGCAGGGCCGCGGACTGAAATCGAAAGTTCTGGAGGAAGTACTCGCCATTGAAGCCCGCCACGGGGGATTTGAAGAGCTCATCCCCCTTCTGTCCGGTCAGAAGGTAAAGCAAGCCTGGGAAACCGGCGATGTCGATTACGCTCCGCTGATGGTCGGCCAATCCATCGGCCTGATCAACGACATTCCCACCTGCGCAGAACTCATGGAGAGAATGGCAGCCGAAGCAAAAGAACATTCCGCCAGGGCCGCAAAGCTCTGCGGAAACTGATACGAAAAAAGTTCAAGAGACTTTCATGATAAAAAGGAGAAAATATGAAAACAAGAATTACTGAAATGGTCGGCATCAAGTACCCCATTGTACTCTCAGGCATGAGCTGGATCAGCACCCCGAAAATGGTCGCGGCGGTATCCAACGCCGGGGGATTGGGCATTCTGGCGACAGGACCGTTGAACGCCGAGCAGACCAGGGAATCCATCCGCGAAATCCGGAAGCTGACCGACAAGCCTTTCGGCGCCAATGCGTCGCTGATGTTCCCGGGCGCGGCGGAAAACGCGAAAGTTCTTTTGCAGGAAAAAGTGCCTGTCATCAACTTTGCTCTGGGCAAAGGCGACTGGATTGTGAAAGAAGCGCACAAATACGGCGGCAAGGTTTTTGCCACGGTTGTCAACGTGAAGCATGCCAAGCGGGCACAGGATTTCGGCACGGACGCGGTCATTGCGACCGGCCAGGAAGCAGCGGCGCATGGCGAAGACGTCACATCGCTGGTTTTGATTCCGCATCTGGCTGAGAATCTGGACATTCCCGTGATCGCCGCCGGCGGTTTCGCAGACGGGCGCGGTATCGCGGCCGCTCTGGCCCTGGGAGCCGAGGGCGTCGCCATGGGCACCAGGCTGATGACCACCAAGGAAAGCCCCCTGCATGAAAACTTCAAAAAGCTTACCCTGGAAAAAGATGTCTACGACACGCTGTTTTCAAAACGCTTTGACGGTATTTTATGCCGTGTAATGAAAACGGACGCGGCAAAACACGCTATCAAAAAAGGCCTGAGCTGGCCCGCCGCGTTTTTCAACTCGCAGGATATCGCAAAGCAAATGGGCGTGCCCTATTTCAAACTCTTCCTCGGCGTGCTGTTATCCGGTTACAAGAATGCCAGGCAGCTTGCCTTCATGGCCAACGCCTTCAAAGCCATTCGGGTGGCCACCGAAAACGGCGATTCAAAGACAGGCGTTCTGCCGGTCGGCCAGGTGCAGGGTCTGATTCACGATCAGCCGACGGTTGCGGAGCTTTTTGAAAGAATCATGAAGGAGGCAAAATCCGCACAGGCCAAAGTAAACGCGGCGCTTGATTAAAACACTAATGCCGGAAAACCGTTGACAAGGGTTAACAAGCTTTCACCGAAACCATAAAGGAGAAATTTGAAATGTCTATCGAATCCGCATTGAAAGACATGGAGAAATGGATCGGAAAAGAGGTTTTTGTTTCCGATTGGACAGAGGTGACACAGGAACAGATTAACCAGTTTGCCGACAGCACCAAAGACCACCAGTGGATTCATGTGGATCCTGAAAAGGCTGCAAAGGGGCCTTTCGGAAAAACCATCGCGCATGGATTTCTGACGCTTTCGCATCTGCCGTTTTTCAGCTATCAGGTCCCCCTGAAAGTTGAAGGGGCCAAAATGGCCATCAATTACGGACTGGACAAGGTGCGCTTCATCACCCCCGTGGCATCCGGTTCTAAAATCCGCGACCGGATTGTCCTTACCGGCCTGGAACAAAAGCCGGGAAACAGAGTACTGGTCAAGCAGACTCATACAATCGAAATTGAGGGACAGGACAAACCGGCGTGTATTGCGGAAGCGCTGGGCATGATCTTCTTCTAGAATGACTTTGGGAAAAGCGGTGAATGGCTTTCGCCATTCACCGCTTTTCTTTTTGATAGATGCTTCCGATCTTTTATTTTCAATCACCGATCACCCAAAAGTTTCTCATTCACTTGTGCCAGTCAGAAACAATGATCTGATTTCATGACGGAGGTTCGCAGGGTTCTTCTTTCCGGGAAGCAAACGCACCTGAATGTTTTCACAGGCGTCATATCTCTTCAACGCTTTTCCACCATTATCAATGTCTGGACATTCCTGAAATCCCTTCTGGAACATAAACAGCAATGGAGATATAATCTTTTTTGGGCAAGCTATCTTACATTAAGTGTTTCTTGAATTTTCAAAACAGCTGCGGAAAGTTACTCCACATGAGGTGACAGGATATGGATATCAAGGAATCAAAAGCTTACAGGAACTTCATCATCGCCGTGGGCCTGATCATTGCCCTCGGCGTATCAGCCATTTACCTCGGAATGGCCATCAGAAACAACAATTTGATCAGAGCGTCGATTCTTTCGAGAGCCAAGGCACATTTCGACGGAATTGTTGTAACAAGAAAGTGGAATGCGATTCATGGTGGTGTATACGTGGAGAAGACGCCGGGCATGGAGTCCAATCCTTACCTTGTCAATCCCGACATCCGTTCGACAGACGGGAAAATCTATACCAAGAAAAATCCCGCCCTGATGACCCGGGAGATTTCTGAATTATCACAGAAGAATAATCTGTTCTTTTTTCACATTACAAGTCTGAAACCCCTGAACCCAGGAAATGCTCCAAACACTTTTGAAAAGCAGGCCCTGGAACTTTTTGAAAAAAGGCAGGAAAAAGAATTTTACAGTGACGCGATCAAAGACGGTCGCACTCGTTTCCATTATATGGCCCCTCTTTTTGTAGAGAAGTCCTGCCTCCAATGTCATGCTTCCCAGGGATACAAGGAGGGCGACGTCAGGGGAGGCATCAGCGTGTGGTTCGATATTGACTATATAACAAAACAGTTAAAATTGAATCTTTTGGCCATTTTTGTACTGACGATAATAACTGCCTTTCTTCTCATCACCATTATTTACCTGTTATTCCGCCAATTACGGGCCAAACTCGATGAGGCGCGGGCTTTACTCGACAGGATGTCCAAAACGGATCTCCTGACAGAAATATCCAACCGGCGGCATCTCATGGAAAGATTCAAGGAAGAACTGGAAAGGTCAAAAAGATCTGGGACAGAACTCTGCTGCATTATGCTGGATGTGGATCATTTCAAGTCAATCAATGACAATTTCGGTCACTTAAAAGGTGATGACGTTCTCCGGGAGCTCGCAAAGATCCTGAAGAACTCCGTTCGTACTTACGATGTCCTGGGACGTTATGGCGGAGAAGAGTTCATGATCCTTTTACCCAGTACGAATCTTGAAAAAGCCGCAGTTCTGGCGGAAAGGATACGGCAGACGGTAGAACGCAATCTGGGGGGAAATTCCGGGTTCGCCACTGATAAAAATATTACCATAAGCATCGGACTGACAGATGCGTGTGCTGGCGATACAAACATCGAACCCATTGTAAAAAGAGCTGATGAGGCATTATACAAAGCGAAAGAAGGCGGACGAAACAAAGTTGAAATCATCGGCAGTGCCGTTTGCTGATTTGATAACATGAAACGCAATGTGATGGAAATGAAGGTTGAAATTGACAATCTCGTGAAGAAAGGCGGAGCTCCTGAATTAAGCTTGCGAAAGGCATTACAGAAGCTCTAAAATATCACTTCGCTGATTTTCAGTTTTTTACAGACATCTTTATAGCCGTATACTAAAGGTGACAATCTTTTCCGTGGCATCGCGGGTGATCCGGCCCTCGCCCTCCAGGTAGCGCAGGTGGGCGATGGCTTCTCCGGTTGCAAACCATCTCTGGGCAATCGGGAAATCTTCCCAGGTTTCACAGTCAATGTCCCAGCTCATGCGAGCTGCAATGGCATAGGCGTTTAGCGTTTCACTTCCCAGAACTTTCAGCACTTCATCGGCGCGTTTGCGGTGATGGATTTTCAATTCGTCAATTCTTTCTTTCAGGCTTCCCTTGAAATTCCGGTGTCCGGGCAGTACGAGATCCACGGGCAAATCATAGACCTTATCGAGGCTGGCCATATAATCGGCCAGTGAATTCGTGTCATAGGCCCATGACTCGATGTGCGGCGTAATGTCAAAGAGAACATGATCGCCGGAAAAGAAGATTTTCTTAGCCTCTTCGTAAAGGCAGATATGCCCCTTTGTATGTCCCGGCGTAGCCACGCATCGCAGTCGATAGGAACCGCATTCGATCACATCCCCGTCGTCGACAAGGGTAAAAACCGGAATCTCTTGTGGAGAGTATTTCAGGCCCGGATGACTGGCAATTGCCTTTTGCAGTTCACCTGCAGGAAACCCGTTCATTTCGGCAAAGTCGATCATCGGCTGCCAGCTGATGTCTTTATCGAACACCCTCGCATCAATCCTGCTGAAATAAATTTTGCTGGTTTCCGATGCCAGCCGCAGCACAAGCCCCGTGTGATCGGCATGCATGTGGGTCAGCATGAAATCGGTCCTGTCCAGATCAATGTCCAGTTCGGCCAGGCCTTTTTGCATGGCTTCATAACAGACGCTTCGGTTGAAACCGGTATCGATGATCAGGTTGCGGTCTTCACCTTTGATGACGTAGGAATTGAGGTCTTTAAGCGGACTGTTCGGAAGAGGCACGACAATCCGATAAAGACTTTTCATGATTTCATCGGCCATGGGTATGACTCCTTGGGCTTCATAAACCGGCGGAAAACCGACTGATCGGATAGTGTGGCCAAGGCGCCATTCATTGATCCCCTTTATCCTCGTCCGTATCATCCTTGCCCGGTTCATCAGCAAAGACATCTTCGCCCAGCTCCACCGGATAAAATTCATCCGGAAGGGCGCTGACGATCTTAAGCGGTTTGACAGGGAATTGAGGTTTCATCGACCGGGGAACCGGTGGCAAAACGTTTTCAGCCGCAGACCCCGGATTTGCCTCATCCGCCGGCACATTGTCCGTTGCCGGTTCTGCAGATCTCTTTTTACGGTGACGCGGACGGCGACGGCTTTTCTTCCTGGCAGGCTCTTCAGGGCCGCTGGTTGGCGTATCCGTCGCTTCTTGCGTAGTGGCCTGATCCCTGTCCGGCTCAGTATTTTCGGCTGCCTGCAGCAGAGGGACCTCCTGCATCGCACTTGCTTCCAGCGTCTGCTCTTTAATCGACTGCTCTATTTCAAGTTTGTCCCACGCCATGTCCGATTTTCCTTCGATATGGACGCAGACACCGAAAGTGGTTTCCAGCTTGATCAGCTCACTTCGTTTATTATTCAGAATATAAAAAGCAATTTCATGCGGCAGGCTGACTTTCAGCTCCGAGTAAATGCCTTTGACCGTTTCCGATTCGATCTTGCGAAAAGCTCCCAGCGAGGCATATTCCAGGGAAGGCCTGAGTCCGCTGCCCTTGCAGTACGGGCAGGTAATGTAACTGATTTCCTGAATCGTGGACTGCTTCTTCTGCCGGGACAGTTCCAGCAATCCGAACTTGGAAATACGGGAGAGCTGAATTCTTGCCCTGTCGACGCTCAGCGCTTTCTTGAACGCTTTTTCCACTTCCGCGATATGCTTTTTATCAATCATATCGATAAAATCGATCACAATTAAACCGCCAAGGTCGCGCAGGCGCAGCTGACGGGCAATCTCTTCACAGGCATCAACATTGGTCTTGAAAGCAGTTTCTTCGATATTCCTCTTGTTGGATCCGCGGCCGGAATTGACATCAATGGTGATCATTGCTTCCGTGGGATTGATGATGATGTAGCCGCCGGATTTCAGCTCAACGCGCTCCTGATAAATTACGCGGATTTGTTCCTCCAGCTCGTAGCGTTCAAAAATCGGGATTTTATCCTTATAGTTTTTCAGGATGCGCAAATGACGGGGAGCAACCGCTTTTAAATAAGCGCGCATTTTGCGGAAGGTTTCAATTTCATCAACCAGAATTTCATCGATTTCCTGGGTCAGGTAGTCACGCAGCGAACGCACGCCGAAATCTGTTTCCTGATAAAGGCAAACGGGCGCCTGGACACTGCCGGCTTTTTTGAAAATTTCCCTCCACAGGCGCATCATAAACTGGAAGTCACGCTGGATTTCCGGCTTGGTTCGGTTGATGCCGGCTGTACGGACAATAAACCCCATGTCTTCCGGGACTTTGATCTGTTCCATCAGCGTTTTGATTTTTTGCCGGTCTTCTTCGCTTTCGATTTTACGCGATATGCCTCCGCATAGTTTATTGGGAAGTAAAACGAGGTATCTTCCGGGCAGGGAGATGTAGGATGTCAGCAGGGCACCTTTATTGCCTATGACTTCCCTGACGACCTGAACGATGATTTCCTGTCCCACTTTGAGAACCGGCCTGCCGCCGGCCTGACCGTTCTCCGGCTCGGTGAGATATTCGGGGCTTACATCCCGAAGAGGCAAAAAGCCGTCCTTGACGCCGCCGTAATCGACAAAAGCCGCCTGCAGCCCCCTTTCAACCTTCAGCACTTTCCCTTTGTAAATATTCCCGGTGATTGGTTCCCGGACAGTCATCTGAATGTTGAAATCAATGAGCTTGCCCTTCTCATCAACCGTCGCCATGCGCATCTGTTCCTTGTGCACGGCATTCACGAGCATAATGTGTTTCATAATGGTCCTTTTCGGCTGCTTGCTGAAATGCGCGCTCATGGCAGGAGCCGGATGCCCTGCCGGCACGCAAATTTCAACGGTGCAACCTTGTATATTTATTGAAAGGCGCTTACATCGCCTTTGCCAATTCTAATTAGTTCGATCGTGTCATTCACAAGACTGACAACACTGGACGGTTCGGGAACAATGGTCCCGCCGTCGATCACTAAATCGACGATCCTTCCGAAATATTCGTCGATGAGCGATGGATTACCAAGATCCTCTCCGTCCTCCGTCTGCACGCTGGTGCTGATGATCGGCTGTCCCAATTCCCGGATCAAAGCCAGGCAAATCTGATTGTCCGGCACACGGATTCCGGTGGTCGGCCTTTTGGGCAAAATGATTTTCGGAACAAGACGCGACGCCTCAAGAATAAACGTATAAGGTCCTGGTAAAAACCTCTTCATGGTTTTATAGGCGTAATCTGAAACCATGGCATACTGGCTGATGTGCTTCAGGTCGGAACAAACAAAACTAAGCGGACGTTTCTTGTTTCTTCTTTTAATTTCGTATATTTTTTCAATGCCTCTTTTATTAGACAGACTACAGCCTAATCCGTAAACTGTGTCTGTAGGATAAATAATTACTCCGCCGTCCCGCAAAACTTCCACCGCTTTTGAAATCAGGCGCATTTGCGGATTCTGGCTGTTAATTGATAACACCGCCTGGCCCTCGTTTTTCTGTAACCATCTTCACCGGCGCCCCTTATACCAGCAATCATAAGATTGTGCAATGGCCGTATATGGATTTAATAAAAAAGAAAAAATTACCTTTTTTGCCAGTCTTTGCTGAACTTGTACTCAATGCTGCCGATCAGGAGCTGCCAGCTGGCTTCAACAATGCTTTCGGAAACACCCATGGCGCTCCAGAGTTCGGACCCGTCCGTGAAATCCAGTAAAACCCGGACACGCACTACTATATCTACCCTTTCATTTACAAAATATCTGCATGATATCGTGCATTTCCGGCAAATATTGATTTTTCAGACACCGATTCCCTATTCTTTGATGATCCTGATGCTTTATTCCTACGTATATTTAGAAACTGTTTCTTTGACCCGCCTTCACCCTTAATGGCCTTTTCGGGATCCATGACCGCACTGAATTGCAACTGTTGTTTTCATTTTTCTGTTGGGTTTTTTTGTGTTATCATAATAAAAAATTGAATGTCGTAGTTGATCCTGTTTATTTTTCCTTCCCCTCCTGATGTTGTGAAAGTTTTTGATTCTGCTATTTTTAACAGAACAGGTTTTGGAAACCGTTAACCCCAACGACAAGATTGAAAGGAGGCCTTTTATGCCAGCCAGAAAATTGAAAGAGTTTCTTGACAGCGAGTCGGTTAAATATTTGAAGATAGCACATTCGCCAGCCTATACGGCCCGGGAAGTTGCCCAGTCTTTGCACATCAAAGGGCATAAGGTAGCCAAGACCGTTATTGTCTTCATTGAAGGAAAGATGGCCATGGCCGTCATGCCGGCTAACCGCTCGATAGATTTTGATCATTTTCGACAGGAAATCGGCGCGAAAGAGATAAGGCTTGCCGCGGAAGGACAATTCAAGGATGTGTTTCCGGATTGCGAGGTAGGCGCCATGCCACCCTTCGGCAACCTTTATGGAATGGATGTCTACGTGGACCAGCATCTCGGGGAAGATGATGATATCTTTTTCAATGCCTGTTCGCATTCGGAACTTGTCCGGATGTCTTATCAGGATTTTGAGAGGCTCGTGAAACCCAAAATCGTAAAACTTACCTGAGAAAGGATTCTTCTTTCGGGGGCAGGCCGGTTGACAATGCTGATCACCGGCGTTAAATTAATACAAAGAGATACTGCTGTGCTCGTAATGAGTCATGTCACTGGAGACGAATTTAAAAAAGAAGCGCAGGATCTTGGTGGTGATTGTCACCCTTGAAAGATCAAGTTAAACAACGTCGTGACTCCAGCATGCAGACAAGACGGCATAAGCGGTTCTCGTCTATATCAGCCCTTCAACAGACAAAATATCCGTTGAAGGGCCTTTTATCATTTCTTTTTCTTGTCTTTGCTGAGCTTGTACTCAATACTGTCGATCAGCGCCTGCCAACTGGCTTCAATAATGTTTTCGGAAACGCCCGTGGTGCTCCAGAGCTCAGAACCGTCCGTAGAATCCAGTAAAACCCGGACACCCGCCGCCGTACCCTCCGAACCTTCCAGCGTGCGAACTTTAAAATCAACCAGGTGCATTTCCTTGATTTGCGGATAGAATTTCGTCAGCGCCTTGCGCAGGGCATGGTCGAGTGCGTTCACCGGGCCATTGCCTTCCGCGGCCGTCAACTCCTCCTCTCCTTCCACCGAAATCTTAATGGTGGCCTGAGAAAGGCAGGGGTTTTCCAGAGTGCGCGAGGTGACCACGCTGAAACATTCCAGGTGAAAAGGCTCTACAAACTCACCAATGGCTTTTTTCATCAGGACGGACAGCGATCCGTCAGCCGCGTCAAACTGAAATCCTTTATCTTCCATCAGCTTGACCTCGTGAACAACTTTATCCAGGGCGTTTTTCTTGTCCAGGTCAATGCCCAGAACCTTCGCTTTATAGGAAATATTGCTTTTGCCCGCCATATCGGAAACCAGCACGCGCCGGCTGTTGCCGACCAGTTCAGGCTCCATGTGTTCGTAAGCCAGTGAATTTTTTGCCACGGCGCTGACATGAACCCCTCCCTTGTGCGCAAACGCGCTGCGTCCGACAAACGGACGTGACATCAACGGTGGAATATTGGCTACGTCGCTGATAAAAAGGGAAAGATTGGTGAGCTGCCGGATGGATTCGGGCGGCAGACAATTCATTTTCATCTTGATCTGCAGGTTACCGATCAAGGGGACCAAATCCGCATTTCCGCAACGTTCGCCATAGCCGTTGACCGTTCCCTGCACCATCCGGATCCCTTCGCGTACAGCGGCGATGGAATTGGCGACGGCAAGGCCGCAGTCATTATGAACATGAATCCCCGCCTTCTCAACTGGAATGACTGAGGAAATCTTTTTGATGATTTCAGTAATTTCATGCGACATGGTGCCGCCGTTCGTGTCGCAGTATACAATCCTGTCCGCGCCCGCCTTCAGAGCGGTCTTGACGACCCGCACGGCGTAGCGGGGATTATGCTTGTAACCGTCAAAAAAATGCTCCGCATCAAACAGCACTTCCTTGCCTGTTGATTTTAAATAGGAAATCGAGTCGCTGATCATAGCCAGATTCTCATCAAGGCTTACTTTTAAAATTTCCGTGACATGCAGATCCCAGGTTTTACCGAAAATGGCCACGGCGGGTGTTTCCGCTTTGATCAGCGCCTTGAGATTCGGACAGTTTTCCGGACGAATATGCGGTTTGCGGGTGGAGCCAAAGGCGGTCAACTTCGCGTTTTTAAACTTCACCTCTTTTGCCATTTCAAAAAAACGCATGTCTTTTGGATTGGACCCGGGCCACCCGCCTTCAATGTAATGGAAGTGAACATCGTCCAGTCGCCTGGCGATGCGCAGTTTTTCCTCCGCGGAAAAGGTGACCTGTTCACCCTGCGTACCGTCGCGCAGGGTTGTGTCGTAAATGAAAATCTGGTTTTTCGTCATTTATGCCTCTCTTTCATAAAAAAACCGCTGCCCGGTTTCCCTGGCAGCGGTTTGGTTTTTTTATGGGAATATACAGCTACTCCACTGCCGGGCCTCCTGAGGGGAAGCAAATAATGATGCCGGTAATTATTATTTCCACAGGGACAATCATCTTCATTGCAAAACACCGTTAAATAAAGGATTTGGCTGCATATTAATTTTTCACGGAGGTTTTGTCAATCAAAATTATTCGTCAATATGTTTGATTGGAAAATTTCCCAATCAATGATAAATATATGAAAAGAGATACTTAAACTACCCAAAAGGGGCAAAACGCGCATAACCGTCGCCCAAAAACGGCCTTAAACGATCGGAAATTCTTATGGATGGACTGAAATTTTTTCACCAGCTGATCATCATTCTCGGTTTCTCCATCCCTGTCATATACATCTTCAATAAAATGAAGCTGCCCTCCATCATCGGGTTTCTGATTACCGGCATCCTCATCGGGCCGTTCGGCCTGAAACTGATTGACGACGTTGCCGGCATCCAGCTGATGGCAGATATCGGCGTTGCCTTTCTGCTTTTCACCATCGGCATCGAAATTCAGCTGAACCGTTTTCTGAAACACCTCATGGAAATTCTCCTGACGGGCGGCCTGCAGATCCTGTGCACTTTTATTGTGGGCATGGCGATCGGCCTGACCCTGCAGCTGAGTGTTGGCCAATCCATTTTTATCGGCTTTATCCTGGTTCACAGCTCGTCGGCCCTGATCCTGAAGATTCTGAAAGACCGCAGCGACGAAAATTCCCCTCAGGGAAGAATTTCCATCGGCGTCATTCTTTTTCAGGATATGATGGTTGTACCGATGATGCTGCTGATTCCGTTTCTGGCCGGAAACAGCGGACCCGACACCCTGACGATCCTCTGGAAGCTGGCCAAATCCATTCTGATCATCGTCTGCCTCCTGATTGCGGCGCGCTATATTATCCCTTTTATTCTGGAGAAACTGGTCAACATGAAAATGCGCGACGTGCTGGTCATCGCCTCCGTGGTCATCGCGATGGGTATCGCCTGGATCACGGAATCTCTGGGCCTTTCGCTGGCCATCGGCGCGTTTCTTGCCGGGCTCGCCCTGTCCGACACGGAATTTACACATCAGATCCTCAGCGACATCAACCCGATCCGGGATGTCTTCCTGTCCGTATTTTTCGTTTCGTTCGGCATGATTCTCAACCTGGATTTTCTGCGGGAAAACGCAGTATACATCATTCTGATTTCCTTTTTCATCATTCTGATCAAAGCGACCGTCGTGTTCGGTCTGGTCCGGCTGCTCGGCTATCCGCTGCGCGTGATGCTGCTGTCCGGCATTCTGCTGTCGCAGATCGGCGAATTCTCCTTTGTCCTGGCGTCCCAGGGCTTCAAAAACAATATCATTTCCGATCAGATCTATCAGACATTCATCGGCGCGTCGGTCCTGACTTTCATCCTGACGCCCCTGCTGGTTTCAGCGGTTTATTATATTCTGACCCGGAATCAGCTGTACAAGGTGACCGATGATGCCGCGTCAAACCATCGCATCAGTGCAAAAAATCACGTCATCATCTGCGGCATGGGCCTCAACGGGAAAAATCTGGTCCGGGTCCTAAAGGATACCGCGATTGACTACGCCGTCATCGATCTTAATTTACAGAAAATCAGAAAGGCCAAAAAGAAGGGGGATAAAAACACGATCTGGGGAGATTCGGCCAGCGTGCAAATCCTGCGCCGCGCGAACGTGGAAGCGGCGCGCGTCATGGTGATCGCCATTTCCGACCGTTTCCTCACCAAAACCTGCCTCTCTAACGCCAAGGCGCTCAATCCGAACCTGCATGTGATTGTCCGCACAAAATATCTCGCTGACATTGAAGACCTGCTGGCGCTGGGGGCCGACGACGTCATTCCCGAGGAGTTTGAAACATCCATCCAGATCTTCAGCCGGGTTCTTAAAATGTTTCACATCCCCAACAGCATCATTTTGGCCCAGGGCAACATCATCCGGAACAAATCCTACGGAGTTCTGAGGGAGGTGCGGTACACCCAGGAAGCCTTCGATCAGATCAGCCAGCTTCTGGCGCAGGGCACCATTGAGACCTATTTCATCGCGACCAAAAATCCGATTATCGGGCAAAGCATCCGAGACGTCAATCTGAAGGCACAATCGGGGGCAATGATTATCAACATCATTCGCGACAACCAGACCATCACCAACCCGCCGGCAGACTTTATTTTTCGGGCGGGGGATCAGCTGGTGCTCTTTGGAAGCCACAACGCAATTGACCTGGGCCTGAAGATTCTGGACGGAAGCAATGATGACAACAACGCGGCATAACCATCATCACAACGAAAAATCATGGGGGAACCGTCTGGTTGCCTCCATGCTGATAAATCTGCTCATTCCGGCCGTGCAGATTTACGGCGGCATCCTGTCCGGCAGCATGGCGCTGATCAGCGACGCCCTGCACAATTTAGGCGATTTCGTCTCGCTGGTGATTAACTACGCCGCTCTGGTGATCGGGAAACGCCCGCCTACGCTCAAACACACTTTCGGCTTCAAGCGCGTGGAAATATTTGCCACCCTGTTCAGCGTGGCCCTGTTATACGGAGCGGGCTTTTATATTGCCGCCGAGGCCTGGGGAAGATTCCGCGAACCGCAGCCGATTGCCGGACAACTGGTGATCTGGATTGCCCTGCTCGGTTTTGCCGGCAATATTCTTTCCGCCCTGCTTCTGCACGCGGGATCAAAAGTCAATCTCAACATGAAAAGCGCGTTTCTCCACATGATGGCCGATGCCGCCACTTCACTGGGCGTTGCAGCTCTAGGAATACTCTGGATGTTTAAACCCTGGTACTGGCTGGATCCGCTTTTTTCCTGGCTGATTGTCGCCATGATCTTATACAGCGGCTGGGGGTTATTAAAAGACAGTTTTCTCATCCTGATGAATGCGACACCGCCCGGGATTGACCTGGAAGAAGTTCAAAGATCCCTGGAATCCATCGACGGCATCCTGGAAATCCATGACCTGCACGTCTGGAATCCGTCCAATGAAAGCATCGCCCTTGCCGTCCACATCACCGTCCCCGATCAAATGCTGGGCCGTGTCGATGAACTGGCGGGTAAAGTGCGTAAAACACTGGCGGACGAATTTCACATCGATCACCCGACGCTTCAGTTCGAATGCGTGAGCTGCAACCACGGTCAGCTTCTGTGCTGCACTCCGGAAAACGATCATCCGGACCACCAGCATCACTAGAAGGATGCTTTGCCTGTCTGATTTTAAAATTTCCCAAAAAAATTACCTGCCCAGAATGAAAGCAGCCAGTGAAAAATAGGAGGCAATCGTGCAGATATCGGCAAAGGCCAGTGTCAGAGGCCCCGAGGCCAGATGCAAATCGAGCTTCAGCTTGTGCAATAATGCAGGTACGCTCACCCCGATAAATCCCGCCAGCATAAGCGATGCCATGATGCCGCAGGCAATCACGAGGCCTGCCGCCTGTTCGCGCTTCCAGACAAAAGCGATGGATCCCACAATGGACCCGCAGGCGGCAGCCAGCAAAAAAACCCTCGTCAATTCCCTGCGCAGTACGTCGAAATACCAGCCCGGCTGTGAAGCCCGGTGATGCATATAATGGACGGTAATGGCCATGGTCTGCATGGAAACGCTTTCCCCCAGCCCCAGGACCAGCGTCAGAAAGAACGCCAGGATCAGGCTTTCGGCCAGGGTTGCCTGGAAAAGTCCGACCAGCAGAGCGCAGACGGTTCCGCTGGTGATGGTGGCCAGAAGCCATGGGAAACGGTAACGAAACACGCTAAGCGGAGATTTATTGCGCAGCTCCGCGATCTGCACGCCCAGGGTATCGAAGACGCTGTGTACCTGCTCGCGCTCTTCCATGTCGATCATTTCCTGGGTAAAGACATTGATATCAATGACTCCTCGCATTTTCCCGTCCTCATCCACAACGGGAAATGCGAGATATTTGTGAAGAATGAAAAACTCCAGCGCCTCCATTAAATTCGCGGAATCCGGTATGGCAATCAGGTTTGTGGCCATGATCGATTCAACAAGCGTATCCGTTGGAGAAGTCAGCAGCCTTCTGGTCTGCAGCGTGCCTTTCAGCCGGCCTTCATCATCAAGGACATAAAAATAGAGAATCGTCGATTCCGTCTGGCTGCGGCGGATGCTCTCCAGCGCTTCGCCAATGCTGTTGTGCGTGTAGACCGCCACGAAATCGGTATTGGCATGGTCCATCACAGGATCATTAAGATCATTTAATGTTGCGGGTTCATTCATCTTTAATATTTTCCATCAGATATCACTGAACCGGGCGGCCGGGATTTTGACCACGTGACCTGCCGGATCAGCCGGACTTTCAAGAGACTGCCTCACAACGTTAAAGGGATTGTATCCCCGGCAAGCTTTTCTTAAAACCGAATCACCATGAAAATATAAAAACAAGTTCTTGCCAAGTCAAGAAAATTGGTCAATATGATTGAAAATTCCAGAAAAAGAATGCTAAAGATCCGGCATGAATTTGACAAACAACATTGTCCTGCTGGAAACCCTCCGCAGGGACAAAGATAATTCCCGAAACTTTTTGTTCACCAAACCGGTGGAAGTCATCACCTGCCGAAAACCATCGGATCTGCAGAAGTGTTTCCGGCAAATGGAAGACCGCCGGGAAAAAGGCTTTTACCTGGCCGGTTTTTTTGCCTACGAGCTGGGCTATTTTCTTGAAGAATCCCTGAGCGAATACTGCCCGAAAACCGACTACCCCCTGCTGTGGTTCGGAGTTTATCGTGAACCATTGAAGCGATTACCCCGCGACAAAAAACATGAAAACCCGCCTTTCTTTTTTTCCCAACCCCGGCTGGCCATCGATTTTGGACCGTACGAAAGAGCAATCCGGAAAATCAAAACCTGCATTGCGAAAGGAGAAACTTACCAGATCAATTACACTTCCGGGTATGATTTTCATTTCATCGGGGATGTTGCCGGTTTTTACGAGCGCCTCAAGCAGTCTCAGAAAGTTTCCTATTCCGCGATCATCCGCTTTGACGGCCATGTCGTCATTTCCCTTTCTCCGGAACTTTTTTTCCGCGTCGATGCCAGGGGAAACATCATAGTTAAACCGATGAAGGGCACTTCCCCGCTTTCGGCGTCTTCACGCTGGCTGAGCCATGACGAAAAAAATAAAAGCGAAAACGTCATGATTGTCGATCTGCTCCGAAACGACCTGGGGCGGATTTGTCTGCCCGGTTCCGTGAAAGTAAAAAAACTTTTCGAAGTGGAAAAGTATGAAACCCTGCTGCAGATGACTTCCACCGTTACCGGAAAACTCCGGCCGCAAATCAAAATGTACGATATGGTGAAAAGTCTTTTTCCCTGCGGTTCTGTGACCGGAGCGCCAAAGATCCGGAGCATGAAAATCATCAGCGATCTGGAGCAAGGGCCAAGAAACATTTACACCGGCGCCATAGGTTACTTTGCCCCGGATGGCCGGGCCGTTTTTAACGTTGCCATCCGGACTATCGATCTTTGCCGTCAGTCCGGCAATCAATATGAGGCACGGATGGGAGTCGGAGGGGGCATTGTTTATGATTCACGGCCGAAAGATGAATTTGAGGAATGCGGACTCAAGGGAGCATTTCTGAGAGAAACCATGCCGGAGTTCGCTCTCATTGAAACCATGCTTCTTGAAAACGGAATGATAAAATATTTAGGCCGTCATCTGCAGCGCTTAAAAAAATCGGCCCGCTATTTTTCCATCGCATGCCCTGTTGATCAGATAAAAACCGCGCTGGAGGCTTACGCGGCAAAACAGTCCGGCCGCATTCGCCTGCGCTTGCTTCTGAAACCCGATGGGGACTTTCTGATCCGGCATCAGCCGGCTTCTTCAGGGCCCGCCTCGTCTTTGCTGGTCGCCGTGTCCCGGCATAAAACAGATTCCACCGATCCCTTCTTATATCACAAGACGACGCAGCGGAAACTGTACGATGAAGAATTCATAAAATATTCGGCACGGGGATATTTTGATGTTGTTTTTCAAAATGAAAAAAATGAAATCACCGAAGGCGCAATCTCGAATATCTTCATCCAGTCCAAAGGCAAATGGTACACACCGCCTCTGTCCTGCGGATTATTAAACGGCATTGCCAGACAGGTGATGATCCGAAAGCTCCATGCCAGGGAAAAAATTCTTTACCTCAAAGACCTGAAAAGCGCGGGCCGGATTGTTTTGACAAATTCTGTCCGCGGTGCAAATCCTGTAATTCTCAAATCGGAGCGAAAGAAATGAAAAATGTGATCACCATGTTATTTCAGAATTTTGAAACGCTGGATGTGTTTGGGCCTGTTGAAATTCTGGGAAGGCTCAAGGACCATTTCAACCTTCGGTTTATCTCTCAAACAGGAGGCGTCATCAACAGCACACAAAACGTCCCTGTTGTCACGGAACCCCTTTCTGTCCTTTCCGGATCGGGACACGTCCTGCTGATTCCCGGCGGGCTTGGTGTGGTTGACCTGCTCAGAGATGAGCAATATATCAATGATCTGAAATCCCTGGCAATGAAAGCCGAATACATCCTGACGGTCTGCACCGGCTCTATTCTTTTTTCAAAAACGGGATTGCTAAAAGGCAAAAATGCGACCGCAAACAAGCGTTTGTTTTCCTGGGCGATCCAGGAATCTCCTGAAGTGCAATGGATCAAAAAGGCAAGGTGGGTGAAGGATGGTAATATTTACACCAGCTCCGGGGTAAGTGCCGGAATGGACATGACATTTGGCTTCATTGCAGATTTGCTGGGCCATCAGGTCGCAAAACAAAGCAGTATTGAAATCGAGTATGACTGGAAAGAGGATCCCGGATGGGACCTGTTTGCAGACTTGTACAGATGATGGTTGAGCCAACCGGAAGCCCTGCGACGGAACAAAAGCAGTCCCGGGACAGTTGTTCCGTTCCTTAATGCAGCCATATTTTCATTTTGCATCGCGCCAATAATGTGCTATAGGGCTGCCTCGTCTTGTGAAATAAACGCGCCCATGGCTCAGCTGGATAGAGCGCCAGACTACGAATCTGGATGTCGGAGGTTCGAATCCTCCTGGGCGCGCCAATAATAACAAGGGATTAGGCAAATCGTCTAATCCCTTTTTTATTTTATGCTACCCTATTGCTAACCTTCGGTATGATTTTTCATGATCTTTAGTGAGGTTTTAGAAGAATTCTGAATCTCAATGATGCTATTTAGTCCATCGCTATCGCCTTTCCTGTAAATCAATAGGAAATACCGATAGATGATGAACTTGTGCCGCCTAAGTTGCAATCATCATTTTTTTACGTATAGCACCTACAAGTAGTTGAAAAAATGAATAGAAATATTTGATGATAACCGTTTGAAAGAGTTATTATTACAAACACGAATAATGACGATGCATAGCCATCTAGACAATCAGCAGATAGATCTTTATAGATATCTTTTGACAAATTCATGAGGTTTTAGAATTTCTATGCCCTGGAAACCCGAAACCTTCACAAGATGCTTATCTCCGCTTACGATAAGCTTATTTCCACTCGCTATCGCACAGGCAAGAAATTTATCATCATCAGGGTCACTACAAACTTGCTCCGACAAGTCTTCTGCAACATGTAATTCTGCTTCAATCGTTACCAAATCAAGAATCGGCTGCAACTCAATTGAGGGGAATTTGTCGGCAAATATTTCTCCCACCCTCAAGTATTCTCGAAGAATTTCATGAGAAATGACCAGTTGAATTTTACCATCACGCCATGCATTGAGAATTCGATTTGGTGGACCGCCATAAAATACGCCGGAAATAAAGACATTTGTGTCGAGAATTACTTTCATTTACGCCCTCGGGCCTTTGCAATTATCTCATGAATATCAGATCGTTTCAATCCAGCCTTCTTAGCTTGCTTGCGTGCTTTGGCGATCAATTTATCAAATTCTTTCATAGAGGGTTGCGTGATGGACTTAAATATTACCACATCTCTCTCTCCCACAACGACAAATTGCGAACCAACCTGTAGGTTGAGTTTATTCCGGATGTCCTCCGGGATGACAACCTGACCCTTGGAAGACATTTTTGTGGTTGCCAAATTTGCCATATGATCCTCCTTATAAATTCATGTTCTTACTGGTAAGATTGTAGCGGAAGTAATCTGATTTTTCAAGCTTAAAATTTTGAAAAATAATTATGTATTATTTTCCCCAATGCAGTCGGAATTGTGTTTCTTGCGGTTTGAAATCTAGTATTCTTCGTCGATGCTGACAACATGAGGATGAGGAAGCTATACGTACGTATAGCAGGAAACAAAAATTAGCCGGATGAACCATATTTGAATGGAATTTTGCAAATTTATGCTTTTTCGACTGAATCGGCTAATTCTGGCTAGTGAGGTAAACTAAACTTTCAGCGTTTCGATCCGGGACGATGTTTAAGAAATTTCAATCCCATGCGAACAAATTTATCCATAAGGGGAGATGTCGATCCTGAATCATCCGCCATAGCCGGCATTTTGCACGCCGGACCATACAGGCCGGCCATCATTTCAGCAACCTTCGATTTAACCATCCCGCGCAAGGGAACATGCGCAATCATGCCGTACATGGCGGCATTGCCCCGGGCCGCCAGAACCGGATTGCCGCGGACGATGTCCACCGCGGCCTTCAAATCATTCAGATAATCCTCTGCAACATCAGCGTGGCGCGGCATGACCATGCAATGGATGGCGGCGGGCCGCTGAAGGCGGTCAATCCACCAGCCGCGTTCCTCCAGTTGATCGGCCACCGCATAAATATCGAGGTCTGGGTCGGTGGACGTATAGGCAAAGACGCTCATGGCCGGCCGGCCCAGTACACTCATACCGTCAATCGCTCCGATAGCACCGGTCAGCCGTCCGGTCGTCTCCATAATGGTACGGGCTATCTTCAGGTAGCCGTCCATGCCGATGGCGTTCAGGGCTCCCCAAGCGGCGGCGATGGCTCCGCCGGGCCGTGTACCCAGCAGGGCCGGAGAGGCAAAAATGCCGCCGGGCCAGTTCTCGTAAATAAAGAACTGGTGCATCAGATCGTCCACCGAACGGTAAAGCAGCACCGATGCGCCCTTGGCGCTGAATCCGTATTTATGCAGATCTGACCCGATCGAAGTTACGCCCGGCACGCGAAAGTCAAAGGGCGTTATGCGATGACCGAGGCGCTCGACAAAGGGAAGCAAAAATCCGCCCAGACAGGCATCAACATGCAACGGCAGATTGTATCGCAAGGCCAGTTCGCCCAGATCGGGAATCGGATCGATTGCGCCGTGCGGATAAGACGGAGCGGAAGCCAAAAGCAGAATCGTATTTCGGTTGATCAGACGCTCCATGGCCTTTGCATCGGCGCAAAAGTTTTCATCCACCGGCGCACGCACCATTTTTACGTCGAAGTATTTGGCTGCTTTTTCCCAGGCCACATGAATGGTTTCGGGTGCGATCATTTCTGGTTTAAAAGGAAGACGGCGCAACTTTCGGGCACGTTCGCGGCAGGCGAAGACGGGCAAAAGACAGCTTTCCGTCCCGCCCGAAGTCATGACACCCGACACCCGGTCGTCGCCGTTGAGGAGTCCCGCCGTCATCTGCACGACTTCCGTTTCCATGCGTTTGAGGCTTTTGAACGCCAGTGGATTGAGTGCGTTTTCGCAAAAATAAAGGCCGTAAGCCTCCCTGAGAAAAGAGGTATGCGCCTCTCCCAAATCGTACACAAGGCTCCAGATTTTGCTTTCACGGTAGTTGGCGTCACCGGCCGCAAACGCCGCCAGCTGCTTCAGCGCTTCCTGATGTTCGATGCCGTGCTGCGGTATTTTTTTCATAAGGATTGTCCTTTCCTCTCAACCGGACAGCTGCCGAAACAAACAGGCGAAGCTGATTCCCGGACCGTTGCCGGTTGCATACCCGATCATCCCGGTGGAAAAGATGATATCAAATGAGATGAGAAGAACCATCATTTGACTCACAAATGATTTTTGCTGATCTTTCTCAACCGATACGCCGTGTAGCAGCAAAACATAAGTCCAACAAAGACTCCCGGAAGAATCGTATAAAAAATACAGGGTGTCCGGACAAGCCAGTGCAGGGCTGTCAAACCGGTTGCGGTGATGCCGACCGTCATCAGGACGGATAACGGCAACTGGAAAAAGCTGCCCTGCAGACGGTTAAAAAACCAGGCGACCAGGTGCACCATAATCAGAGTAATAACAAAACTGGCCGTTCCCTGAGCAATCGCCGGGATGAAGGCCCTTGTCGCATCTGCGCCTGCATTCACATAATACGCCCAGCCTCCCCATAGTAAAAAGGCAAAAATCGCCGACAGGCTGTTATAGAATCGGCTTGTCTGTATGATCATTTTCGGGGCTTCATTGTTCATAAAATATTTGAGCATTGATGAAGGCGTCAGGAACGCCGAAGTTTATACAAATAGACGCCATAGCGCAGGGATCGGGGAGGATACCAGTCAAGATCGGGCTGATCCATGTCGATGACGCGGATGGCCAGTTTCCGTGCGGCGGCATATCGCCGGAAAAAGTCTTTCTCCAGAAACAGGTAGTCTGGAATAGCACAGGGATGCCAGATTTCCCGGAGCAACTGCATCGCCTCCGCCCTTTTGCCGGCATCGGATGTATCCCCCAGAAAAATGCACCCGCCGGCGCGCGTCACCCGCACCAGTTCATCCAGCGCCTGCCCGGCCTCTTCCACGTTGTTTAAATAACACAGGACGGCAAAAGCGGCCGTATGGTCAAAGCACTCATTCTCTATCCCGGAAAGGTTCCGGATGTCCCCAGAAAAAAAACGAACCTCCGGCATTCTGGTGCGGGCCACCTCCAGCATGGGTTCAGAGTAATCCACCCCGAACAGCTGCAGTCCCGGAAACGCAAGCTTTGCCGCCTGCAAAAAGGCCCCCGAACCGCATCCGCATTCCAGCAGCGTGTTTCCCGGCTGCAAATTCATCGGGACAATGACCTGCCTGATGAGTTCATGATACTGCGGCTCGGTAATGAAATGATACCCGTCAATCACGGAAGAACATTCCCGCTTGAGATTGCACGCCTTCTGGCTCCATACCATTTGCCAGAAAAGGGAGGGGACGCAGGCATTGATGTCGCCGGCGGGCGTATTGTACTTCCTGTTTCCCGGGGGTTGAGAAAATTTCATGCGACCCGTCCTTTACCTGATCCGGTTCGTGGAAAACATGTCTGCCTGCTTTTGCGGTAAGGTAACATGCCTCTGATACTTTGTAAAGACGCGCCTGAGACTGGCGGAAAGCGAAGTGACAATTGACTTATCCGGCGACCTGTGAGAAAAATACGCTGCAGTCGGCAGATCCCGAAAGTGAGGCAAAGCATGACCCATCCTGTCAGGACCGAAATCCAGTTGCCCTCCCGTCGCGCCTTTTTGCCCGCTGTCCTGAACTTTGTGCGGGAAGTCGTCCTTGCCTGCGGATTGCAACCGGAAGAAAGCGAATTTCTGACGTTGGCGGCGGAAGAGGCATGCAGCAATTCGATCGAGCATGCCTATGATGCGCAGGAGGAAGGAAGCTTCCGCCTGGTACTGGAAATATCCCCCAGCAGAATTATTTTGTCCCTTCACGATCAGGGTCTTCCATTCGACTACACAATTGCCCCGAAGTATGAGCCGCCTGCCCAGGCCGATCCCGGTAAAATCAGTACGCGCGGCCTGGGCCTTTATCTGATCGAAAAGCTGGTCGATTCTGTGGAGTGGATAAGCCACGGCATGGCTGGCAAAGAACTGCGACTGATCAAAAAGCGCTCCGTTCGGGATGTCACCGATCAGCTGCCGGCCCGGGACCTTGCCCCTTTTCCTGAAAACGCACCGCAGGCCCCGGAACAAACCTACACGGTACGGAGGATGCGGCCTGAAGATGCCATTCATGCCGCCCGATGCATCTACCGCACCTACGGTTATTCGTATGAAAATGAAGTTACGTATTTTCCGGAAGAGCTCATCAAACAAAACCAGAGCGGCGAATTGCTATCGTGGGTGGGCGTCAATCAGGAAGGCGACATCGTCGGTTACATTGAATTAAAAATTCCCTCCGGCAGCAGGATCGCCGACCTCAGCCAGGCCGTTGTCATTCCGGCCCACAGGGGGCGAAGCGTTCTGAACCTGATGGGAATGGCCCTCTATGACGAGGCGGTGAAAATGGGGCTGGTCGGAATCTATACCCGGCTGACAACCGTTCATCCCTTCAGCCAGAAAGCCATCGGCGACTTCGCTCATCCGTGCGCCATTGCGCTGGGATATGTTCCGCGCGTCCGACTGTACAAGGGGTTGGAGTCGCATGAATTTGATGAGCGCAAATCCCTGATCCTGCATTATTGCTTTCTCAACCCGCCTGACAAAACCATTGTTCATGCTCCGCCCCGCCATCGGGAAATGATAGAGCGGATTTACCGTTTACTGAACTTGCATGTTGAATTTGCCGAGGAGGTTCCGGCAGCCGGTCTTCCCGGCGGCAAGGTAAATGTTTTGTTTAACAGAAGCAACGGGACCGGGACAATCACCGTGGAAATTGTCGGTCAGGATTCCAAAGCCGAGATTCGGCGGGCGCTCGCAGATCTGAGGGACATCGCCTGCGCCGAAGCGATCTATCTTTTGCTCCCCTTGGCCCAGGCCGGCACCCCGCAACTTTGCGAAGACGCGGAAGATCTCGGATTTTTCTTCAGCGGGGTCGAACCCTGCCTTGCCCCGGACGGCGACTACCTGAGGCTGCAATGCCTTAATACAACGGTCAACTTCGATCATATCCAGCTCTATAAACCCTTCAGCCGGGAATTGCTGGCCTATATACTCAAAGAAAAAGAGCGTGTTGGGGCGCAGGGCGCATAAAATATATCCGGAATAATGCTAGAAACGCGTATGTACCGATGGGAACAACCGCTTCGTTCAATTTCCCCTGGGGCATCCTGTTCAAATCGATCAGATCATGGTGATCAGGGTTTTCTAGCAATGATGAAGCAGGGCTGTGTCCTTTGCATCACCCAACTGCCTCCTCTGTCAGCCAGTGGAACTCAACAGTCGGATCCCAAACCATTTGTCCCTTATAAGGGCAAAAATTACAAAATGATATTTTGTCTATGTCTGTGATGAACTGGCGGCGGAATTCCTTCATAATATCGTTATTCCACATCGCCGTCAGAGAAACATCCCTGTCGTCCAGATTTCCCAACAAATACTCTCTTTCCATATCAAATTCACAGGGTGTAACCGCTCCGTCAGCGAAGATCTCCAGGCGCCGCCATGGACGATAGCAATAGTAAGATTCTTTATCTGCTGCCGGGTTGCGCAACGTTTCCAAATCATAACGCAGATACTTCTCCTTTTGGGGGAAATCGGCATTCAAATCACCCTTGCGATAATCACACAAACTTTTATATGAAACGATGTCCACTCCGAGAGATTTACCAAGATTTAAAAAATCATCCGTCTGATGTTCATTATGCGCCATTACCAGCATTCTCATGTTGATCAGCGGCAGCGAACTGGCCATGCGTTTTTTAGCTTCCGTCAATGTTAGTATATTCTCGAGTATTTTCTGCAGGTTCCCCCCGACGCGGTATTTGGAATAAGTTTCCTGGTCCAGTCCATCCACGGCAAAAATCAATTTGGACAGACCGGACCGCACCAGTTCCTCCGCTTCCCGTTTATCCCAGTCAACATTGCCGTTGGTGCTGGAAATCACCACGATGTTTCTTTCTCTTGCCTTGCGGATCACTGAATAAATATTTTTGTTCAAAAAAGGTTCTCCCCAACTCCATAGCCAGATAATGTTGAGATAATCCCCCAGATCTTCCATGATTTTGTCAAAATGTTCAGTACTCAGATAGCGTGACCTGTTTTTATGTCGGATATCATTTGTCCAGCAACCGGTGCAATGAAGATTACAGACATCTGAAGGTTCCAGCATCAAACCGGTTGGCTTCGAAAATGTGGTCGTTCTTCGATGAAGATGATCCAGGCCGGCAAGAATAAGATTTCTTTTGTTTGCCGGGTTAATGTTGCGGA